>CALIOE010000149.1 GCA_938044775.1 uncultured Rhizobiaceae group bacterium
GCGGATATAGATATAGGCCACATGCGCATTCATGGCGAAAGATGCCAGCAGGCAACCTTCAATGAGCGTGTGCGGGTCGTGCCGCATGATGTCACGGTCTTTGCAGGTGCCCGGCTCTGATTCATCAGCGTTGATGACCAGATAATGTGGCCGCTCGGCCACTTCTTTCGGCATGAACGACCATTTGAGACCAGTGGGAAAGCCCGCTCCGCCCCGACCACGAAGACCTGAAGCCTTCATGTTGTCGATCACCCAGTCGCGGCCTTTATCAATGATTTTTTTTGTGCCGTCCCAGTGGCCGCGCGCCATCGCACCTTTAAGCGATTTATCATGGATTCCATAGATGTTATTGAATATGCGATCTTTATCTTGCAACATTATTCAATCCTAACGCGGTTCTTTGCCGAAGACACGGACATATTCAGCGCGACCACCCTTGGCGAGCGCCTTGGCCTGTTTGACCCAGTCGTCGCGGTCAATGCGCCCCTTGAAGCTCAGATAGTTGTCGACCCAGTCGCGCTCGGCCTTTTTCCACTTCGATATCTGTTCGAACTTCCAGACCCCGAGTTCGTTCAATGTGCCCTCAATTTTCGGACCCACGCCGGAAATCATCTTGAGATTGTCCGGTTTGGTCGGCTTGCGAATTCCCTGAGGCTTTCCGGCAGCGGCTTTAGCAGCAACCTTCTTGGCGATCGGGGCTTTCTTTGCCACCGCAACATTTGCGCCGATCAATCCAGCAACAGCCGGAGGTTTCTTTACAGTACGTTTGGCTTTTGAGGACGGCTTGGTCTTAGCCGTTGATGCTGCACTGGTGTTGCTGTTGGCCGGTTTTCGTGTGCCTTTGATTTTTGGATCGTCGGTAAGCGAGGTTAATCCACCAAACGGCGCAGAATAGACCCGATCGATCTGTGGACCTGGTTTCACCTGATTGCCGTTGCCGGCATCGAACTTGTCGATAATTTCTTCAAGTTGAGCGGCAGAAAGATCTTCATAAGTATCCTTAAAAATCATGATCATCGGGGCATTGACGCAAGCCCCCTGGCACTCAACTTCTTCCCAGGAGAGATTGCCATCAGCAGTCACTTCGAACTGGTTGGGTGAGATGCGTTTCTTGCAAACGTCCATCAACTCACCGGCCCCGCGCAACATGCATGGTGTCGTGCCGCAGACCTGAACATGCGCCCGTTTGCCGACCGGAGCTAACTGAAACTGGGTGTAGAACGTCGCCACTTCGAGAACCCGAATCAAGGGCATATCGAGCATGCCGGCAACAAACTCGATTGCCGGCCGTGTGACCCATCCATCCTGTTCCTGCGCGCGCATCAGCAGCGGTATTACCGCAGACGCCTCGCGGCCCTTAGGATAATCCTTGAGCTTTTTCTTGGCCCAGGCGGCATTGGCGCGGGAGAAGGCAAATTCTGCCGGTTGAACATGGTCTTCAGCAAGACGGCGAACAGACATGATTAAACCTCAAACGTCGAAGCGACGGAAAAATAGTAAAACGAGAGCAGCGCCGCGAAGACGCCTACAACAACATGGCCACGAGCACTGCCGCCGGCACGCGCTGTCACAACCCCATCAAATAGGCCGAGCCCTGCCCCAACGGCAAACGCCAGTGCGAGTGCCGGGTAGTCCCGCATAAACAGCAGCCCCACAACGATGGCGGCAAGACCGATGTAGCGACCACCCATGACTGCAGGAAGCGCTATTTCTTCGTGACCAGACAGTTTAAAACCAAGTCGAGTGTTGGCAATAAATACGACACCCATGGCGCAGAGACCTGCTGCCAGCAAACCCGTAACGAGAGGGGCCAAAGTGGGCAGAATGCTCAACGGTCGACCTCACCAAACACGATGTCCATTGACCCGAGTACAGCGCCAACATCGGCCAGCATATGGCCCTTACACATGAAATCCATCGCCTGTAGATGGGCGAAACCGGGTGCACGCAGCTTGCAGCGATAGGGCTGGTTGGAGCCATCGGACACCAGATAGACGCCGAATTCCCCCTTCGGTGCCTCAACCGCCGCATAGACCTCGCCTGCGGGCACCTTGAAGCCCTCTGTGTAGAGCTTGAAATGATGGATGAGCGCTTCCATGGACTTCTTCATTTCACCGCGTTTTGGCGGAACCGCCTTACCGTCGGTAGAAGCCACCGGTCCCTGCCCGTCCGGGCTTGAAAGCTTTTTGCAGCACTGCTCCATAATCTTCACTGACTCTCGCATTTCCAGCATGCGGATCAGATAGCGATCATAATTGTCACAGTTTTTTCCAACCGGAATATCAAATTCCATCTCGTCGTAGCACTCGTACGGCTGAGATTTGCGCAGGTCCCAGGCTGCTCCGGAACCACGGACCATTACTCCGGAAAACCCCCAGGCCCATGCGTCTTCCAGCGAGACAATACCAATGTCGACATTGCGCTGCTTAAAAATTCGGTTGTCGGTCAGTAACGTATCAATGTCATCGACGACTGCAGGGAAGGATTTACACCACGCGGCGATATCGTCGACCAGCTTTTGCGGAATGTCTTGATGAACCCCACCGGGTCTGAAATAGGCTGCATGCATACGAGCGCCACATGCGCGCTCGTAGAATATCATCAGCTTTTCGCGCTCTTCAAAGCCCCACAGAGGAGGCGTCAGCGCGCCGACATCCATGGCTTGTGTGGTAATATTGAGCAAATGAGACAGGATGCGGCCAATCTCGGAATAAAGGACCCTGATCAACTGTCCCCGGCGGGGCACTTCCATACCGGTCAGCTTCTCAACAGCCAGACAGAAAGCGTGCTCCTGGTTCATAGGAGCCACGTAGTCGAGCCGATCAAAATACGGCATGGCCTGCAGATAGGTCTTGTGTTCGATCAGCTTCTCGGTGCCGCGGTGCAACAGGCCGATATGTGGATCAACACGTTCCACAACCTCTCCGTCCAATTCCAGCACAAGGCGTAAAACACCGTGCGCCGCGGGGTGCTGCGGACCGAAGTTGATGTTGAAGTTTCTGATGTCGACTTCGGGCATGGTCAGTTTGCTTTCGGTTCAGCCTTCTCATCCCCTGGCAGCACGTAATCCGTACCTTCCCAGGGCGAAAGGAAGTCGAAGTTTCTGAATTCCTGACGGAGGTTCACGGGCTCATAGACAACGCGCTTTTGCTCGTCGTCGTAGCGAACCTCAGTAAAACCGGTCAGCGGGAAGTCCTTGCGCAAGGGATGTCCCTCAAAGCCGTAATCGGTGAGCAGCCGGCGAAGATCCGGATGACCGGTAAACAGAATACCGTAAAGATCATAGGCCTCACGTTCGAACCAATCGGCTCCCGGGTAAACCTCAACCACACTTGGCACAGGCGTCTGCGCGTCGGTTTGAACCCGGATCCTGATGCGTTGATTTTGGGTGGGAGACAACAAGTGATAGACCACATCGAAGCGCTTCTTGCGCTCAGGATAATCAACGCCGCAGATATCGATCAGCGAAACAAACCGGCTTTGAACGTCGTCGCGAAGAAAGCGCAGAACCGATATGATGTTGTCGGGTGTGCAGCTGAGCGTCAGTTCACCTAAGACCACATCAGCCGAATCAATGCGATCACCGGTCGTTTCCAACATGTAAGCCTGGAAGTCGAGGACAGCCTGGTTATCCATTGCGCGAATTCCTAACGTTCTATCGTGCCCGTACGGCGGATCTTTTTCTGCAGCAGCAGCACACCATAGAGCAGCGCCTCAGCTGTTGGAGGGCAACCAGGCACGTAGATATCTACCGGCACCACGCGATCACAGCCGCGCACCACGGAATACGAATAGTGGTAGTAGCCGCCGCCATTGGCACATGACCCCATGGAGATCACATACCGTGGCTCGGGCATCTGATCGTAGACCTTCCGCAAGGCCGGCGCCATCTTGTTGGTTAAGGTGCCGGCAACAATCATGACGTCGGATTGCCTGGGAGAAGCACGCGGAGCGAAGCCGAAACGCTCGGCATCGTATCGAGGCATCGACAGTTGCATCATCTCAACAGCGCAGCAGGCCAGTCCGAAGGTCATCCACATCAAAGAGCCCGTGCGGGCCCAGTTGATGAGATCATCGGTTGAAGTGACCAAAAAGCCTTTGTCGGCCAGTTCGTCATTAATCTCGCCGTAGAATGCGTCGTCAGCACCGATCGGCTTTCCTGTGCCCGGATCAATAATGCCTTTGGGGCTCGGAGCGATGAGGGTTGAGGAATTGTCCTGGGCTGACATGATTTAATCCGTTGAAGTTACATCGAAACGCTGGAGCACCGGCGGGGATCAATCCCAGTCCAGTGCACCTTTCTTCCACTCATAGATGAACCCGATGGTGAGCACGGCGAGGAAGACGGTCATAGACCAGAACCCCAGCCAACCGATATTCCCGAAGCTGACTGCCCATGGAAACAGAAAGGCGACTTCCAGATCAAAAATGATAAACAGGATAGCAACGAGATAGAAGCGGACATCAAATTTCATTCGTGCATCATCAAATGCGTTGAATCCGCATTCATAGGCTGAGAGCTTTTCGTCGTTTGGGGCACGATGAGCGACCAGAAACGGTGCTACCAGCAAAGCCAAACCAATGAAAAGCGCCACACCCATAAAGATCAGAACGGGCAGATAGGAAAGAAGCAGTTGTTCCATGATGGCTCCTTTAAAATAGCCAAGGGTCACGTAGCTGAGACGGCCCTTCAAGGCAAGGCAGCAATACGTCACATGACCGGCAAAAACTGTTTTTTTACCGGATCTTTGTGCCCCGGTGACAACCGTTTTCAGGCGCTCCGGCGGCCGCCCGAAAAAAACCGCGTTCTGCGTGACAAAATCGACCGCCAGTCGCTTGACTTCAACCCACCCCAACCTTATTGCACTCTCCACTGCCGGGCTGTTTGCCGGGCGGTTGCGGGTGTAGCTCAGTTGGTTAGAGTGCCGGCCTGTCACGCCGGAGGTCGCGGGTTCGAGTCCCGTCACTCGCGCCACTTTCTTCTGTGTTGGAGAAGGTGGAAAGATATCCGCAAAATGTGCGGGCGATTAGCTCAGTTGGTAGAGCGCTTCGTTTACACCGAAGATGTCGGCAGTTCGAGCCTGTCATCGCCCACCATTTGTCCTGCTTATTCAGGGCGAAGTGCAGCTTTCTTGATTTTTGACTTTAAGATATTC
>CALIOE010000150.1 GCA_938044775.1 uncultured Rhizobiaceae group bacterium
CATGCCGGCAAGAGATATGAGCGAATGGATGGAAAAATTTGTCGGGGAACATGGTGCAAAACCCTACGCGGCCGATCCTACCGTCCGAGCTGCTGGCGACACCGCAGCAGATTCAAGAGCAGCCTAGCTTCGTCGTGCCGATTCTGTGACGCTCGCGTTGGCGAGCATGAGGCCTCTGTCCAAAGTGTGACAAACCTCACATTACAGCGCGCGCGGGGTGACTATGTTAACCATACAAGGTCTGCCAATGCCCCTAGCGGACCTTACGACTCAGGCGATTGGACAGAACCAGGTCCAATCGCCTTTTTTGTTTTCAGTCGGGTCAGGGCGATGAGATTCTGACCCATTGCCAATGCTTCCTGAATGCGTTGCAGCGCGGCATCGGCCCCACAACTGATAATTCTTGCCTTTCCGGCTCTACAACATCGAGGTTCAGGTTTCTTTTTCGGGAGCGACTTGAACTTCTTCGCGTCGTCCAACAAGCTTAGGCCAGGATCGATAACACCCGGGCACCGGCAGTTTTGGACTTCCCAATTTTTGATGGACATAACGATGTTCTGACGCGGTTGCTTCGCGCGGGTGGTCTTGATGCGGTGGAGACCTTTGTGTCTGGTCGGGAGGGTCATCTGGATATTGCCAAATGCCGGTCCGGCGGATTCGGCGGCGGCTTTTTTGCCATTTGGATTGCATCGCCTTACGACCGAAAAAAGATAGGCCGGCAAATGAACCGGCGGACATATGATCTGCCCCTGCCGCCACCCGTTTCGGCCGCCGATGCCGTGCAAACGGTTATGGCGGAAGCCTCGATATTGTTTCGATTGGAGGAACTGGACGTTCTGCGAGTCTGCAGAACCGTCAAAGACATCGAGACATGCCTGAAAGACGACAAACTCGCAGCTGTGTTTCACATCGAAGGGGCGGAGGCAATTGATCCGGACTTTCACTCCCTGGATGTTTTGTATCGAGCGGGTCTGCGCTCACTGGGTCCGGTCTGGAGCCGCCCAACAATCTTCGCCGAGGGCGTTCCTTCGCGATTTCCTGGTTCACCTGACATCGGTGAGGGACTGACTGATCACGGCATCCGCCTGATCGAGAAATGCAATGCACTGGGCGTCATGATTGATCTGTCTCATCTCAATGAAGCCGGGTTTTGGGACGTTGCCCGCCTCAGCAAACATCCGCTCGTTGCTACCCATTCCAACGTCCACGCGATTTGTCCGCACCCTCGCAATCTCACAGACAAGCAGCTTGGAGCAATAGCCGAAAGCGACGGAATGGTCGGTTTGAACTTCGCGGTGGCCTTTCTTCGTGAAGACGGCAGGATGCGATCTGACGTTCCAATCGAACAGATGTTGCGTCATCTGGATCATCTGATTGCAATTCTTGGAGAAAGTCGCGTAGGCTTTGGTTCTGACTTCGACGGAGCAATGATCCCAGCCGCCATAAAGGATGCCGCTGGACTTACCAAGCTGCGCGAAGCAATGCGCCAACATGGCTATGACGATGGGCTGATGCGCAAGCTCTGCCATGGCAATTGGTTGAGAGTTTTGGAGAAAACATGGGGAGAATAACTGCGGGGCAACGACACGACCAATCAACAACGGATCAGGAGTAGATCGAATGAGACACATGAAAAGCTTGATGATGGGTGCCATGTTTGGCCTCGCAGGTGCTGTAACCACCGTCCCGGTAATGCAGGCTCACGCCGAAACGCCGCCAAACATGCTGGTCATCGCCAATCGCATCGATGACATTACCACGCTTGATCCCGCAGAATCGTTTGAGTTCGCCGGCAGCGATGTGAGTCGCAACGTCTATGGCAAGCTCGTCAATTTCGACCCGTTGGCCATGGAAAAGGGTTATGAACCCGATATCGCCGAAAGCTGGGATGTTTCTGAAGACGGCAAGACGATTACATTTACAATCCGCGATGGGCTGAAATTTCACTCCGGAAATCCGGTCACTGCGGAAGATGCAGAATTCTCGCTGCGTCGCGCCGTAGTTCTCAATAAGACGCCGTCGTTTATCCTGACGCAGTTCGGTTTTTCTGCCGACAATGTCGAGCAAACCATCAAAGCAGATGGTAACAAACTGTCGATCACCACCGATAAGAAATATGCAACGTCGTTTGTTCTCAACTGCCTTACGTCGACCATCGGCGGCATCGTCGACAAAAAAACTGTCATGGCCAACGAAAAAGACGGTGATATGGGCAACGAATGGCTGAAAACCAATTCGGCCGGTTCCGGTGCCTACAAAGTTGTAAGCTGGAAACCCAGTGACTCCGTCACGCTGGAAGCCAATCCGGATTTCTACAAAGGTGAACCCGCAATGAAACGGGTCATCGTGCGCCACATTCAGGAAAGCGCGACACAGCGATTGCTGTTGGAAAAGGGCGATGTTGATGTCGCACGCAATCTGAGTCCGGAAGACATTGCTGCAGTTGAAAGCAGCGACGCTCTGACAGTTTATGAAGAGCTGCGCGGCCGGCTGATGTATATTTCCTTCAATCAGAAGCACCCGGTATTCTCGAATCCCAAAGTCGTTGAAGCGATGAAGTATCTGATCGACTACGAGGGCATGCAGAATTCATTTCTCAAGGGCCAGTGGACCGTTCATCAGGCCTTTCTTCCGCGGACTTATCTCGGCGAAATTGACGACAAACCATTCTCCATGGACGTTGAAAAGGCCAAGGCTCTGTTGAAGGAAGCCGGCGTTGATGGGTTCGAGTTCGAGGCCGGAGTCCGCGAGGCCCAGGAGCGGGTCGAGATTGCTCAGTCACTCCAAAACACATTCTCTCAAGCCGGCATCAAAATGAACATCACCATCGGGACTGGCAAACAGATACTGACCCGATATCGGGCCCGTGAGCTGGATATGTATCTGGGAGCATGGGGCCCCGACTATCCTGATCCGCAGACCAATGCAGGCACATTTGCCTACAACCCTGATAATTCCGATGAGATCAAAGCCACCGGCTTCCTTGCCTACAGGAATGCCTGGGATCCCGGAGACATGAACGCTAAAGTCGACGCTGCAGTCGTTGAAGGCGATACCGACAAGCGCCGGAGCATGTACGAAGATCTGCAGCGTGAGCATCAGCAGAAGTCACCATTCGCAGTCATGTTCCAGAAGATCGAACAGGTGGGTCTGAAAAAGACCATTAAGAACCTGAGGCTCGGCAGCGCGATAACGGCGGTGTCGTACTGGCCCGTCACCAAATAAGCCGCGCTGAGTGACTGCGCAATCCGATATTGACAAGGGGCGGCAGCCGTCGGCCCTTGTCGAAAGCCTGGTCCGGGCTGCAAAAATACTCGGCTCCATAGCCGTGACGATGTTGGGGCTGCTGTTTGTCACCTTCGTCATAGGCAGAGTGATGCCGATTGACCCTGTAATTTCGGTGCTGGGTGAACGGGCATCGCGCGAAGCCTACGAAGCCACACGCATTGCAATGGGGCTCGACAAGCCACTCATCGTACAGTTTTTCGTTTACATCGGCGATGTCATCCAGGGGGATTTCGGTCAGTCGAGACTAACGGCTCGACCAGTGGCGGACGACATTGCGCGGGTTTTTCCTGCCACGCTGGAGCTGGCAACACTGGGCACTCTGCTTGGCGTGGTTGTCGGTGTCCCGCTTGGGGTGCTGGCCGCCGTCAAACGTGGAACCTGGATCGATCAGGTGGCCCGGGTGGTCGCTCTCATTGGCTACTCAATGCCCATTTTTTGGCTCGGACTTGTAGGACTTCTCGTGTTCTACGGCATATTGGGCTGGGTCGGTGGGCCCGGGCGCGTCGGCATCTTTTATGTTGATCTGGTGCCGAGCGTTACCGGCATGATCCTTGTGGACAGCGCTCTGGACGGTCAGTGGGACGTCTTCTGGAACGCCGTGAGTCATATCATCCTGCCGGCATCGCTGCTCGGCTACTATAGTCTTGCCTATATCAGCCGGATGACGCGGTCATTCATGCTGGAGCAGCTAAGCGCTGAATACATAACCACAGCACGGGTAAAAGGCATGTCGGAGTGGACGGTTGTCTGGCGCCACGCATTCGGAAACATCAAGGTTCCGCTCATCACGGTGATTGCGCTTTCCTATGCCGGTTTGTTGGAAGGTTCGGTCTTAACCGAGATCATATTTGCCTGGCCCGGAATTGGCTCTTACATCACAACCGCGCTGCTGTCGGCAGACATGAATGCCGTGCTGGGAGGGACGGTGGTCGTCGGCCTGGTGTTTGTGTGCCTCAATATTTTCTCCGACCTGCTTTACAAGTTCTTTGATCCGAGGGCGCGATGACCAATCCGGCGGCTTCCAGGAACCAGATGCCTGAATCGGACAAGCCGTCCCTGAGGCGATGGCTGCTCACCGATACGCCCGCTTCCAGGCGACAGGCCCGCCTGGCGTCATTGTATCAGGGCTGGCTGACTCTCAAGTCGAACAAGCTGACAATGATTGGCTTTGGAATTCTGGTCACCTTGGTTCTCGTTGCGATCCTGGCTCCGTGGCTGGCGCCACATGATCCATTTGCCCAGGATCTCGGTAACCGGCTTAAGCCGTTGTGGACGGACGGATTCTTGCTGGGAACAGATTCCCTTGGGCGCGATATATTGAGTCGCCTGATCTATGGCTCGCGCATCACTCTATACATCGTCATTCTGGTTGCGCTGATCGCTCCGGTTGTCGGGCTGTTTGTCGGTACCGTTGCCGGATATGTCGGGGGTTGGGCCGACATGATCCTTATGCGGATCACCGATATCTTTCTGGCTTTTCCACGCCTTGTTCTGGCGCTGGCCTTTGTTGCAGCGCTGGGCGCCGGAATCGAGAACGCGGTTCTGGCGATCGCTCTGACAGCCTGGCCGCCTTATGCTCGCATAGCGCGGGCCGAAACTCTCACCATTCGTCAGTCCGACTACATACACGCGGTCAAATTGCAGGGGGCAGGGGCGCTGCGAATAATCACCAGGCACATCTGGCCGCTATGCATATCGTCTCTGATCGTGCGGGTTACTCTGGATATGGCGGGCATTATTCTGGCAGCGGCCGGACTGGGTTTTCTGGGGCTCGGCGCCCAACCGCCATCGCCCGAATGGGGTGCAATGATATCTGAAGGGCGCAAGTTCATCCTTGATCATTGGTGGATTGCTACAATGCCGGGTCTCGCCATATTCACGGTCAGCCTTGCCTTCAATCTTCTCGGCGATGGCTTGCGCGATGTGCTCGATCCAAAGGATTCAGGTGAATGAATCTGCTTGATGTCGAAAATCTCTGGGTAAGGTTTCCCAGCCGCACCGGCGTGTTTGACGCGGTTCGCGGGGTTTCGTTTTCTCTGGGTAAGGAACGGTTGGGCATTGTCGGGGAAAGCGGCTCAGGAAAATCCATGACCGGGCGCGCCATACTGCGGCTTATTCGCAAACCCGGCATCGTCACCGCAGACCGTATTGCGATTGACGGACAGGACATCATGGCCATGTCGGAGCGTCAGATGCGCACTGTACGTGGGCAGCGGATCTCGATGGTCATGCAGGATCCGAAATTTTCGCTCAACCCGGTGATGACTGTCGGTGAACAGATCATGGAATCTTATGCACTGCATGCGAACGCCACAAAAGCCGAGACCAGGCGCAAAGCGCTCGAAATGCTCGAGGCCGTATCCATCCGCGATCCTGAGCGGGTTTTCCGCGCTTATCCGCATGAAATGTCCGGCGGAATGGGGCAGCGCATCATGATAGCGATGATGTTGATACCGGATCCGGAGATTTTGATTGCCGACGAACCAACCTCAGCTCTCGACGTGTCCGTCCAGACGCAGGTCCTGAGTATTCTGGATCGATTGGTCGAGGCACGAGGCATGGGTCTGATCTTCATCAGCCACGACCTGAATCTGGTATCTTCGTTCTGCGACCGGGTCTTGATCATGTATGCGGGCCGCATCGTCGAGGTTTGCCGGGCCGACAGATTAAGTGAGGCTCAACATCCCTATACGCGCGGGCTGTTAAACTCGCTGCCGCGTCTGGATCAACCCGATCGCAGGCTCGAAGTGCTCAAACGCGATCCGGTCTGGCGCAATGCCGACAGCGTGAGCGGTATGCTATGAGCGGTATTGTCATCAAAGATCTTGATGTCTGGTTTGGTTCTGGTCGAGACCGGGTCGACGCAGTCCGCTCGGCGTCATTTGAAGTCGCGCAGGGTGATAGTTTCGGTCTGGTCGGTGAAAGCGGTTCCGGCAAGTCGACGATACTTCGCGCCCTGACCGGCCTCGCCCCGGACTGGCGGGGAAAGATGCAGGCCGGTGGCGAACTGTTGGGGAAGAGCCGAACGCGGTCATTTTACAAAAGCGTTCAGATGGTCTTTCAGGATCCCTATGCTTCGTTGCATCCACGACACTCGGTCGACCAGGTGTTGAGCGAGACGCTCGGTCTCCACGGTTTCAGCGGCATAGACAAGCGGATTGTCAATTTGCTGGACGACGTCGGTCTCGGATCATCGTTTCGGTTCCGCTATCCGCACCAGCTTTCTGGCGGTCAGAGGCAGCGCGTTGCCATCGCACGCGCCCTGGCCCCAGAACCGCAAACTCTGCTTCTGGATGAACCGACATCAGCACTCGATGTTTCGGTCCAGGCGGAGATTCTCAACCTGCTCACCGATCTGCGGGCGGCGCGCAATCTCACATACCTCATGGTCAGCCATGATCTGGCTGTTGTCGGGCACATGTGCGAACGCATTGCGGTCATGCGAAACGGGGAAATTGTCGAGATCATGAGTGTTGGAGACATGCGAGCGATGCAGCCCGTTCACGAATACACCAAACAATTGCTCGAAAGTTCTCGTGGCTACGTGCGCGCAGAATTGTCAGCGTGACCCCATGAAGCTGCATCACGTCCAGCTTGCAATACCGACCGGCAGTGAGGACCTTTGCAGAGGCTACTACTGCGGCATTCTGGGCTGGAAAGAACAAGAAAAACCTGCTGCGCTCGCTTCGCGCGGTGGTCTTTGGTTGGATACGGGCAGTGCGGAAATTCATCTCGGCGTGGAAGATGATTTCCGGCCCGCTAAGAAAGCGCATCCTGCATTCGTGGTCGAAGACCTGGCAGGATTGGCAGGAAAACTAGAGCGCGAGGGTCACCGCGTGAATTGGGACCGTTCGATATCCGGCCTGCAACGATTCTTCGTGCATGACGCTGTCGGGAACCGCCTCGAGTTCATGTTGAATGAGTAAAGCCGACAAAGCCGTTTTATGCCGGGTGCCACGCGACCTGTATGAGGCCAGTTCACGTTGAGCTGCAGTTGCAGTGCAGCAACCGGTTTCGGTAGCTCAGGTGTTCCGGTCATCGATAAGACGATTTGATTTCGCCAATGTCGCAAGCGACTCCAGATCTGTAAGGTCAATCCGGGTTCCTTTGACCACCACGCCATAAGGTTTGAGGGTATTGAAGGCCCGCGACAGGTTTTCAGGTGTCATTCCAAGCAGCGCCGCCAGGGTCTTTTTGTCATAGGGCAGCTCCATCGAACCGTTGCCCCCCTGATCTTGGTGATATTTCATCAATCTGTTTGCCAGGCGCTCAACAGCGGTTCTCAGCTTCAGGTTCTTGTGTTCTTTGACAACGGCTCTGTAACAGCCTGCAAGCTCGATGATCATCGAACGCGCGAATTCCTGATCATTTGAAACAGCCTGCCGGATGTCTCTGGAAGGGATCATTACAATCCTCGACCGGAGGCTGGTCCTCGCGGACATAAGGTACACGGCTTCTTTCAGGACGGCCGCCAGAATAAAAGTTCCAATCGGCCGAACCAGCGCCATCGTTGTCTCCCGACCATTCGACCTGGCAAACAGCTCTACACATCCTTCAATCACCACATAGAAGAAGTCCGCAGGATCCCCCTCCCTGATCAGTTCGACCTGGGATGGAAATGTCTGAAGATAGGCCGCGTTCATGATGTCGCCAAAGACTGATTCGTCCATGGATCTGAACAGATCCAATTCGCGAATTTCTTTCAATTCGTCCTGACGCATTTCGATTCCAAATTGACATTTATCAAGCCGCAATAGTGTGAAGCTAGATGCTTGGATTGCCAATTTCAATCGTGTCTCTTGACCGGTATCTCCACCGTTCTTGCAAATCAGCTCCAAAGCGCTGTTTTGCCGCCAATCAGGCAAGTTTATTGATCTAGCGCAAAGAACTGCTTCGGGCGCGATGCCCATTTCCTGCCAACCGAAGGACAAATCACGGCATCGCGTCGTGAGTCAGGAGCAGGGACATGCACACGCTGGATGGTGTTTCCAAGACAGATCAATACCGCGCATTGGGGCTAAGCACCTTTGCCTTCACGGTCTGCTTTGCCGTTTGGACAATCTTTTCGATCATTGGCGTCAAAATCAAAGCCGACCTGGGACTCAACGACACCCAATTCGGACTTCTTGTTGCCACGCCCGTGCTCACCGGATCCATCAGCCGTATTTTTCTTGGTGTCTGGACCGAGCAATTCGGTGGACGGATCATGTTCCCGCTCCAGATGTTAATCACGGCAGTCGCCGTCTGGCTTCTCACGTCAGTACAGACTTACGAAGTATTTCTGTTGGCTGCACTTGGTCTCGGACTTGCCGGTGGCTCCTTCATTGTCGGGGTCGCCTATGTTTCCCAGTGGTTTGAAAAAGAGAAACAGGGAACAGCTCTGGGCATATTCGGCGCTGGCAATGTGGGCGCCGCTGTTACCAACTTTGCCGCGCCGTTTCTTGTCCTGGCGCTGGGGTGGGAAGGAACCGCCCGGGTTTATGCGATCGTCCTGGTCGCCACGGCCGTTCTCTTCTATCTGCTCAGCAAGGACGATCCTGCGTTGGCTGCCAGAAAGCAATCCGGCGCTAAGGCTGTTTCGACAGCGAAGCAATTGGAGCCGCTGAAAGACATCCAGGTCTGGCGGTTTGCCACATACTACTTCTTTGTTTTTGGAGCGTTTGTTGCGCTCGCTTCCTTCCTGCCGCGCTATTATGTCGGCGCTTATGGTCTGGAGCTGACCACGGCAGGTATCTTTGCCGGTCTCTATTCTTTGCCTGGTTCGGTCTTCCGGGCGCTCGGCGGTTGGATGTCGGACAAATGGGGTGCACGCGCCGTCATGTACCTGACCTTTTTTGTGTCGCTGATCTGCCTGTTCATCATGAGTTACCCGGAGACCAGCTACACGGTCACGGGCATCAACGGCGTGATCACCTTCAATTTCGGTCTCAGCGTCACCTTCTTTGTGGGGATCACGGTTGTGCTGGGTTTTGTTATGAGCCTCGGGAAAGCCGCAGTCTACAAACACATCCCTGTCTACTACCCTCACCATGTTGGCTCAGTCGGTGGCTTGGTTGGGATGATCGGTGGTTTGGGTGGTTTCTTTTTGCCCGTTGCCTTCGGCATTCTTCTTGATCTGACCGGGGTGTGGACAGCTCCCTATATGCTCTTGTTTGCGATCGTCGCCATTTCGACGATCTGGATGCATGTCGCCATCCGCCGGATGGAGAAACAACGTCATCCTGCTCTGGGCGAAGAGAAGTATCTCTCAGACGTGCCCGAAAAGCCTGTTGCGAAACCGCAACCGGAGGCGGCCGAGGCACCGAATCTTGGCGCACAAACTCCAGCCGAATGAACACTCTCGCGAACCGTCCATTCCAGGCGGTTCGCGCAAAGCTCTTCAAAAAGGAATTAAAGAAATGGCAACCTCAGTAGCTCCCAGCCCTCAAAGCGGCCACACACTGGCCGACTGGCGACCGGAGGACCAGGCATTTTGGTCACAATCAGGGCGGGCCATTGCCCGGCGCAATCTGTGGATCTCAATTCCTGCCCTGCTCCTGGCCTTCTCTGTATGGATGGTGTGGAGCGTCGTGGTGGCCAAACTGCCATCGATAGGCTTTGCCTACTCAACTGACCAGTTATTCTGGCTTGCCGCACTCCCCGGTCTTTCCGGAGCTACACTGCGGATATTCTATTCCTTCATGATTCCGATCTTCGGCGGGCGTTTGTGGACAACGCTCTCCACTGCCTCACTGCTGTTGCCGGCGATTGGCATCGGATTCGCCGTTCAGAATCCTGAAACGCCCTATTCGGTTTTTCTGATGCTCGCGCTTCTCTGCGGATTTGGCGGAGGCAACTTCGCCTCTTCCATGGCCAACATCGCTTATTTCTATCCCAAGAAAGAAAAGGGCAACGCACTCGCCATGAACGCCGGTCTCGGCAATCTCGGCGTGTCTGTCATGCAGTTCGTGGTGCCCTTTGTCATTACAATCGGTGTGTTCGGCGCCATTGGTGGTGAACCACAAGAGCTCAGCGACGGAAGCACCCTGTGGCTTCAGAACGCTGGCTTCATCTGGGTTCCGTTTCTGCTCATATGCGCCATTGCCGCGTGGTTCGGTATGAATGACATCGCGGACGCAAAAGCGAGCTTCAAAGAACAGTCGATCATCTTCAAACGCAAACACAACTGGATCATGTGCATTCTGTACACGGGAACATTCGGAAGTTTCATCGGCTATGCCGCCGGATTTCCTTTGCTCATGAAGACCCAGTTTCCCGAGGTCAATGTGCTCTCCTACGCCTTTCTGGGGCCGCTGGTCGGGGCCTTGTCGCGCGCCGCCACCGGATGGATATCCGACAAGTTCGGCGGTGGACGGGTAACTTTCTGGACATTTCTTGGAATGATCATCGCCGTTGGCGGTGTTCTGTTCTTCCTCGGGATTAAAGAGCAACCGGGATCTTTCTGGGGATTCTTCGCATGTTTCATGGCGCTGTTCTTTCTCACAGGTGTCGGCAATGCCTCCACTTTCCAGATGATCCCCTCCATCATGGAAAAGGAAGTTGCGCGCTGCATGCCCGGATTGGCGGGCGACGACTACCGCAAACAATGTGAGCGTGAAAGCGCTGCCATCATCGCTTTCACATCCGCGATTGCGGCTTATGGCGCGTTCTTTATCCCCAAAGCATATGGAACTTCGATCGGCCTGACCGGCGGACCGGAAGCCGCGCTTTGGGCATTTGGAATCTTCTATGCCGTCTGCCTGGTCATCACCTGGGCCTTCTACACCCGCTCCAACGCCCCCGTGCCTTGCTGAACCAACAGGATCGTTTTCATGTCTCATCTTCTCGACCGTTTGAATTTTCTCTCCAGCAATAACGATGGCACATTTTCAGATGGCCATGGTGTTACGACCAATGAAAGCAGGTCCTGGGAGGACAGCTACCGCAAGCGCTGGCAGCACGACAAAATCGTCCGCTCGACTCATGGCGTAAACTGCACCGGGTCCTGCTCGTGGAAGATCTATGTGAAGGGCGGCATCGTTACCTGGGAAACCCAGCAGACCGACTATCCGCGCACCCGTCCGGATCTGCCCAACCACGAGCCAAGGGGTTGTTCGCGGGGTGCCAGTTACAGCTGGTACATGTACTCCGCCAACAGGGTGAAGCACCCTCTTATCAGGTCCCGTCTCCTCAAACTCTGGCGCAAGGAGAGAGTCCTGAAGACACCGGTTGCGGCGTGGACGGCCATTCAGGACGACAAGGCCAAGCGGCGCGACTATACAAAAATGCGAGGCCTCGGCGGCTTTGTTCGTGCGACCTGGGATGAAGTCAACGAAATCATTGCAGCCGCCAATGCATACACCGCCCGAAAATGGGGGCCCGACCGGGTCATAGGATTTTCGCCCATTCCAGCCATGTCGATGGTTTCATATGCGGCTGGTTCGCGATACCTGTCGCTGCTCGGCGGAACATGCATGTCATTTTATGACTGGTATTGTGATTTACCGCCGGCCTCTCCCATGACCTGGGGGGAACAGACAGATGTTCCGGAATCTGCCGATTGGTATAATTCCGGCTTCCTGATGTTGTGGGGGTCGAATGTCCCGCAAACGCGCACCCCCGATGCACACTTCTACACTGAGGCGCGCTACAAGGGAGCAAAATCGGTCGTCGTGTCTCCGGATTATTCCGAGGCGGCCAAATTCTCCGACATGTGGTTGAATCCAAAACAGGGCACCGATGCGGCTTTGGCGATGGCGTTCGGACATGTGATTCTGCGTGAGTTCCATCTCGACAGGCAGGCGGAATATTTTGAAGATTATTGCCGTCGCTACACTGACATGCCGATGCTTGTCCGGCTTGTTGAAAAGGACGGTCAATTCATTCCCGATCGCCAGATCAGGGCTTCCGACTTTAAGGGAGCGCTTGGTGAAAAGAACAACCCGGAATGGAAAACTGTCGCAATTGACAAGAAGACCGGCAAGGTCGTTGTCCCGCAGGGTTCGGTGGGTTTCCGCTGGGGTGAAGAGGGGAAATGGAATCTCGAGCCCAAGGACGGCAAAGGCAAGGAAGTCGAACTCGAAATGAGTCTGATCATGGACGAAAGCCATGATGAGATTCTCCCGGTCGCGTTTCCCTATTTCGGCAATCGCGAACACGACCATTTTGAAGGCACGGATCACGATAGCGTGCTGGTGCGTTCGGTACCGGCCAGAAAGATTAAGCTGGCCGACGGCGACGCTTTTGTTGCTTCAGTCTTCGATTTATTTGCGGCCAATTATGGCCTGGACCGGGGCCTGGGTGATGAAACATGCGCCAGGTCATATGACGAAAACGTGCCTTACACTCCAGCCTGGGCAGAAAAGATCACCGGGGTTTCACGGCAACAAATCATATCTGTCGCCCGCGAATTTGCGCTCAACGCCGAGAAAACAAAGGGCCGTTCGATGGTCATTCTCGGCGCAGGACTGAACCACTGGTATCACATGGACATGAACTACCGTGGCATCATCAACATGTTGATCATGTGCGGTTGTATCGGTCAGTCCGGTGGCGGATGGAGCCACTATGTGGGCCAGGAAAAGCTTCGACCACAAACGGGTTGGTTGCCTTTGGCGTTTGCGCTGGACTGGAACCGCCCGCCCCGACAAATGAACTCAACGTCTTTCTTCTACGCACACTCGGACCAGTGGCGCTACGAGACCTTGAAAGTCGACGAAATCCTTTCACCAACTGCGCCGGACGGGCCCTGGGACGCCACACTGATCGACTATAACATTCGCGCTGAACGGATGGGTTGGTTGCCCTCTGCTCCGCAGCTCAAAACCAACCCGCTTGAGGTCGCGAAAGCTGCAGCAAAATCCCGAAAAGATCCCAAGGATTACATTGTCGACCAATTGAAGTCCGGCAAGCTCGAAATGTCCTGTCAGGACCCGGATGACGAGGCCAACTGGCCCCGCAACATGTTTGTCTGGCGCTCAAATCTGCTTGGCTCTTCGGGCAAGGGGCACGAATACTTCCTCAAACATCTGTTGGGGACCAACCACGGCGTACTGGGAAAAGACCTGGGAGAAGAAGGGCGGCAACGAGCGCAGGAGGCTGTCTGGCACGAAGAGGCTCCGGAAGGAAAGCTCGATCTCCTGGTGACGCTGGATTTCCGCATGTCGACCACCTGCGTTTACTCCGACATCGTCCTGCCGACTGCGACCTGGTATGAAAAAAACGATCTCAATACATCCGACATGCACCCCTTTATCCACCCGCTGTCGAGCGCAGCCGATCCTGCCTGGGAGTCCCGTTCGGACTGGGACATCTTCAAGGGCATCGCGGAGAAGTTCGCCGAGGTCGCGCCTGAGGTACTTGGTGTAGAGAAGGATGTCGTGCTGGTTCCGATCCTCCACGACACTCCCGGTGAACTCGCACAACCCTTTGACGTGAAAGACTGGAAGACAGGTGAGACCGAAGCGATTCCGGGCAAAACCATGCCGAACTTCGCAATCGTCGAGCGAGACTATCCAAACCTCTACAAACGCTTCACAGCAGTTGGTCCGCTGCTCGAAAAACTCGGCAATGGCGGCAAGGGAATTTCCTGGAACACCGAGCACGAAGTCGAATTGCTCGGAAAGCTCAACGGTCTGGTGACTGAGGAAGGCGAGACGAAAGGCCGCCCGAAAATCGAGACAGATATTGACGCTTCAGAAGTCATTCTCTCACTCGCTCCTGAAACCAATGGTGAAGTTGCGGTGAAGGCCTGGGATGCTCTGTCGAAAAAGACCGGCAGGGATCACACCCACCTGGCAACTCCCAAGGAGGATGAGAAGATCCGCTTCCGCGATGTGGTCGCGCAACCGCGCAAGATCATCTCGTCACCCACATGGTCCGGCCTGGAATCGGAAAGTGTCTGCTACAATGCCGGATACACCAACGTTCACGAACTGATACCCTGGCGCACCATCAGTGGTCGGCAGCAGCTGTATCAGGATCATCTGTGGATGCGGGCATTCGGCGAAGCCTTCTGCGTCTATCGTCCGCCCATTGATACCAAGTCGGTCAATCCGGTGATTGAGACCAAGAGCGATGGCCAGCCGCAAATCGTGCTGAACTTCATCACGCCGCATCAGAAGTGGGGCATTCACTCCACCTATACGGACAACCTTCTGATGCTGACGCTGTCACGTGGCGGACCGATTGTCTGGATCTCAGAGATTGACGCCCAACGCGCCGGCCTTGTCGATAACGAT
>CALIOE010000151.1 GCA_938044775.1 uncultured Rhizobiaceae group bacterium
ATCGTTAACCGGGGTAACTGCGATGGTCAGTGTTGCGGTGTCCGATCCGCCATTGCTGTCAGAGACCGTGTAGGTCGCGACCGGCACCGGACCGTTGAAGTCAGCCGCAGGGTCAAATGTGTAAGACCCGTCCGCATTGATCGTCAGATCACCTTCGGCAAGGTTGATCGTTGCGCCTGCAGCCACCGTTGTTGCACCGACCGTAAAGTCACTGACAACCAGCGTGTCACCATCCAGATCGGTGTCATTAGCGAGCAAACCAGCAACTGCTGGCACGGTCAGAGTGCCATCTTCGCCGGTTGAGTTTGTGTCATGCACTGCAGTTGGCGCGTCGCTGGTATCACGAAAAAGCAGGTCGGTTGAAAACGGAACGGCATTGGCGCCGTCGGCATCAAGCGCAGGTACGCCTGCAAGGTTGAATATTGTGCTGCTTGAATCGAGATTCTGATCATTGACATCGTAGCCATCGGCAGAACTGCCGTGCTCAAAGATGTCCAGCAAGCCGTCGCCGTCCGTATCGGCAGTTGTTGTGACCGATGTTGGCTGGCCGTCATCGCGCTCGGCGACGTCTCCGATTCCGTCCGCATCGCTGTCGTTATCAAGAACATCAGAAACAAGATCACTGTCGGTATCAATTGGCGTCAGGCCGGACGAAAGAACTGGGTCAGCTGATGCATTGTCGAGATCATAGGCATCGTCGAGTCCGTCTCCATCCACATCTGCTTCAGCTGGCCTAATATAGCTGGCAGTTGATTGGGCTTCGACGTTGTCTGTAATCCCGTCGTTGTCGCTGTCGAGGTCCTGACTGTTGGCGACCCCGTCTCCGTCACCATCACGCCCCATACGGCGGACTTCGATATTGTCGAGGTAGTAGTCGTTCCCCCCCGGACCAGTCTCCAGGGCAACGAGGGCGGTTGAGACCTGCCCGGAGGAAGGGGCGACAAAGGTAAATGAATATTTTGTCCAGGGGACAGCCACAGGATCCGTCGAGAGCGGGCCGGTTGTGAAGGCCACTGCACCATCGATGCGAACTTCTATATTGTTGGGGTTGCCGAATGGCTCGGAATTGGCAGCCCAAAAGGAGTATTGATAGGTTTCGCCGGCCACCATTCCGCCGATAACATCGGAGACAATCGGGGCGCTTGCGTCTGGATCGGAAAGGAAAAATCGACCGGCGGCACCATATACGGGGTCGACCGCATTGACATGTTGAAAAGCGTTGCGGGGCGTTACCGCGTTCGCGACGTAGGTGAAGTCGCCATAGTCAATGTCGCTGAAGTGATCAAAGGTTCCGTTTGTCACTCCGCCTGGATAAGGGTCTGCAGTTGTGTACTGATCAGGCGCGCCGGATTCAAAACCAAACGTACCGTTGTCGAAACCCTGATAAAGGTTTGGCCCGATGGGTATCAATGAGCCCGTACCAGCCTTGTTTTCGACTATGTCCAGAATGCCATCATTGTCATCATCGATATCGGTTGAATCGACAACACCATCGCCGTCAGTATCCAATTGCAACGTAATGGTGGCGACCGATGTCTCGCCGTTCATATCCTGCACAGTGTAGCCGAACGTTTCCGTGCTCTGTCCGTCGGATGGTGAAGTGACGGTGAGCGTGCCGTCAGCGTTAAGCGCAATCATTGTGCCGGATGTCAACACGACGGGGCTGGCCACGCCGATGGCCACGGGTGTGCGGGTGATGGAGTCCGTGATTTCCGTGATTGTCAACGACGTCCCTTCGGGATCAGAATCATTTGCACGGGGATCAACGATTACGGGCACAAGCGGTTCGACCAAGTAAGAATCATCGGCGACCAGGGGTGCGGCCAGCAGACCTGCCCAGTTCTGGACCTCAATGACCCCCGTATCCAGCTCCCCCAGGACGGTCTCCAGTGTCCAGTCGCCACCGCGTGTGGAATCGCCGGTCAAGTCGGTGCTGGCTGCCACATCCGCACCGGTAATTCGGGCCAGTGCGAGGACGGCGTCCCTGCCGGATTCCCCGCCCGCAAAGTTGCAACCATAGATGAGGATATCGCCGGCATCTGTCATCGCATCGCGAATTGTCGCCAGCTGCCCGGCATAATATCCGGTCATGGATTCCGAAGATAACTCCTGTCCACCCAACGCCAACACACCTTCCCGCCCATGGCCAATCAGGTGGATCGCGTCGGTTTCAGATCGCGAAGACAGAACTTGCGCGATCTGGGTCACTCCATCATCTGAGCCATCCAGCATGACCACTTCAGTCTCATGCGATAGGGAGGTGATGATGCTTTCCAGGTCGGAGACGCCTGCAGCAATGAAGGCGATCTCAGATCGTTGGGTGATCTGCTGCTCGGTTGGTTGAATCGTGGGAACACGTTGATAGGTGAAGCCAGGTTGATCCAACGGATTATTCGGTTCGTCAACGAAGTCATCAGAAAAAGATGTGGCGACAAAGTCATCCGCGAAATTGCTGTGCACTGCCAGTTCAGTAACTTCAGCGGCCGTTTCATTTGCCGCGGCATCAAGCAGAATACGGGCCTCCAGAGCAAGCATGTGGGCACCTTCAAAACCAGACGACCGTAGCGACGATGCCTGGTTGAGTGCGTGCTTCCTATTCCATATCTTCATTAACGCTGAGCGATCCTGCAACGGCTCAATGCGGGCCGCGAATTGGCTTGAATTTGATGAATTTTATTCAAAACATGCGGAACAACCGCATCAAGCCAATGCATCATGCACGAACAAAGTTCGTTGGCAGGAAGCCCGACTTTCTGTGAGAAAAGTTGATATTCAGATAAAGGTTTAGTTCAATAAAATGATATTCAACCCTTTTTTTTGTGAAGGGCGAAACAGCATGAACAAACCAACACGGCCGTGCATAACGGACATGGGTCAGGCCCTGGATACCTGGAGCATATTCTTCCTTTCCTGACCGTCGGAAAAGGCCGCTCCGGGGCGGTTTGCCAGCTCCGGATCTGACGTTCGGTTGCAATGCTGCGAAGAATTCTCAATAATTGGCGCAGGGGCACGTGACTAAGGACACGTGACATGGATGCCAGGACAGAGGCCTCCCAAGCCAAAGTGTGCATAATCGGAGCGGGGCCCGCTGGGCTGGCGATGGCGCGGGCGCTCCACCACCGGCAAATCAAATACGATCAGTTTGATGCCCATTCGGATGTGGGCGGCGTGTGGGACATCGATCAGGATGGATCAGCGGTATACGAATCTGCCCATCTGATAACTTCGCGAAAACTCTCGGGTTATACGGGTTTTCCGATGCCGAACGATTATCCGGATTATCCCTCCCACAGCCAGGTGTTGAAATATTTGCGGAGTTTCGCTGACGAATATGACCTGAAGGACGGAATCGAGTTTTTAACCCGTGTTGTGAATATTGAAAAGTTGATCGACGATACCTGGAAGGTCACTTTGCAGAACGGCGATGTGCGCGACTATCGCGCTGTCGTTTGTGCAACCGGGTCTCAATGGCACCCGAAAATGCCTGAGCTGAGCGGAAACTTCGATGGTGAAATTCGGCACAGCAACACTTACCGGAGCGGTAAGGAGTTTGAAGGCAAGCGGGTATTGGTTGTCGGGGCGGGGAACTCAGGCTGCGACATTGCGTGTGACGCGAGCACCTATGCCGAAGAAGCTTTCCTCAGTCTGCGCCGCGGATATTACTTTGTTCCAAAGCATGTGTTCGGAATGCCGGCCGATGAGTTCGCTTCGACGGGACCCAAACTTCCGATCTGGCTGGCGCGCCCGATCCTGACGACAATTCTGCGTCTGCTGGTTGGCGATGTCACAAAATATGGCCTCAGGAAACCGGATCACCGTCTTCTGGAAACGCATCCCATTCTCAATTCCCAGATCATACATGCGTTTCAGCATGGCTTGCTTACGCCCAAACAGGACGTGAGCCGCCTGGACGGTCGGGAGGTGGTTTTTGAAGACGGGACGAGAGAGGAAATTGATCTGATTTTGTGTGCGACCGGATTCAACCAGGTTGAGTCCTATGCGGACGGATATTTCGACTATGCCGGTACCCGTCCCAAACTGTTCATGCAGGCATTCTCTTCAAAACACAAAAACCTCTTTGCGATAAGTTACGTTGAGACAAACTCCAGCGCCTTTGGACTCTACGACATGATGGCGCTGGCGATCGCTTCGTATATTCAAGATCAGTTGCACGTCCCGGAACGAGCGACGGAGTTCGGTCGACTCATTGCGGGACCGGAACCGGATTTGTCGGGGGGAATTAAGTTTGATGCCAGTGAGCGCCATGGCGGCTACTTTGATAGCGACGCCTACAAGGGTCATATGCGCAAGCTGTATCGAAAAATGACATGGCCGCTTCCAGAGCAAGAATTTGCATGACTTCGGTGAAGCCGGGGCCGATCAAATCTGGGCACATTATCCACGACATCTGTCTCCCAAAACTGCCATCGTGTTTGGAGTACCTTACGCGCTTTACGGTTTGCGATAGATCAAATTCTCTTCCTCAAATTCGGTACAGAATTTCTCCCCATACGGGTTTCCGCAAACTTGGAGAGAATTATGGATCAGGAGAAGAAGGAAGATCGCCGAACAATCTTTGAAGAGATCGAGGTCGCCGGCGACCAGCTTGTCGAAAAAGTCAAGGAACTCGCCAGGGAAGGAGGGGTACGCCAGCTGAAAATCACAGCTGAAGACGGTGATGCATTTGTCGAAGTTCCGCTCAACATTGGATTGGTTGTCGGTGGCGTGGTCGTCCTTGCTGCTCCCTGGCTTGCTATTCTTGGCGCGATTGCTGCAATGGTCGCCAAGGTGCGTATCGAAGTTGAGCGAGATGTGGATGATGACGAGTCTACTGCGAATCCATCAAAGCCCGACGATCAAAAGGCCGCATGATGAAAGGCCTCGACTCTTTGGTAGCGAATGCCAAATTACATGCTTGGTCAGGCTCAATGCTGCTGATCGCGGGCGCTGTGATTCTGAGATCGAGCTGGCTGAATTAGCCTGCGCCTAACGAGGCAAACAATGAACGCCGGGTTCATCAAGGCAATAGTCATTTTGCCAGGCACGGCGCTGGTCTATGTACCTGCGTTGGTGATTTGGCTCACCAGAAAATCCGGCCTTGCCGCCAGCTTCCCTCCACAATCGGCAGCCATCTGGGTGGCAGGTCTGGCGTTTGCCCTGGTTGGATTGGCTTTGATGCTCTGGACGATGCGATTGTTCGCTTCGAAAGGTGGGGGCGGAACACCCGCACCCTGGGACCCGATCCAGAATTTTGTTGTCGATGGTCCTTACCGCCACATGCGGAACCCGATGCTGACGGGAGTTATCCTGTTTCAGATTGCACAGGCAATCCTGCTGCAATCCATTCCACTTGTGGTTTGGGCTCTGGTTTTCTTTGTTATCAACACGGTCTACTTTGTCGTTTTGGAAGAGCCACAGCTCGAGAAACGCTTTGGCGATTCCTACTCCGAGTACAAGCGTAATGTGTCGAGATGGGTTCCGCGACTGACGCCGTACAGCGGACTGACATAGTGTGTTGGTAGCATTTGAGACGGCAGGCAGGGTTTTCTGTTAAGGCCGCCTTGAGCGCTTTTGGTCGGCTCGACAAACGGAGAAGAATCATGAACCTTGCCTTTGCTGCTCATCTGACAAAGACGCTGGAAGAAATCGAACAATCGGGTCTTTATAAAAGTGAACGTCTGATCGTGTCGCCACAATCTGGCCAGGTTGCAGTTGGCAATTCACGCGAACGAAGCAGCTTAAAGATCAATCTTTGCGCGAATAACTATCTGGGTTTGGCAGATCATCCCAAACTCATTGAGGCCGCGAAGACCGCCATGGACGACCATGGATACGGAATGGCGAGTGTTCGCTTCATATGCGGCACTCAGGACCTTCACCGTCAGTTGGAGAAACGGCTTGCCAAATTTCTGGGCAAGGATGACAGCATTTTGTTTGCGGCCTGTTTTGACGCCAATGGTGGCCTGTTCGAGCCGCTGCTTGGGGCGGAAGATGCGATTGTTTCGGACGCGCTAAACCATGCGTCGATTATTGACGGCATACGTCTGTGCAAGGCGAAGCGTTATCGCTACGCCAATTCCGACATGGACGATCTGGAGCGGCAGCTCAAGCAGGCAAAGGCCGACGGTGCTCGTTTCATTTTGATTGCAACAGACGGTGTATTTTCCATGGACGGATACCTTGCCAGGCTGCCCGAGATTACTGACCTGGCCGCACGACATGATGCAATGGTCATGGTCGATGATTGCCACGCGACCGGATTTATGGGCCCACAGGGCAGGGGCACCCACGCACACCACGCGGTGCCCGACAAGGTCGACATTCTGACCGGCACCCTGGGCAAAGCTCTGGGTGGCGCGATTGGTGGATACATAGCCGGGCCGCAACCCGTGATCGATCTGTTGCGCCAGCGTGCCCGTCCCTATCTTTTTTCCAATTCGCTGCCGCCGGCTGTTGTTGCGGCAGGGCTGGTTGCCTTGGACCTCGTTGAGGCCGGAGACGACCTGCGCAAAAAGCTCTTTGAGAACGCAAAGTTCTGGCGCGACGGTCTGGCGGGTATTGGTTTTGATCTGTTGCCAGGTGAACATCCGATCATTCCGGTCATGCTGGGGGAGGCCCGGCTTGCTCAGCAACTGGCGTCTTCCTTGTTCGATCAGGGAGTTTTCGTGTCAGGTTTCTTCTTCCCGGTTGTACCCAATGGCCAGGCCCGCATTCGAACCCAAATGAATGCATCACACTCAAAAGCCCAGCTTGAAACTGCTTTGGAAGCTTTCGAGGCGGCGGGCAAGCAAGTGGGAGCCATCTGATGTCTGTATCGATTGAGCGTCAAAACGGAATGAGAGCGCTGGTCAAGGCGCGACCGGAAAAAGGGATCTGGATGAGTCGTGAACCGGTTCCGGAAATTGGTCCGGACGATGTTCTCATTCGCATCAACAAGACAGGAATATGCGGAACTGACATTCACATCTGGAACTGGGATGAATGGGCTCAGAAAACAGTGCCTGTTCCGCTGATTACAGGTCATGAATTTTCGGGCGAAATTGTTGAGCTCGGTCGTGATGTCGAAGACCTTAAAATTGGCCAACGTGTTTCCGGTGAAGGCCATCTTGTTGGTCATCACAGCCGCGCAAGTCGAGCGGGTCGCTTCCACCTTGATCCTGAAACGAGGGGCATTGGTGTCAACGAGCAGGGAGCATTTGCTGAGTTCCTCAAGCTTCCTGCGTTCAATGTGGTGCCGTTACCCGATGACATATCCGATGATATCGGCGCCATATTGGATCCGCTGGGAAATGCTGTTCACACGGCTCTGTCCTTTGACCTGGTGGGGGAAGATGTTCTCATCACCGGTGCCGGGCCCATTGGAATTATGGCAGCCGCGGTTGCTCGACATATCGGTGCCCGCCACATTGTCATCACCGATGTCAACCCGGATCGTCTGGCGCTTGCTGAAGCAGTGGCGGACGTGAGGTCGGTCAATGTCGAAAAAGAGGCTTTGGAAGACGTCGTGCATGAACTTGGCATGAAGGAGGGGTTCGACATTGGCCTCGAGATGAGCGGTGCGCAGGTCGCACTCGATCAGATGATCGAAACCCTCGTTGTAGGCGGGCAGGTTGCAATGCTTGGAATACCCTCGGGCAAAAGCCCGGTCGATTGGTCGCGCATCGTTTTCAAAGCAATTACGATCAAAGGGGTATATGGCCGCGAAATATTCGAAACCTGGTATAAGATGATCGCCATGCTCCAAAACGGGCTGGATGTCAGCCGGATCATTACGCATCGCTTTGGGGCGGAAGAATACGAAAAAGGGTTTGAGGTCATGCGATCGGGTTCAAGCGGCAAAGTGGTGCTGAACTGGCAAGACTTAGAAAGCCGTTAGTCGTCGCCCTTCATTCTTTGCCTGTCACGACCTCGATATCTGGCGACTGTACACACAACGCAAACTCAACTCATCGAAGTTGATAGCCGGATGCCGTTGTGGCCCCAAAGAAGTCGTTCTGATGGCAGGCCCGCGGGGCAACTTCATTCTCGGCTGCACCGAGTGCAACCGGGCAGTGTCGGCAGGCCAGCAACAAACCCGCGGGTGACCCAATCTTAAGAGTTTGTTAACGAATCCTAAGATAAGGTAAAGACCGCACCAAGCCGCCAGACCCGGGCAGAATCGTACCACTCCCGCGTCCTCTCACATGGCGGTGCGGTGCCCCAATCTCATCAACACAATCGAGTTTCCCCGATCAAAGTGGATCGAATTCTCTTTGGCGCCGTTCGCTTTTCTACACGGGCGCGTGGTGGTGTCGTGGCCTGCCTCCACTCGTTTTGACCAGCTGCAATTGGGGTAGTCGGTTTGCCGTGTACTATGCTGCAGTTCAGCCAACCGGAACATAATGCTGTTTTGGACCAAAGCCGGAAATTCGCTGGTTGACACAGGTTTCAAAAGCAAAATTCGCTGCGAACGAAACTCCAGACCGGCCAGTGCTTGAATGCGCGTTTCGTGGCGTCACTATCAAATTTGTCTTTTCAAACAACTTGACCGGCCCACCCATGATGGGCAGCCTCGGTGTTCCGGGGGGTTACCAGGTTTTGATCAACCTAACCGGAGGAAACTATGAATATTGGGAAACTATTGGGAGGGATATGCGCTCTTGCGCTGTCCGCCGGCACTGTATTTGCTGCTGATGCACCGAAGACCGTTGAAGAGGTGGCCAATCCAGGCGGCGCTTTGCCCGGCAATCCGCAAATTGCTTTGGTGAAAGTGGCTGATGGCTTCAAAGATCCGATCAATGTTACAAATGCCGGTGATGGATCTGGCCGTATCTTTGTGGTTGAGCGTGTCGGTCGCATAAAGATTGTCAACAAGGACGGGTCCGTCAACGCTGACCCCTTTCTTGATCTTACGGCGATCAACCCGCTGGGCAACGATGTCCAGACCGGATTTGTGGAACAGGGCCTGTATTCGGTCGCATTCCATCCCGACTTCAAAACTAACGGATACTTCTTTGTTCACTACGCATCATTGCCGTTCAATGGCGATGGAATGATCGTGCGCTTTACGGTGGACCCGGCCAGTCCGGATGTCATGACAGCGGAACGGACTAATGAAACCGCCAAAGTGCTGATGCGCATTGAACAGCCATGGTACAATCACAATGGCGGGCAGATCGAGTTTGGTCCTGATGGCATGCTGTATATCGGGTCAGGCGATGGCGGCTGGGAAGGCGACCCCTATGAGGCTGGCCAGGACCTTTCGACTTTGCTGGCAAAAATGCTCCGTATCGATGTCAATGTTGAAGACGACTCAATCCCCTACAAGATCCCGAAAGACAATCCTTTTGCAGACGCTTCCAGCGAGAGATTGATGGTTTTATTCGGTATCACTGAAGAGCAGTTCTCAAAAATCAAGACACGGAGTCGACCCGAGATCTGGTCCTACGGGTTGCGCAACCCTTACGAATTTGCCTTTGACCAGAAGACCGGAGACTTGTTTATCGCCGATGTGGGGCAGAACCATTGGGAAGAAATCGTCTTCGAGAAGGCGGGTGATGGAGGACAAAATTACGGATGGCCGCGTATGGAAGCTTCCTTCTGTCATCCGATGACCGGTGATCCTGCTGGCAAGCCCTGCTCGGTCGTGGGCACCCTGCCGGCTGCACAATACCCGCACACGCAACCATTCCCGGGCGCACCCGACGACAATACTGGTGGCTGTTCGGTGCAAGGATTTGGAGTAGCCAATTATGGTGGCATGGAAGGCGTCTATCTGGCCGGCGACTGGTGTTCAGGCCGCGTTTTCGGACTTGGCCACGATGGCACCAAGTGGCAATTGCAGGAAATGATGCAAACCGGGCTGCAGTTTACAGCGGGTGGCTACGATGAAGACGGCATGGTGCTCGCCGTGAACGCCAGCAACTTTTACCTTGCTGATCAGGGCCCGGACTCCAACCCTCCGGGTACGTTGTGGCGGGTGGTTCCAGCCAATGAAGTGCCCCAAGGTGCCGAAATTGCTGAGGCCGTCAAAAAATAAACTTAGCTATGTTGAAGGGTGCCGGATGGGCTCATCGGGCACCCTTTGTTTTTTTGCCGAAAAGGAAATACGAAGGCTGATGAGAATTTTTTATTGTGCGATGTTTCTGATTTGCTTCGGCACGGCAACCGTTCTTGGAGACGAGACGAAGATCGAGTTTTTCCATGCACTCACTGACAAGCCACTTGAGTTCAAATATCGCAAAGACCAACAGCTCACCGAGGCCGTTGAAGGCTTTTATGTATCCGGCAAAAACCCCTATTCCGGAGATGCGGCTGCGCTTGCTGACGGGCTGAAGGTTTACAAAAAGCTCTGTCAGGCCTGTCACCTCAAGGACGGAAAAGGGCGGATCGGACCAAATCTGACTGACGATAAATGGCTGAGGCAACGCACCAACACCGACATTGGCCGGTTTGAGATCATCTACGGTGGCGGAGCAGGCGCAATGCAGCCATTTGGGCGTCGTATTGATCAGGACGATATTTTAAAGGTCATGGCCTATATCGACACGTTCCGGACCAAGCAGTGATGACGCATTCGCCATAGCGGTTCGATGCGAGACATTTTATGAGGGGGCCGGATCGGTGAAAGGCGGAACTTCACCAGATCCGTCCAAACTGAAGTTCACTAAACTGGAAATAATTCTGACCGATCGAAAACAGGGGTAGCGGGTGGTGGAAATTGCAGAAGATCAGGTGTTGGCTCGCCTGGCGAAAGTCAAAGGGCCGGATCTTGAGGGCAATATTGTTGAGTTGGGGATGGTGAGTGGGCTGCTGATCGATGACGGTAAGGTAATCTTTTCGATCAACGTGCCAGCCGAACGAGCTCAGGAACTGGAACCCCTGCGCAACGCTGCTGAGCAAAGCGTCATGAAGCTGGACGGTGTCAGTAAGGTCATCGCCGTGTTGACTGGCGAGCGCAAGGCCGGTGCCGCCCCGGTTCGCCCTGCGCCATCCATTGATCAGGCTTCTTCAGTGCCGCCTCCAATGCAAGCGCAGGCAACCCGATCGGCAGCAGAGGCGCCCGCCCAGAAGGCAGGTGTGCCGGGGATCAAATCGATCATTGCAGTTGCCTCTGGCAAAGGTGGGGTGGGCAAGTCGACAACCTCGGTTAATCTGGCGCTCGGGCTTTTGGGGCAGGGCATGAAGGTCGGTGTTCTGGATGCTGACATTTACGGTCCTTCCATGCCGCGCCTGCTGGGCATAACTGATCGTCCGAGCGCCAACGGGCGGATATTGAATCCGCTGGAGGCCTTTGGGCTCAAAGTTATGTCTATCGGCTTTCTGGTCGAGGAAGACACGCCGATGATCTGGCGGGGTCCGATGGTGATTTCGGCGCTAACGCAGATGCTGCGGGAAGTTGCCTGGGGCGATTTGGACGTATTGATCGTCGATATGCCGCCAGGGACCGGCGACGCCCAGCTGACAATGGCGCAACAGGTTCCTTTGGCCGGTGCCGTGATTGTATCAACCCCTCAGGACATCGCCCTGATCGACGCCCGCAAGGGGTTGAACATGTTCCGCAAGGTTGAGGTTCCAATTCTCGGTCTTATCGAGAATATGAGCACGTTCATCTGCCCCGGTTGCGGTGAACAGTCCGACATTTTCGGGCACGGGGGAGCACGCAAGGAAGCAGAGAACCTCGGTGTGCCGTTTCTCGGCGAAATTCCGCTACACATCGATATCCGCAGCAATTCGGATGGCGGTACGCCGGTAACCGTGTCTGCGCCCGATGGGCCTCATGCGGCCCTTTACAATGAGATTGCCGAAAGAGTTGTACAGCGCATCGACGCTGAAGGGGCCGCTAAATCCGCTCCCAGCATTGTTTTTGATTGAGTTTTTAACTGGTACGAAGGTCCTCTTGTCAGAAGCGGCATTTCGGTATCTACTTGTGCCATTGGGAGGAACCTGTCTCTTGCAGAATCAGGTTAAGACAGCGGCTCCTGCAGCCGAAGACAACATGCGAGCGGGTCTCTATTCGCTTGTGGGCCAGCTTTTGTTTGTCACGCCCACAGCCGAAACCCTTGATAAATTGCAGTCCCTGACCGGCGACGAATCCGAAATGGGGGGTGCTTTCGACGCGCTTTCCCGACTGGCGACCGCAACTGATGTCGCGACAGCCCGCGCAGAATATGATGGACTTTTCATCGGCATGGGGAGAGGCGAATTACTGCCGTATGCTTCCTACTACCTGACCGGATTTCTGAACGAAAAGCCATTGGCAAAGCTGCGAAACTCAATGCGTGCGCTTGGTATCGCGCGGAGCGATGATGCGAAGGAGCCGGAAGACCACATTGGTTCGCTGTTTGAAATGATGGCCGGCCTTATTGTCGGGCGCTACGGCGCGCCCCTTGGTCTGCCGCAACAGCGGGAATTCTTCGCCACGCATATTGAACCGTGGGCCGGACATTTTTTTGCAGATCTGGAAGCCGCCGAACTGAGCAGGCTGTATCAACCGATCGGAACAATTGGCAGGCTTTTTGTGAAAGTCGAAGCGGATGCATTCTCTATGGAATAGTGTCTGAAACAGTTTGATGCGGGTTCTGCTCCCGTATCCGTCGGATCAAAGGAACCATGTGTTTGATCTGATCATGGAAGAGCAGAAGGAGGAGGGCCAAATGGCCAAAGAAGAAAAAGGCGTCGAAGGACGGCGCGACTTTCTGAAACTTGCGAGCCTGGGAACTGTATTGGGTGGTGCTGCGCTTGCAACGGGAGGGGGTGCACAGGCGTCCGAACCCATAGATGAATCGGGAAGCGGCTATCGCGAAACGGCTCACGTGAAAACCTATTATGAGTCAGCCCGGTTCTAGTTTCGATTACCGGTTTGGCAATACAACGCGCGTTCTGATGGGAAGCGCATCTGGAGGAGAAGTCTATGCTTAGGAAGAAGGTAGGAGGGGTTGCTAGAGGCCCCCGACTGTCATCGACCGCAAGTTCAGCACTTGGCTCGATTACGAATGCGGCAGTAAGCCGCCGAGATTTTCTGAAACAATCCGGTATCGCAGTCGGCGGTCTCGCCGCAATTGGCGCTGCCACGACCGGAACTGCAACCAAAGCGCAAGCCGCAGGCACATCGGGTGGCAATGTTGATGTGGTAAAGTCCGTCTGCACCCATTGTTCGGTCGGATGTACGGTTCTCGCGGAAGTTTCAGATGGTGTCTGGATTGGCCAGGAACCGGCATTTGATTCCCCGTTCAACCTCGGCGCCCATTGCGCTAAAGGCGCAGCGGTGCGTGAACACGCCCATGGCGAGCGTCGCCTGAAATATCCGATGAAGCTGGTTTCCGGTAAATGGGAGCGGCTCTCCTGGGATGATGCTGTCAATGAGATCGGCGACAGCATGATGAAAATTCGCGACGAGAGCGGACCGGATTCGGTTTACTGGCTCGGATCTGCGAAGCACAATAACGAGCAGGCGTATCTGTTCCGCAAGTTTGCTGCCTATTGGGGCACAAACAATGTTGATCACCAGGCCCGTATTTGCCACTCGACCACAGTTGCCGGTGTTGCAAACACCTGGGGCTACGGTGCGATGACAAACTCGTACAACGACATCCATAATTCAAAAGCGATCTTCCTGATTGGCTCTAACCCCGCGGAAGCGCATCCGGTTTCGCTGCTTCATCTTTTGAAAGCCAAAGAAACCAACAATGCGCCGATGATTGTCTGTGACCCGCGGTTCACCCGGACTGCCGCTCACGCTGACGAGTATGTCCGGTTCCGTCCCGGAACCGATGTTGCACTCGTCTGGGGCATTTTGTGGCACATCTTCGAAAACGGCTGGGAAGACAAGGAATTCATCCGCCAGCGTGTCTGGGGAATGGACGAAATCAAGGCCGAAGTCGCCAAATGGGATCCGAAAGAAGTAGAGCACGTCGCCGGAGTTCCCGGTTCACAATTGAAACGTGTTGCCCGTCTGATGGCGCAAAACCGTCCGGGTACAGTCATCTGGTGTATGGGAGGAACGCAGCATACCAACGGCAACAACAACACGCGGGCCTATTGCGTGTTGCAGCTGGCGCTTGGAAATATGGGCAAGGCCGGTGGCGGCACCAATATTTTCCGGGGCCATGACAATGTTCAGGGCGCCACCGATTTTGGTGTGCTGTCGCATACGCTGCCCGGCTATTACGGATTGAAAGCCGGATCGTGGGCCCACTGGGCACGCGTCTGGGAAACCGACGTTGACTACTTTAAGGGGCGATTTGCCACCGTTAAGGGAGCCGACGGCAAAGATAAGAATCTGATGAATGTGACCGGCATACCGGTTTCGCGTTGGATTGATGGTGTGCTGGAAGACCCGGCCAACATGGACAATCCAAACAAGGTGCGTGGAATGGTGTTCTGGGGCCATGCTCCAAACTCACAGACGCGGATGAAGGAAATGGCTAAGGCCATGGAGATGCTCGACATCATGGTCGTGATTGATCCATACCCGACCGTTTCCGCCGTCATGTCCGACAAGAAGGATGGCATCTATCTGTTGCCCGCCTGTACCCAGTTCGAGACCTACGGTTCGGTCACGGCGTCCAATCGCTCGCTGCAATGGCGAGAGAAGGTCGTCGACCCGCTTTTTGAATCGCTGCCTGATCACACGATCATGTACAAGTTTGCTAAGAAGTTCGGCTTTGACGGCGATATGTTCAAAAACATCAAGGTCGAGAACGATGAACCGTTGATCGAAGACATCACCCGCGAATTCAACAAGGGTATGTGGACGATCGGTTACACCGGTCAGTCGCCCGAGCGTATCCGTTCACACATGGCCAATCAGCATACGTTTGATAAGACGACGCTGCAGGCCCGCGGCGGCCCCAATGACGGTGAGTATTACGGAATGCCCTGGCCATGCTGGGGTACTGCCGAAATGAAGCATCCCGGCACGCCGATACTTTACGACCCGTCCAAATCGGTGGCTGAGGGTGGTCTTACCTTCCGGGCCCGATTTGGGGTGGAGCGCGAAGGCGACAACCTGCTGGCCGAAGATTCGTGGTCCGTTGATTCCGAAATCAAGGATGGTTATCCGGAGTTCACCATGGCCATGTTGACCAGCCTTGGCTGGGATGGCGATCTCACGGCGGATGAGAAGTCGGCAATTGACAAAGTTGCGGGCGAGAAGACCAACTGGAAAACAGACCTCTCCGGGGGTATCCAGCGGGTGGCCATCGAACATGGCTGTGCTCCTTTCGGAAACGCCAAGGCCCGAGCAGTGGTCTGGACCTTCCCGGATCCCGTTCCACTACACCGCGAGCCGCTTTATACGCCGCGGCGTGATCTGCTCGACAAATATGCGACCTACGAAGACAAGAAGTTCTATCGTCTTCCAACGGCTTATGCGTCGATCCAGAAGAACGATTTTTCCAAGGATTATCCGCTGATCCTGACATCCGGCCGGCTGGTCGAATATGAGGGCGGCGGAGATGAATCTCGATCGAATCCCTGGCTTGCTGAGTTGCAGCAGGACATGTTTGTTGAGATCAATCCATCTGACGCCAACGACCTCGGTGTTCGAGACGGAGAACAGGTCTGGCTGGAAGGCGCAGAAGGTGCGCGCGTGAAAGTGATGGCCATGACCACCGACAGGGTGGGTAAGGGTGTCGTGTTCATGCCGTTCCACTTCGGTGGTCATATGGAAGGCAAGGACCTTCGGGATAAATATCCCAAAGGCGCTGATCCTTACGTACTTGGCGAATCCTCCAACACTGCACAAACTTATGGGTACGATTCAGTGACCCAGATGCAGGAATCGAAAACAACGCTCTGCAAAATTGAGCGGGCATAAGGGAGATTTATTATGGCTAGAATGAAGTTCCTTTGTGATGCTGAACGGTGCATCGAGTGCAATGCCTGCGTCACGGCATGTAAGAACGAGCACGAAGTTCCGTGGGGTGTGAATCGCCGCCGTGTGGTTACAATCAACGACGGTAAGCCGGGAGAACGGTCTATATCCGTAGCCTGCATGCATTGTTCAGACGCTCCGTGCAAAGCGGTGTGTCCCGTTGATTGCTTCTATGACACCGAAGAAGGCGTTGTGTTGCATTCCAAAGATCTTTGCATCGGTTGCGGTTATTGCTTCTATGCATGTCCGTTTGGAGCTCCGCAGTTTCCACAAGCCTCCAATTTTGGTTCCCGTGGAAAGATGGACAAGTGTACGTTCTGTGCAGGTGGCCCGGAAGAAGACAAATCCGCTGCCGAATTCCAGAAATACGGACGCAATCGTCTTGCGGAAGGAAAACTGCCACTGTGTGCCGAGATGTGTTCGACCAAGGCATTGCTGGCTGGTGACGGCGATGTTGTTTCGGCGGTCTACCGTGAACGTGTTGTGTCACGCGGCTTCGGTGCGGGCGCCTGGGGTTGGGGAACAGCCTACGGTTCCAAAACCGGCGGCTGAACCGCTGCGTTCCGACGTTCCAGCGATGGTCTAACAATGAGGAAAATTAAGGCGGCCCAATCAATTCGGCCGCCTTATTTGTTTTGAAAATTTGCACTGTTCAGGACCTGGTCTGAACGCCAGGTTCCGGCTTCCGGAGAATTATTAATGCCCGCACTGCAATCTGTACTGCGCCCCGTGACTGTCTGGATTTCCGTACTGATGTTGGCATTTCTCGTGGGTGCATTTTCGACTGCCGTCCACGCCCAGACTGCCGGCTCGGAGAAACCCGTCGAAGGTGCGACGCCCGGAGGGGTGAATGATGGCTCGTCCTCAGATTCTGAATTGTGGCGTCAAATTCGGCAAGGGCAATCAGGAACGGTTGTGGGCGGTGACAAGTCGGCAGGCTTGATGATTCAATCCGGCGGACAGGACTGGCGCCTCATTCGCAATGGGCCTTTGCCGCGATATTCGGCATGGGCGATCCTGGGAACTTTGTTGCTGTTAAGCCTGTTCTTTGCCGTGCGCGGTCGGATCAGGATCGAGCATGGAAAGTCCGGACGGACAATGAAGCGCTTCTCTGCCATCGAGCGGGCAGGGCACTGGCTGTTGGCTTCCAGCTTCATTGTATTGGCGCTGACAGGGCTGAATCTCATTTTTGGCAAGACCTTGCTGATACCAATTCTGGGCAAGGATGCCTTCGCCAGTATCACGGTGTTTGGCAAGTACATTCACAACTATGTCGGCTTCGCCTTCATGCTCGGGCTCGTTATGATTGCGGTAATGTGGGTGGTGCACAACATACCCAACCTGAACGATCTCAAATGGCTGTTGCGCGGTGGCGGCATTGTCGGCGGTGGGCATCCACCTGCCCGGAAATTTAATGCCGGTCAGAAGATAATTTTTTGGATCGTCATTCTGTGCGGCGCATCAATATCTCTGTCTGGCTGGGCGCTGATGAACCCATTTTCCACCCAGATGTTTGCCGGCACCTTCAGTCTGAGCAACAGCATTTTCGGTACGGCTTTCGCGACCGATCTCGCCCCGATTCAGGAACAGCAATATCAATCACTCTGGCACGCCATCATGGCCGTGTTCATGACAGCGGTGGTTCTGGCGCACATCTATATTGGCTCGTTTGGTATGGAAGGTGCACTCAGTGCAATGACAACGGGTGAAGTGGACACCAACTGGGCGCGTGAGCATCACTCTCTCTGGGTCGAGGAAGAGGAGGCGAAGGCGGTAGCAACATCCGGTGCCCCCATTGCAAAAAATGCAACGACCGCAGCGTCGAAATCCGCCGCCCGGCCGGCGTCTGGCGCCACTGGAGGTGGGCCGTCAGGTGAGTCAACACCTGCCGTTCCGGCCGCCAAACCCTCTGCTGGGGCGAATGTTCCGATGCCGGCGGTACCGGCAATGAAAAAGCCGGCCGCAAGACGCACCGCTTCCATCAATGAGGAATCCCGACCCAAGCGCAAAGCCACAAAGACTCCCAATACCTCAAAGGCCAAAACGTCCTCCGGCAAAGCGTACGGCAAGTCAAAGAGCCCGGCAGAGGACGATCTGAAGCTCATCAAGGGCATCGGCCCTCAAAACGAAAAGCGCCTGAAAAGTATTGGCATCAAGCGCTTTAAGGACGTCGCAAGCTGGACGAAAAAAGAACAGGCCGACATAGGAGAACGCCTGGCATTTCCAGGCAGAATTGAGCGCGAGGAATGGGTGAAGCAGGCCAAAGAACTGGCCAAAAAGGCAACCAATCCCTGACGAACCCAGACATGGATCAAGGAACGCTATGGATCAGTCTGTCCAATCAAAATCATTCAGATCTGCCGGTCTGTTCTGGCTGACGATTTTGGTTGCACTGGGATGTTTGCCGGCGTTTGCCAACGAACTGCCTGGGAAGCTCGTAGGACACGGTGGTCCCATCAAAGCAGTCTCGGTGTCCGCCGATGGAAAGCGCGCGCTCACTGCATCGTTTGACTATTCGATCATATATTGGAGCCTTACCGGCTCTGAAGGCACCGTTCGCCATCGCCTCATTGGACACGATAGTGCAGTCAATGATGTCGCCTTCGTGCCAGGAAAAAATCACGCTGTCTCTGTCAGCGATGACGGGTCACTTGCAATCTGGAATTTGGACGAAGGCAAGCTCATTTCGCGCCTGCAGGGCGAGGTCTTCAAAGCGCTTGATGTAGCGGTGTCTGATGATGGCCGGTACGCAGCGGTGGCGCGCTGGGACGGAACCGCGCGGGTCTATGACCTGCAGCAGAAAGCTGAGATCGCCAAGCTTGAGGGGCATCGCGGCAACGTTAATGCGGTCGCTTTTTCTGCAGACGGAAAACACCTCTATTCAGCAGCCTATGACGGACAAATCATTGAATGGGACATTGCAACAGGGCGCCTGCTTCGGCCGATTTATCGTCACGGGTGGGGTGTTAATTCAATTGCGCGTATCGACGAAGATCGCCTGGTCTTTGGTGCGATTAATGGGGAGGTTGGCGTTGTTAGTGTCTCAAAGGCTGACAAGATTGCAGACCTTGCCAAGCGTGAACGGCCGGTTCAATCGGTGAAAGTCTCTACCAACAAAAAGCTGGTGGGGTTCGGGGACGGGGCCGGACGGATTGAGGTTTTCAACACCTCCGATCTGCAAAGAGTCGAGGCATCAGAAGTGGCCTATGGTCCGGTCTGGGATTTTGATTTCGTTGCCGGAACCACCCAGGTTTTCCACGTTGGGCTCGACGATTTCGCCATCCGCTGGCAAGTGGCGCCACGCAAGCTTTCCAAAATCGAAAGCGAGTTTCCGAGGCGTTTTCAACTTGCAGAAAGCGACGACCCTGGCGAACTGGAATTCCGCCGTAAGTGCAGCGTGTGTCATACATTGACACCCGATGGTGCCAATCGAGCGGGGCCAACTCTCTACGCCGTCTTTGGCCGCATGGCCGGAACACTGCCCGGTTACACCTATTCAACAGCGCTGTTGAACTCCCAGGTAATTTGGAACGAGCAGACAATTGCCCGCTTGTTCGACGATGGACCAGACGTCATGATGCCAGGCACAAAAATGCCGATTCAAAGGCTGAAGACCGTTGAGCGCCGCGATGACCTCATTCGTTATCTGAAGAGCGCTACCGCACCGCGAAAATAATTCGAAGGAAAGAGATATGAAATCCGTAGTCACGGGAATTGGCCTTATGATTGTAGTCAGCGCACTTGCCTGGATGATCACCGGGGCCCAGGAAACAGCCTCTGATGAGGCCCATGTCTCTTCCAACAATTCCGTTCGGTTGGACGACTGACTTTGCGAATTCTTCTTTGCTGCCTGGTCATGTTGCTGTTCGCCCGACCGGCTTCAGCAGATGAGCTCGGCGCTGCCAGCTTTAATTGTGAGAACGAAGTTTCTTGTGCTCGCAGATCAGTCGTAAGCGTTTTACCACTTTGGCCTGCCAACACGCCGCGCGGTGAAGAACCGGAAGGTTCGGGAATTGTGGTTGCGAGTGGCAGGCTGATTGCGACAGCAGATCACGTTATTGGCGCCGCCAGGAAGGTGTTGGTTCGCACGATATCGGGTGAAGTTGTGAAGGCCGATATCGTATTGCGCGATGCACAGACCGATATTGCGTTGCTGCGGGTGGAAAACCCTCTGCAGCCGTTCCAATACACCGGATATTCGAAAGTTGGTACTCGCGCGTGCGCCCTTGGCAACGGTTTTGGCCTGGATATTTCTGTAACCTGCGGTGTGATTTCGGCAGTGCAAATGTCCGGCCTTGGCTTCAATCGGATTGAAGACTTCGTTCAAACTGATGCTGCCGTGAATCCCGGAATGTCGGGTGGCGCACTGGTAAACAGCGAGGGCCGGCTTGTGGGCATGCTATCGGCTATCTTCACCAAGAAGTCGGACTCCAATGTCGGGGTTAACTTCGCGGTATCCACTCCATTGCTTCAGCGGACAATTGAAGACTTCCTGGATGACGGTACATTGCAGCGCGTGGCTTCCGGCATCTTGCTGAAACCTGCGCTGACGACAGGAGAGGCTGGATTAGCTGGTGCGAAGGTGGTGCGGGTGGTTGAAGGGAGTTCCGAGGCGGCTGCGGGTGTGCTGGCTGATGATATCATTGTGTTTGCTGGAAAGCGTCGCATCAAAAGGGCAGGTGCTTATCTGGCTGCACTGGCGCTTTTGGAAAAAGGGGATAGTCTAAACCTTGAAATTCTCCGTATGGATGAGCGTCGGAATTTAACAGTCAGGTTTGACTGACAACAACCAATTGATGACACAAAGGGGATGGTCATGAGTGAAGAATTTAACATGTCGATGCGGAAGTTTCTGAAGCAGGTCGGCGTGACTTCGCAACAGGAAATCGAGCGGATTGTACGTGATGCAGACCTTTCTGGTCGCTCTGCATTGTCAGTGAAGGTTGTACTGACCGCGGACGGGACGGATCTCCATCATGTAGTAGAAGGTGAAATCGCACTCAACTGACCGCACCTCCAGATGAGTGACAATCAACCAACTTTCCCACCTCTCCTGCGCGGTCACAATATCGCCGCAGAGGAGTCTGTCCTGGCTTATGCCTGCGGCCGCGCGCAGGAGGGCGCGTTGGGTGCTGGTGATCTGGTGTGGTCGGCGACGAACAGACAATTGAGCTTTGCTGTGGTTCTGGAACCAGAAGTACACCGGGATCTGTGCTCGCAAATGATCTATGTCGCAATGGTTGCTTTTGGAGATGCAGCAGGTGCGCTCATTCCACCCGAAGTCGCGGTCACGTATCAGTGGCCAAACATCATTCAGATGAATGACGGGCAGATAGGCGATGTCGACCTGCTCGTCAGCAGCGGGGAAAACGATGGAGTTCCCTCATGGATGGTGTTGAGTGTGCAGATTCAGCTCTCCCCGGATCTGGCAGAAGCAAACCCAGGCGAAAACTACCACCACACCACTCTTTGGGATGAAGGGTGCGGAGAAATCACGTGGACGGAAATGCTTGAATCCATGTCGCGTCATCTGGTCAACGTCATTCATACCTGGTCGGAGGACGGATTCAGACCTGTTCACGAGCAATGGCTGGGTCGCTTGAGCAAAGCGGACCCGCTGGCCCGGGATCTGGACGTTGGGGATTCAAAATTTGTCGGTGTTGATGAGACCGGCAACGCTTTGTTGGCGTTGGACGGGCGCACGAATTCCCATCCTCTGATCGAAACGCTGACGGAATTGCGCCGACAACCCGCAGGCATTCCATGAAGCTGCTGAAAACCATTCGGTTTGACCCATCCGACGACAAGGTTTTCGGTCAGGCGGCGGGCCCGAACGAATGGGCTATTCCCGGCGGGTTCAGTTTTGCCGGTCTCGCAGAGGCCGAGATTGCCGGAAAACAGAAGCAGGCCTTCAGCAACGGGTTTTTGTCGCTTGAGAGTTTCGGGTTTTCCACTTTTGTTTCAGTTGCCGAAATTGAGGAACCTCAGATAGCCCACCTGACCGACGGCGTTGCGAAGCTTTTCGTCGAACAGTTCGGCGCGCCTACGCTGGAGCAGGCCCGGTCAGCAGCAGACTCTGAAATTCATTTCGTGCTGGAGATGTGTGCTGATGTGGCCATCAATTCGATTTTTACTCTGCGTCGCTTCTTCGATGAAGCCGGGGAGATACGAGAAGAGTTTCGCATTATAGATGCGCCAGGCGCCAGGCCCCATGCTCGGGTTTGGGAAGTGGTGGAGGACTGACGCATGGAATTCTGGAAATCTGCCGGAATGCACCTGGTCGAGCGCGATGCCAATGGTTGGCTACGGGTCACCGATGACTACCTGCGCGCATACTTCACCAGACCGGAGATACACCCGATTGAGGAGTCTTGCCGCGCAGAACACGCATTGTTTGAAAAACTGATGACTGAGCCAACGGTCGCAGTTGTCGAATCCGAGATTGAAGCGATCGAGGATGCTGATGCCGCTGACAATTATCGAATTTTGCTGCGGTTTCGCGATCATCTGACAAAGTATCAGACACTGGAGGCGGCTTATGCAGCGTTGTTTGGCGGCGAACCAATTTCAATTCCACCAGTGTTTATTGATCAAATGGTTCACCTCATCCTTCGCAACGTTCTTGATGGTGTGGATGACCCGATGCGTGTACGGGCGGCTGAACTTTTTTTTCGTGAGCAAGTCATCACACTTGGCGATGATCAATTGATGCTGGCTGATCAGGAAATTGTCGAAATGCAAAGTCAAAGCGGTTTCGGAGGTCTGGGGCAATTGCTCGCCGAAGCCGGAACACCCACGCGCGAAGTCGCGCTTGATGTTATGAATGAAGAGAACAAATCCAGCTATTGGAGCCGATCCGACAATTTTGATATGGCCATCGATTTTCGTTTTACTCAACCCGCTCCGGATGCTCTGGGTCGTGTTATTGAAGCCTGGATCGAACATTTCCTGAAGATCAAGACTCGCATTCAAGCTGTGAAGTCCATCCATGATGAAGCCTGGGCGTGGCACGTTGGATGCGATCTGGAATCAACCCGCATCCTCAATGCGCTCTATGAGGGGCAGACCATTCCGGATGATCAACTGCTCAACATTTTGTCGCTCTACAAAATGGAATTTGTTAATCCGGGGGATGCGATGGACTCGGTCCGGGGAAAGCCGGTATATTTGGGTGTGGCAATGAACAGTGAAAAACGGCTGATTTTGAAACCGCAAAATCTGCTGATGAACCTGCCGCTGCAACGAGCGTGAAAGCGGAATTCTGGAAGCGAGGTGACAGGCAATGACGACTTCTGATCAGTCAAATGGTTTTGCAGACAGCGGGCTGGCCCGATTGCTGGCATTGTTCATTGCAATCGCGATTGCATTTCTGCTGTGGTCCAACTGGTCGACAGAATTCAGAGCACTGCTGGCCGGCGATGATCGGGAAGTTTCTGCCGCCACAAATGCGCAACCTGCCAAACCGGCCAATCCAGAGCTGGAGAACTGCCTTGCCCAAAGAGTTGGTGATGTCGACCGTATGAAAGACGAGGGCATTCTGTCCGAGTCTCAATACGCGGCATTTCGCGGACGCGCAGAAGAACTCTGTCGTGCGCAAAATCCCGGCTAGTCGTCCATCAAGAAATCCTCGGCGGTTCGATTGCCGCGTTCGGCTTCGATATAGTCCTCCGTGGTCCGCACGCGTGGTCGGGCGCCGCCGGAAAACGGATCTTCAGAACTGTTGGCCTGCGCCTCCACGCGGCAGTTCTCGCACATTTGTATGAGCTTTGCGCGTTCTCCTTCGGCGAACATAGCGTGCTTCCCCGCCAGTTGACCTGAAATGCGCTCAATGGTTGATTTTGTTGCAAAGGGTGTCTCGCAGACAATGCAGCAAAACGGCTCCTCTTCGTACAACGTCACCGGTTCCATGGCCGCGGGGCCGAGATTGAGCTGTGGGACCAAAGTGAGCGCGTCTTCCGGGCAGGTTGCGGTACAGAGGCCGCACTGAACGCAGGCGCTCTCGACGAAACGCAACCTTGGCTCTCCAGGCGTGTCGACAATGGCGTTTGCCGGGCATGCTGAAGTGCAGGCCATGCAGAGCGTGCAGGCTGCCTGGTCAATATCCACTCGGCCATAAGGTGCTGAAGCCGGCAGCGAAATGATGTCTACCTTTTCAGGTGACAGACTTTGTAGCTTGCCAAATGAAAGGCGCCCGATATCTCGTTTGGAACCGGTCGGCGCAAAGGTGCCGGCAGCAAGTTCGAGTTGATCTGGCTGTTCCCAAATTGGTGTTTCCGCTTCGTCCGGGTCAATTTCACAGATCACTTTGCAGCGGGGGACTGAGTTTAAGCCAAAGCCGGATAGAATGGCATCCGCAAGCGCAGCTTCAGTTTCCAGAGCAGCCAGCTCTTCTCGCCTGGCAGGGTCGCACAAGAAAACGATCTGCTGCGCGCCGCTGGCCAGTAACGCGGTCATCTCAACATGCCCCATCATGGTTACAGCATGGAGTGCCAGCGGGATGACGTTTGCAGGCAGCCCGCGTCCGTACCGTGCAATTGTAGCAATCAGATCGGCACCAAAGGGCTCATCATGCACCAGCAACACGGCATTTTTGCCACCTGCGCTGGCATAAGTCTTGAGCAAAAGTTGCCCGTGCTCGATCACACTGCTACGGGGAGGATACTGGTAGGCAATTGAGCCGGTCGGACATACCGCATGGCAGGAGCCGCAGCCGCCACAAATGCCACTGTCGATGGCAATGTGGTCCCCGGCGTCGCCAATGGCACCGGCCGGACAGACATCAAGACACTTGGTGCATCCGGCTTTTTGGGAGCGCGAATGGGCGCAGGTATTGGCATCGTAGTCTACATAGATCGGTTTCTCGAACTCCCCCGCCATGTCGGAGAGGTCGATAGCGGCGCGCAGCACTGCCGTCGGATCGCCTGGGTCAGCGCGCTTGTAGCCGTCCCGGTGCCTGTGCCCGGTGAAGAGGGGAGACTTGCCGGAAAGGTCGAGAATAACGCTGCATTCAGTTCTTGCTCCGTCACGCGCCATGGCAAATTCAAGCCCGGATCGAGCCGAAGGCAGGCTGGGAGCATAGTTGTTTATCGTCAGTGCGAAATTGCCAAAGGAGCCTTCGGCCTTCGCGATGTCGCCACGAAAGATTGGCACTTCTGAAATTCGAGGCAGAACCAGATCGTCATCGGCGCTCAGCAAAAGTGTGACGGACAATTTCTGCGACAGAATCCCGGCCGCCTCCAGCGCTTGCTGGCCTGTTCCGTAAACCAGACACATGCCATCGGAGTGGATCGATTTTAATCGTGCGGGTTTAGCCTCGTACTGAGAAGCCTGTAGCAAGGCGGCTATTTTTGGCCCCGCGGTTTCGCCTTCTGCCGACCAGCCGGCTTGTTCGCGAATATTAACGAAGGTTACGGCATCGGTTGCATCGTTTTCCTCAGCAACCTCTTGAAACAGCGGAGCTTCCTGGGTGCAGGCCACGACAAGTGGTCGTCCGTCCTGCAGCAGGTTTTCGAATTTTGCAAGCTGTGTCCGGCACAGATTGTTGTGAACCGCACCCAAATCGACACCCAGGGCCTCTGACAGCCTTTCGCTGTCGAGCTTCATGCTGTTCTCGCAATTGCAGACCAGACAGGTCTTGTCCTCTAACGCCATAATTTCACGTATCCGGGCACACTTTCGCCCGTATCTTATACAGCCAGTCGCCGCCGTCCACTTGTTATGTTCGTCTTGGATTCACGAAACTTTCCTGTAGGTTTCAACTTGGGAGTACATATATGAAGAAGCTCGAACGAAGCATCGATAGAAGCGAGGTCAGCATTCCGCTCGGTATCGTCGTCGAAAAAAGAATATCCAATCATCCCTGGGCGGACTACATCTGGACACCGGTTTCCGTGTTTCTCAATGCCTCTCCGACAGACAAATGGAAGGAGATGATGAAGTCGCCGGACTGCATACGCTATCATGCGGGCACGCTTCTTCTTACCCTTCACCGAAAGGAGACTGAAGCTCTACGCTCCAATTTGATGCTGCCGGTCCCGGAGCTCTACATAGTGTTGCAGGAAGACGAAGATCCAAATGCGGAATTCCCCTACGTGGCCCATGCCGTGACGGCGTCGGCCTATGATGCGCAGGACATGATGGATGCTGGTGACGACATCGTCGAGAAGGTCGCGATGCCAGAGCCCGTTGCAGCGTTCATTCAAGCTTTCGTTGCAGAACACCACGTCGAGGAAGAATTTATCAAACGTAAGCGTGACAAGCTGAAGTTAGAGGATCAGAAATTCGGGAAGGAACCGATCTTCTCCAGCGTCACAAAACACTGATTGTTAAGGGATCGACCGTTGACAGATAACACCGAGGGAGAAGGCAGGATTTCGCGCTGGTCAAGGCGCAAAATTGCCGTTGCCCGTGAGGAACTCCCGGAGGAGGAAGCTGTTGCCACGGATGCTGAGGAGCAGTCCCTGCAGAATGCCGAACTTGAGGCAGAGCTTCAGGCCAATCGTGAAGCCGCTGAAGCGGTCGACCTCGAAAGCCTGGACGAAGAGAGTGACTTTTCAGTTTTCATGAAAGCCGGTGTTCCTGAAATGCTGAAAAAACAAGCCATGGCACAGCTGTGGCGTACCAGCCCGGTCTTCGCCAACGTAGACGGTTTGGTAGACTACGATGACGACTTTGGCAGTCCCGATCTCATCATGAAAACGTTCAAGTCGGCCTATCAGGCAGGCCGGGGATATCTTGATCTCTTCAAAGGTGATGAGGAGTCTGAGGAGGAAATGACTGCGACCGTCAACGATGAGCAGTCAGAGCAGCAAGAACTGTCTGACGAGCCGCCTGATCCAGACCACGATACTTCCGAAAATGCTGCCGAAGAGGTGGAAGAGGTGATTGCAGCTGTGGAAGTTGAGTCTGTCGAAGCTATCGCGAATGAAACCGAACTTGCATTGCAGGAACCAGTGCAAAGGGTTTCACTGCGCAGACGGCTTCAACTGGATGAGGGATCTGAGCCCGATACATTTTAGATACTCGGGTCAGCCAGGTGATTGCGCAGCATTTCCTGATATGACTTCAACATCTCCGTGACGTAGGGTTCGTGTTCGTCGACCTCTAGCACATTCTTTGCCACATGAGCATTGTAGCGGGCGGCGGCATAGAGAAATGCCATATGCAGATCTGTTGCGTTCACTGCCTGATTTTCCCTGTTCGCAACGTCGATGAACTTGTCGGCGATCTCCAGGAATCGCCGATCCGTCATCTCTCCTCGGGCCTCCGCGGCGCGGCGCGCCTTTCGGTTAGTCTTGTCGAAATCGTCCATTGGTAATTCGCCTAATCGGGTTTTGCGTTTGGTGTAAAAAGTGCCTCGCCAGCGATCTTATACTTGCCAATCAGGGCCTGCGCTTTCTCGCCCACCAGCCACGCTTCCAGTTCATTTGCTTGATCGATTTTTACATGATCGTGCCTGGCCGGATTGATGGGCAAATAGGCATATTGATTAAAGAGGACGGGATCACCGGAATAAAGCAGCTCCATTTCGCCTTTGTTTTTGAATTTCAGCCAGCTTGCCCGGTCCGAAATCAGATAGGCATTCATGCCACTCGCGGTGTTCAATGCCGCCCCCATGCCGGTCCCAACCGCGCGATACCAGTCCGCCTCAAAGCTGTCCGGGTCGAGTCCCGCCGAATTCCACAGGGATAGTTCCTTGCGGTGTGTGCCGCTATCGTCACCCCGGCTAACGAATGCTGATTCAGCAGCAGAAATTGCTGCAAGCGCATCGGCTGCCGACCTGGATCCGGAAATTCCAGCCGGGTCAGCTGTGGGTCCGATAATCACGAAGTCGTTATACATGATTTCCCGGCGGTGGGTGGCGTGGCCCTCAGTTACAAATTGCACTTCCGCGTTTCTCGAGTGCACAAGAATGGCATCCACGTCGCCTGCCCGCCCCAGCTTCAGAGCCTGACCCGTTCCGACAACGACCAGGTGAACATCGAGGTCGATATCCTGCTTTATTTGAGGCAGCAGGATATCGGAGAGACCGGAATTGTGAAATGACGTTGTGACGGCCATGCGCATCTCGGCCGCCTGAGCTGATGCCGAAACCGACACGAATGTGAGCGTCAGCAGCAGTATTGTCGACAACCTCATTCCACAATGTCTCCGTTCAGGTAAGCGCGTGCCGGTTCGCTTTGGGTTGAACCAAAAAAATCTTCTGCGGAAGAGCGGTCACACAATGTGCCCCTGTTCAAAAAGACGACATCCGTCGCCAATCGTTTTGCCTGGCCAATGTCGTGTGTGGTCATAACAATGCGGGTCCCATCGTCAAAAGCCGCTTGCAAAATGGTTTCGATTTCTCGCGTCGATTTGCCGTCAAGATTTGTGGTCGGCTCATCGAGAAACAATACTTCGGGTTCGCTGATGAGTGCTCGAGCCAAGGCAAGTTTCTGGCGCTCGCCACCGGACAGGTTTGTAGCCTCGAGATCAAGGGCACCGCCAAGGCCAATATCATTGGCCCATTTTGCGGCCACTTTGCGCGCTGTTGATTTGGCAATGCCTCGCACGGTTAAGGGATAAGCGATGTTGTCAACCACGGACCGCCGCATGATGACTGCTGTCTGAGAAACGAATGCCTGTCGACCACGAGCTTCTTCGTCGTTGCAACTCCAATTGACACTCCCGCCCTGCGTTCGCTCGAGACCGTGCATCAAACGCAACAAGGTTGTTTTTCCCGCACCATTGGGCCCCATAACGATGGTGAACCCGGTCGGTGCCAGGCAAACGGTAACATCATCGAGAATGGTTTTCCCACGTTTGCGCACGATCGTATTTTCAAGTTGAAGCGGGAGGATGGAAGATGTCACCAGCGCCCCCCGCGTTCGGTCCTGGAGAGCATGTGGATTGCCATGTTAACGGCAATGGCCAGGGCAATGAGAATGAAACCGAGCCCCAGTGCCAGAGCAAAATCTCCTTTTCCGGTCTCCAGCGCAATCGCAGTGGTCAGCACCCGGGTGACGTGGTCGATGTTGCCGCCGACGATCATAATGGCCCCGACTTCGCCGATGGCGCGTCCAAATCCGGCGAGCGAGGCGGTGAGCAGGGAACGTCTGGCATCCCAGAGCAGCGTCATTATGCGCTGGCGTCGGCTTGTGTTCAGCGAAATCAGAAGATCATGATATTCCGCCCAAAGTTCGCGGATCGCCTGATGCGCGATTGAGGCGATGAGGGGTGTAATAATAATAACCTGCGCGATAATCATCGCAGTTGGAGTGAACAGCAATCCAAACACGCCCAGCGGCCCGGACCTTGAAAACAGGATATATACGATCAGCCCGACAACGACAGGCGGCAAACCCATCATGGCGTTCAAGAGTGCAATCGTCGCGCGACGGTATCTGAAGCGATTGATCGCCAGCCATGAACCGATTGGCAAA
>CALIOE010000152.1 GCA_938044775.1 uncultured Rhizobiaceae group bacterium
TGCAAGAAAAGTATGGCTTAAGAACCTGAACAACGTATCTCTCCTCAATTCATAAATGTCCAATCGTAGTTGCGTCCAAGGTTGCTATCAAAGTTGTAACCTTGTCCAGCCCCTGGGTCCGGGCTTGAGAAGGATGGCTCATTCTCGTTCAACATAAATTCCGAAAGCACTTCGGTGATCTGGGAGTGTTTGTAGAAGAGGAGTGCGAATGTCGGCCGAGGGCAGCAAGCTACAATCAGCGATGAGTGCGCTCATGGAAGAACAAGGTCCGCACTGAGCCCCTAGCTGACCCTCGACAACTCACACCAAACGTCGCAATCAGCCCATAGCCGTCCTTGGGATTGATTCAGGTTTACTCGGGTGGAATGTCTCGAAGCGGGCATTCCAGCGGTTGTCACGTCAAAGCGCATTGACATCGGTTCAGTTGGCAATCCGACAGTAGGCTAGTTCCCGGATTGCTCGTTTTGCGCTTCAGCACCCATTTCCGCTTCGCACGGCAGTCATGCATTCACCAGGTATCCGCGATTACTGGCCCGGCCTTTTCCCGGTGCTTTATCGGTGCCGTCTGTTGAGCAGAACAATCTATGCGTGAAGGTTCCCTGTCAGGGAACATCCATACGCAAACATAGACCGTGCATTCCAAATGCCAGGTTTAGACTTCGTAAAATCGTGTTCCGGCACGAGTGCTGGCTCAGATATGACAATTGGATGTGGCTGCAACCAAAATAGTTGAGGGAGCAGCGATCTGTGCGCACTTCTCGCAGGCTAAGCCTGCAAATCCTCCGCCTCCTTAAGGAGGCGGAGCGCCTTAAGCTTAGCAGTTTTCTTGCGGACGATTCCGGCGGCCTTCTCTCTCTCGACCACGAAAGAGTGTTCTCGTTTTTCAGCTGCGGCAAAGTGTTTCTCCGCTTTGGTTCGTGCAATCTTGATCATGAGTCCGGCCTTTTTGATTCTTGCCGAGCCTGGCCCGGTATTAAAATGATCATTTCAACTTGAACAGATTCTGCTGCTCTCAGTGAACATCTGCTGCGGTAAGGACAATCATTGGATTTTTCTGCCGATGATAGGCTCGTTGGGCGACGCGCTCGATCGCATCACGCGCCGCATCAAATGCAGCAAAATAACCTTTCTCGGTGCGGACCATGAGTTGGTCAATTTTTGTGAGCGCATCAACCTCCAGGCAAAAGACGACCTGAAAAACATTGTCATGGCCTACAAATCGAATGCAGCCTCTTCCGCTGTCGAAACTGCGGCTCTGATTTGGAAAAGCTAGTGTCATTGATGAAACTCCTGGAACGATTGAGGAAGAAAGTTGCTATCGAAGGACCGCGCTAATTCAACCGACATCCGCCCTGTGATTTTGTGAATGGCCTGTTGCAGGTCCAATCACTTCCAGAATAGTCGATATGAGCGTCTTTCGGAACGTTCAGGAGCTTGCAAAGGCTGCCCGATGCGCGGTAGCCGCGTTCGCAGTCCCAACCCACCCCGTAGGGTTTGTCATTGAGATATCCGTTTTCGGGTACGTTGACTATCGAGCAGGACTCGCCGGTCCGTCGGTAACCTCTCGCACATTGCCATCCATCGCCGGACCTCGCGTTTGTCAAAAATGCGTTTTCAGGAGGCTGAATCGACCGGCATTTACCATCCAGCTTTCTATAGGTGCGGGCGCACTTCCATCCGGATCCATCTGACATCCGCGACAGGTACCCATGCAAGGGAACAACAATGGCGACGCAGCCCTCGTCCAGCTTTTGATAGCCGCGCTTGCAGATCCAACGTGTTCCCGAAAAGCTGCCATCTAGATAACCATGCTCGGGAATGACAACCAGAATGCATTCATCCTTGATGTTCTCGTATCCTCTGGAACACGCCCAGCCTCTGTCGTAATCGTTGCCAGTCAGATAGGCATGGTCTGGCAGTTCAATCACCGTACAGGTTTCATCAACCTGATGGTATCCACGGTCACAAACCCAGCCTTCACCGAAAGCTCTCGCCTGGGAGTTAGCAGGTATGCCTGCTGAGACAGATACACCGATTGATCCTGTTAGAAAGGCAAACGCCAGGAAGATGCCAAGCAACACTGCTGGTCGGGATTTCACATTCGGTACCACGGGTTCTCCCTTTCAAGGATTTTGGTGACTTGGGCAGCATCAGTGGTTGGCGTTGACTGCCGTTGCAGAAAAAGCGGCTTGTGGTTTGGAATGAAGCTCACCGCCAAACTCCGGGCGCCAGTAACCGCTTTGTATTCTCGCTCCAAACTTTGGATACTTCCCCATCATTCGTCCGCCCGGTCTGAAGCTCCAAAAATGCAGGCGTTGCGCCCGCAGATTCTGCGCTCTACTTGCTCGAGAAAGCCCGGCCGCGGCGAAAGCATTTGCGGCAACAAGCACTGCTCCCGCTCGTGTCTTAAGCTTCTGATTTGTGATCGGTTTGGTTTTGCAAGTCTCCATTCAAGAGTGCTGTCAACTCGCCATGGTCTACTTCGAGCAACTGAGTTCTGGATCCGGTCGTCCCGACTGCGGGAAATTGAATGAATGTCGCCTTACGTCGATAACCCAACCGTGAGTTCCCTTCGATAAGTTCTTGATCCTCCAAAATTATATAGTCTCCTGGCGGGAACTTTCGATCAGACCCGGTGAACGAAAAGGTGGTGCCAAAGCAGGCTGTGGTTTTCTGTGTTCGGTTCTGCATGTGATCTCCCTTCAGCTGCGCTTTGTTAGCGCTTGACCGTGCAACTGAACGGTCAAGTGAAGGACAAATTCAAAACAGGCGCGCGCCGGTCAGGCAAATCGAGCTTCATCGCACAAAATGGCAGAGAACTTGAAACTGAGAGCGGTAAAGTGCGGGTGCGTTGCCGATAAAACCGGGCAGTGACACTGGAAAAGTCCGTCGCAAGGGGCATAGCGTTGGACTCTTAGGATAGCTAGGCCACAGCCCAGCATCACTTTTTGGGACACTATGCCGATGCGGTGGTCTGTCAAGCACTAAGTTGGAAGGTTGCGACAGGGTGCGTCGCCCCTGCGATTGCTCATGCCGACTAACGACAAATGCGCTCGGGTCCCTATGCCCGTATTATAGCAGATGACCGTAGTTTTGGCAGCGACTCATCGTCCGTCAGTATTTCTGCAACAATTTTGCCGAGGTCAGGATTACCAGTCGAAGCGTCCTGGAACTCAAAGATCGCAGGGTTCATGACGTCGGGGGAGTTGCCGCGAAAGCCTTCAATCTGGCTCGAGAGTGAGAGGTGGAAGTTCCAGTTAGAACTGGCGTAATAAGCCGAAAGCGGAAGTCAGGACCATCAACTGGCGTTGTGTTTGCGACACGCATTTCAAAGCTGCTTTGTGCTCGAAACCGCTGTTTGCGTGGCCGGGTCAGATTCCGCTTTCAGCGGCAAAGCCGCCATTCCTTCAATACGACCAGGGGCAGCAATGCGCACGAATATCCAGGGCGCGGTGAGTCGAATGTTTCGAATACAGCAACAACTAATCTGTCTCAGTGTGCCAGTAACGGGCGCTTGGAGCTTGAGTTTCTACCAGTAAAAAAACTGGCATCCTGCTCGGTTGGATGTCCGATTCTGAAATGGTGATGGACAATTGCGTACGTACTGTGCAGGGTAGTTGCAGCGTAAACGCCAGATCAAGGCGTGCGTTGTTTCAAGAAAATTGAACAAATAGACCGTGCCCAATCCTGGTGCCGGTCAATCACGCTTCGATATCTATCGAGCGAGGGGATATATCATGGAATTACCGACAATTTTTCAAGGCGAGTCGTTGAAGCGGCTGCTGCAGGGCACCGTCGTTGGCGCAGTCGTTACTGTAGCCGTCGGATTCAACTGGGGTGGCTGGGTGCTGGGAAGCACTGCGACAAAACAGGTTGAAGTTGGTGCCAAGAGCGCAGTTGTTGCGGTGCTGGCGCCGATTTGTGCCGATAAATTCCGACAAGCAAGCGACGCGTCCGCCAATCTGGCCAAGCTCAAAGATGAATCATCCTACCAACGAGCCGCTTTCGTTGATAAGGGCGGCTGGGCCATATTTCCCGGTAGCGACGAGGCAAGCGCAGGCGTTTCTAAGGCCTGTGCTGCGATTCTAACTGACTTGAAGTAATCGCGAACGGCTAATAATACACACCCCCGGCTGAAGGATGATTTAGCCTGGTTTTTTGGATTGTCCACAACCACCGAAAGTTGCGGAGGTTCCATAGATCGCGGGGTTAGCATTTCCGAACGGGATTTGCCGCATCGAAGACGCCTCGGAACCAATGCGGTTTTCGGGGCGTAACGGCGCGATGAAAGTTCGCTTTGCTATGAGCAATGCAACTCTCAATACGCTCCCGGGAGCCAGGACCGGTGGTAACGCTACCTATTCACCAACATCCGATAGCTTGCAGTCCCGCGTTTAGAAAACAGCGGCGAATGCCCGCGGCCGAACCCGAAAATCGTTTTGCCATTAACTCTACAACAGCTATGAACCAGACCAGTCACGCCGCTGTTCGACATCAGACAAAAACGTTTGTGTTGACGCGACAACCAAAGGCGCCGCCGTCGGTTAGCCGAGGAAACTGGAAGCTCGACGACGTTGGATGACCAAACCGGCAGGCCGATATCGCGTGCGTTCTCTCTGTGCAACCAGAGACTGATCAATCACGTCGCTGTTAAATCGAGAAGGTCTGGTTCGACTCGTCATTGACGGCTGAAACCGAGACACCGCTGAGCCAAATTACGGCTCCGTCTCAATGACCAGGAAGGGTTCGGTGCACAGGTGTGTAGCTTGCCGGTACCATTGTCTATCTGGACTTTGCGCTGCTGCCGGCGCTAGCAGTCTTCATTGCAATAACGGGAGTGCCTTATGGCGACGAACTCAAACACAGTGACACTCCAGTCAACGATTACATGCCCTGAGTGCGGTCATGTGGAGGCAGAGACTATGCCTACCAACGCTTGCCAGTGGTTCTATGACTGCAAGGGCTGTGGGGTACTTTTGAAGCCGAATGAGGGAGATTGTTGCGTATATTGCTCGTACGGAACCGTTGCATGTCCGCCAATTCAAGAGGGTAAATCCTGCTGTTAGGATTGATGTGGAGAAGTTTCGCCTTCAGCGAATGGTCCGCCAATCGCACAATGTGTCGGAGTGATGCCTGTCGCCGGTAGGCCAATAGCCAAAACTGAAAATGGTGCTTTGTCCGCTTAGCCGTCATTCAACTTCAGGAACCGGTGTGGACCACGAATGTCTGCTTTGGTATCTAACAGCGTCAACAGCAGAGATCGATCGAACGGCAGCTCAGGGCCGAAAGTTACCTACATAGATGGATGCGCTCATTG
>CALIOE010000153.1 GCA_938044775.1 uncultured Rhizobiaceae group bacterium
ACCATGGTTTTTGAGCCATCGACAAACTCAACCAACATGCGCGGGTTCATGTTCCGTCGCTCCGCCTCCTCGCGATAATCGTCCGGAACGGCATCGATTCGAAAAGCGTTGTTCTTTCCCTTGCCGGCTGCAATTACCGGATATCCCAGAGCTGTTACCCAATCGTACATTTCCATCACCGAGCTTGGTTCATCGCCTGCACCTATTGTGTATACGAGGCCCTTCCGGGCGGCGATATCCTGCATAATGGCACCAACGGTGACATCGGCCTCAACATTCATCATCACAAGGTGCTTGCCAGCCTCAAGGCTGGCCATGCCGAGCTCAGCCCCCGCAGCGGGGACGCCAGTCGCATCGATTACAACATCCACCATGGGATGAGACAGGGCCTGAAGGGCGTCCTGAACGATGGGAATGCGTCGCTGCTCCACCGTTTTTGTTATTGCAGCATCCGATTCGCAAATGACGCTGTCGTCCTCTTCGTAACCGGCAATCTTCATGGCTGGTCTGGCGCTCTGAAGGCGTCGATCGACAATACTGGCAATCTCCATGCCGCGCATCTGGCGAATGGCCGTAACAAGATCGGTACCCATCTCGCCGGCACCGATGATACAAACACGGACAGGCATTGCATCCTCTTCGCGTTTTGCCAGATCAGCAGCAAGGCCAGTGGCGGACAGGAGCGGCAAGTCCGGTATGCGCGTTTCATCCATTTTTGTGGAAGTTCCCCAAATTGATCGGCTTCACTTTAACAGAAACAGAAAAAGCCGCACATCACTGCACGGCTTTTCCCGAAATATTATGGCGCCTGGCCTAAGCGCGGCGAAACAGCTTCCACAAGGCGGCAACAAGAGCGGATGCCAGGGCGATCTTGACCAGGTCGGCCACGATGAAGGGAACCACTCCACCCAGCCAGGCTTTGTTGGGACCAATCAGGCTGGCCAACCACGCAAAACCAAGGGCGAACACAAGTATGTCGGCAACCAGCATGGCACCGAACATCTTAAAGGGACTGCGGCTCCAACCACGGTCAGCGGCCTGGCCGACAATCGCTGCGGCGATGACAAAGCCTGCGAGATAACCACCTGTATGGCTCGCCATATAGGCCGGACCGGCGACGGGTCCGGCGAATACCGGCAAACCGACCAGGCCCTGAGCCAGATAGAGCAACATGGTTGCCACCGCCAGGTTGCGCCCAAAAGCGGCGGCAAGGCCGAAAATGGCGAGCGTCTGGAGCGTTATGGGAACCGGTTGGGCATAGATTTCCGTTTTGGCGGCGAGTGTCATAACGGCAGATCCGAGAAACGCGAGAACAACGGAGCCAACGATGCGTTTTGCGGCACCCGATGGAAAATAAGTGGAGACGAAGGAGCCGGGGAGAGTGGCTGCTGACATATTGAAATCCTTTACTTTTCAGGCACTCTTCGGCGGCACCTGTTGCGGCCAGCTATATTGACAGCCGCGGCGTGCCACAACAGTCTTCCGGCACAATTTCTCAGGTTTTCAGATCGGCATTCAGCGCCATGTCCAGCCCCAAGTTTCGCACCGAGTTTGAACCACGCCATGGCGAGGTCGTCGATTTGGTTCCTGGAGTTTCGCGTCTCACTGCCAACAATCCCTCAGCGTTTACATTTCACGGCACCAACACCTACCTGCTGGGCACCGATGAACTGGCGGTGATAGATCCCGGACCGCCCGACGAGGCCCATTTTGACGCCCTTATCAACGCCATCAATGGTCGCCCGGTCAGCCATATAATCGTGACACATACCCATATGGATCATTCCCCGCTGGCAGGTCCTCTTGCAGAAAAGACCAGCGCGAAAATCTATGCCGAGGGTCCTCACAGACCTGCACGCGCACTCAAGCTGGGCGAACAAAACCCACTGGACGCGAGCGCGGACGCTGATTTCAAGCCTGACCATATTCTGGCGCATGGCGACGTCATTGAGGGCGATGGCTGGTCGCTGACCGCCTTGTTCACCCCGGGTCATACAGCCAACCACATGGCCTTTGCTCTCGACGGAACCGACTATCTGTTCCCGGGAGACCACGTCATGGCCTGGGCAACCAGCATTGTGGCACCTCCCGATGGTGCGATGGTCGACTATATGAACTCGCTGGAGGTTCTGTTGCAGACCCCTCAGGCCACTTACTTTCCCGGACATGGCGGGCGATTGGAAAACGCTCACGCCTTCGTCCGTGCGTTACGAGCGCATCGCAAAATGCGCGAACAGGCCGTGCTCGATCAGATTCGCAAGGGCCGCGAGACTATTCCCGATATGGTGGCAGTAATTTATCGCAGCACCGACAAGCGCCTCCATGGTGCGGCCGGCCTCTCGGTATTGGCCCACATTGAGGATTTGCTGACCCGGGGACTCATTCTGTCAAACGGTCCGGCCTCAATCGACGGAATCTATCGAGCGGTATAATGCCAGGCCCACCATCGGGCATCATTTTTGCCCTCAGCCAGGAATCTCGGTGTCAGGCCTACGATCCCGAAACGCCCTGGAGTGCCGCGTCGAGATCGGTCATGAACTGGACGATCCGCTCGGCATTGGAACCAAGGTCATGCGGTCCCCAGCGGGAGCTTGAGCGCATGTCCACAAGAGTTCCGGATTCCTCTTCAACCATGCGTATGACCACGTCGCTTTCGAATCCCAGAATGAACGAGTTAGCGACCGCTTCGACATAGCGCTCCTCGCTCGGGTCAGCTGAATCGTCGCTATCTTCGTTTGCAGAGGAGCGACCAACCGGGGCGACCAGCTCTGTTTCGGCGCTTTGAGTCTCAGGCGCAACGACAGCCTGAGGGCGGTATTTCGGCGGGGCGATTCGCAGAGGCAGTCCTTCTTCGTCGGTTACCGGTTTGGCCACAAGGCCCGAACCTTCGGCGTCGATTGGCGCCTCACCGAATTCGCTTTCAGTTGTCAAAATGGTCCATTCGCGCTCGCTGACAAGCGCCACCACTTCGCGAAACACCCTGCCCGTGCCAAGCGGATAGCGACGGGCCGAAACTCTTGGATAGGCACGCAACTGCAGTTCAGACCGCTCCGAGGCCGGATCAACTATGATGTTCATACCGGCGACACGGTCCTCGACCGCACTCTCGAAGGCTGGCGGGTCTTCCAGGTCGGTGGATATGTCATTCATTGGCGGCAGCACGAAGGCCTTGGCGCCGTAATAGCCGAAAGGCAATAGCAGGATTACTGCCAGCACGGTTCCGCGTGCCGCCTTCAGTCCGCCCTTGTGACCGAAGGTCCACAATTCATAGAGCCCCCGTGCGCCCGTCAATATGGACGCGACGAGGATCGCAACGCCCAGAGCCAGCAGCCAGAACGTCGAAATGGTCTCTATGACGCCAAAACGGTGTCCCAGCACCACAATCAGCAGATAAGGCACCGCAAATGTAGCAAGCCGCCAGCACCAGATAGCAGCATCCGAGCGACGCCGTTCAACTTGCCTGAGCCGCCGGGTGAGTGTGGTCATGCCGGTCCTCTTGCGACGTGGGGCGCGGGAAGGCCCAGTGCCCTACGCCGTCGGCAGTTTGTAATCTGCAAACTGCTCGCGCAACTCCATCTTCTGAATTTTTCCGGTTGCCGTGTGCGGAATTTCGTCAACAAAGGCGACATCGTCCGGCATCCACCACTTGGCAATCTTGCCTTCCATGAAGCCGAGAATGTCGGAACCCTCAGGCGTCTTACCCTCCTTGCGTACGCAAATCAGCAGCGGCCGCTCATCCCATTTTGGGTGCTGAACGCCAATTACTGCCGCTTCCATGATATCCGGATGGCCAACGGCCAGGTTTTCGAGGTCGATTGTCGAAATCCACTCACCGCCCGATTTGATGACGTCCTTGGCGCGGTCTGTAATCTGCATGTAGCCGTGCTCATTGATGTGCGCCACGTCGCCGGTATCAAACCAGCTCTCGTCATCGAAGTTTTCGGCCCCGGCCCCGCCATAGTAAGCGCTGGCAACGGCCGGTCCACGCACCTTCAACCGACCAAAGGTGGAGCCATCCCAGGGGTGTTCGTTGTTTTCGTCGTCGGTGACCTTCATCTCGACACCAAACGGCGCATAGCCCTGCTTTTCCTTAAGGTCGAGCACCGCCTCGCCGTCAAGACCGGCATAGGCGGGTTTGACCGAACCCAGGGTTCCCAGCGGGCTCATTTCGGTCATCCCCCAGGCATGATTTACTTCAACTCCATATTCATCGCGGAAGGTCTTGGTCATGGCCCGCGGACAGGCCGAGCCGCCGATCACCACCCGTTGCAAATGGGGAAGTTTCTTACCTGTCTCTTCCAGGTATGACAGCAGCATCAACCAAACGGTCGGCACCGCAGCGGTGAAACTGACTTTTTCAGTCTCAAGAAGCTCGTAAATCGACGCGCCATCCATCAGCGGGCCCGGATTGACGATCTTTGCCCCGACCATCGGGCCGGTAAAAGTGATCCCCCAGGCATTGGCGTGAAACATCGGCACAACGGGCATAACCGTCTCGGTTGACCCGACGCCAAGCGCATCGGGCTGACAGGAAATCAGCGCGTGCAGCACATTGGAGCGGTGGGAATAGACGACGCCCTTTGGATCGCCGGTCGTTCCCGACGTGTAGCACATGCCCGCGGCGGCGTTTTCGTCAAGCTGCTTCCATTCAAAATCGCCGTCGACGGAATCAATCCAGCTCTCGTAGGCGACCAGATCGAGCTTACTCTCCTTGGGAAGATGCGCGTCGTCGGTCAGCACGATGATCTTCTTGAGCGACCCCACTTTGTCGGCGATAGCCTCGACAATCGGCAGGAAGGTCAGGTCGACAAAAATCGCACGGTCCTCCGCGTGATTCATGATCCAGGCAATTTGCTCGGGAAACAGCCGCGGGTTCAGCGTATGATACACCCCGCCGACACCCATGATCCCGTACCAGCACTCCATGTGCCGGGCGCTGTTCCAGGCCAGCGTGGCAATCCGGTCTCCCTCCTTGAAGCCGTCACGGTCAAGCGCCTGCGCCACTTTTAGCGCGCGTTCCCGCACGCTGCGATAGTTGGTGCGGGTAATGGGGCCTTCAACCGACCGGGTCACGATCTCCCGGTCCCCGTGCTGTTGCGCGGCGTAGTCGATGATCTTGTGGCAGAGAAGCGGCCACTGCTGCATTAGTCCAAGCATATTTCCTCCCGAAACTGAGCCGTGATTTTGGTCCAACTATGCCTGCAGGTAAAGGGAAATCAGCGCCTCGGCGGCACTCATCACGGGGTGTTTTGGAGTGCCAGCTCGATCAATTCCAGATGATCCTGTCCATAGAACATATCGCCGTCGACGAAATAGGTCGGCGAGCCGAAGACAGAACGTTCGATCGCATTGGATGTATTCTGCCGATAGGCATCCTGCGTTGCTGGAGCACGGGCCTTTGCAAGGACATCAGACGGGTCCATCGCGCACGCGCGGGCGACGTCGGAAAGCGTGGTTTCATCAGAAATGTCGGCATCATCGCGCCAGTGGACTTCCAGAATGCGATGGGCGAGCGAGTCCACGTCCAGGCCGAGATCCTGCGCGGCAATCAGCATCGTGCTGGCGAGGGTCATGTCCGCATCGTGATGGGTCGGGCGAAAATCGATGACCGGGACACTTCGGAACGCCGCCCAGCGCTCGATTTCACGGCCGAAGAAATAGGCATGGTGTTCAGGTGTTCGCTGCGCAAAAGTCTTGCCTCCGACCGCCTCTACCACCGGCCCCAGATAGATCGGTCGATGGATCAGCCTGCGGCCGGCCTGTCCCGCGATCGCTGCAAGCCGCGCCGATCCGATATAGGCGAATGCAGAATGCGCCGAATAGAAATATTCGATCACGCCTGCGGTCATGTTGTCGCTTCGGCCTTCGGCCGGCGGTTACTCAGGTCAGGCAATTTTCGGCCGAAAACCCGGAAAACGAAAAGCTGGGCAGTGAAACGTTGCATTTACAGGGTTCGTTCCTCGTTTTTGGGTTTTTGAGTACAGGCCGTTGCCGGTTTCAATTCAAGTACAGGTATCAAATCGCCCGCAATCTGGCTCAAGTTCAAGCGACAATTGGGAAGAACATCAAGGACATGGCGCGACAATCGCCCCAATTCCGCCACGCTTGCTGAACAGCATATTCCGGGGCCGGGTAAAAATGGTGTTTGTTCTATGTGGTTTAGACCCGTAACCGATTCTGACGAGCGTACCCAACAGGCCGCTTCGGCCGCCTCGGCAAATCAGGAAGACGACTGGAATTTTAATTTTGCTCTGGAGCGCGCGGAACTGGAGATCATCCTGTCCGGCAAGCAAAGCGATAAGCTTGATTTCTTGACCGCGGTGCGCAGTGCCGTTGGATCTACGGGCAATAATTTTCTGTTCTCCATGCCTGCCGACCGCTTTCCAATAGAGGCGCGCAATGTAGCGGCAATTGAGGTAACGTCGGGCGACCTGTCCTGTGCCCACTATGTGTTCGAGACCCTCGATGGCGCCTACCAGGTTGCCGGACCGGAGGAAATTGGTCAGGATCTAACGGCATTTGCGACCAATTTCTCCGATATCCTGAATGCTCTGAATTCTTCCAACCTGCATTAGTGCAGGCATCTCCTTCGAGACTTTCCTGACGTTCCGGCGCCCGCTGAGGTTGCGTGGATCAAACGGGTTGTTGTGTGGATTGAGCGTCCATTTCTCCACATGCTCCCGGCTTGCGGCAGCTTTGTTCTTGGCTCACACTCATGCAATTGAGCCCGGCTGGAGTCGCCCCCATGAGCGCACGTGAAACCCCTCTTAGCAATTTGCAAGCCCGAGATCTGGATTCGGTTCTGCATCCCTATTCGCCGCTTCATAAATTGCGCGAAATGGGGCCCACGATCATGGGTCAGGGCAAAGGCGTCTTTATTTACGACACCCAGGGCAACGAGTACATCGAGGGCATGGCCGGGCTGTGGTGCACCGGGCTTGGCTTCGGCAACGAGGAAATGATCGAAGCCGCCGACCGGCAAATGCGTTCCCTCCCGTATTACCACCAGTTTGGCGGCAAGGGCACAGAGCCGGCAATCGAACTGGCGGAAAAGCTGAAAGAGATTTCGCCGGTGCCGATGTCGCACGTGTTCTACACGTCCAGCGGATCGGAGGCGAACGACACTCAGATCAAGCTGGCCTGGTATTACAACAATGCACTCGGCCGTCCGAAAAAGAAAAAGATCATATCGCGCATCAAGGCCTATCACGGGGTCACGCTGATGGCCGCATCGCTGACCGGTCTACCCGCCAATCACATGGATTTTGACCTGCCTTTTGACGGCATCTTGCACACCGATTGTCCGCATCACTACCGCTTCGGCGAATCGGGTGAGAGCGAGGCGGAATTTGTGGCGCGTCTTGCAAAATCGTTGGAAGAAATGATCGAGCGGGAGGGCGGTGAAACAATCGCAGCGATGATAGCCGAACCAGTGATGGGCGCCGGCGGCGTAATCGTGCCGCCTTCAGGCTACTTTGCGGCTATCCAGCCGATTCTCAAAGAGCACGACATTCTGTTAATCGATGACGAAGTGATCAATGGGTTCGGCCGCACCGGCCAATGGTGGGGCGCTCAAAGTCACGGCATGAAACCCGACACAATTTCTGCCGCCAAGCAGCTGACTTCAGCTTATGCACCGCTTGGTGCTGTAATGATTCCGGGATTTATGATGGAAGCGCTTGAGTCCCAGTCGGCAAAAATCGGCACATTCGGCCACGGCTACACTTATGGAGGACATCCCCTGGGCTGTGCGCTGGGGGTCAAAGCGATTGAAATCTACCAGCGCATGGATATTCCGGCCAAGGTCCGGGCCATCACACCTTTGTTCGAAAAACGCCTCGCCGCCCTGGCCGATCATCCGCTAGTGGGCGAAGTGCGCAATTCCGGCCTTATGGCCGGGGTGGAACTGGTTGCCGACAAGGCGACCAAACGTTCGTTTGACCCAAAAATGGGCGTTGGTGCGCAGTGCGCCGTGTTTGTGCAGGAGCACGGCGCTGTTCTGCGTGCGATTGGCGATACAATTGCGATTTGTCCACCCATGATTATCGAACCCGATGAGCTGGAAGCCTTGATCGACCGGTTGGTACTGGCGTTGGACGACACGGAATCCTGGGTCGGAAAAGCCGATTTAAGGGCCGCCTGAAGACGAAACCCGGGCAATGTTGAAAGGCTTTGGGACAGGTGCCGCGCGGCCGGACGTGCTCAGGCTCCGGCTGAAAATTCGTTCCGCCATTCCAGCATGACGGCCAGGTCGCCGTCCGGTTCCGGTGAGACGACGGGCTGCCGACCTTCATAAACCGTACCTGCTCCACCATCCAGTGTGAAAACCTCACCAGCCTGCCAGGTTTTGCCCATCGCCGAGCAATGGCCGGCGGTTGCATCGACCTTCAAGGCCATTGCCGCCGTAATGCAGGGTTTGCCCATACCTCGGGCAACCACGGCTGCGTGGCTCGTCATACCGCCACGTGATGTGAGGATCGCCGAGGCCGCATCCATGCCGTGAACGTCCTTAGGGTCGGTTTCGGTACGCACAAGAATGGCCGGACTTCCGGCGTCACGGGCCTGTACGGCAGCTTCGGATGTAAACACGATCTGGCCACTTGCCGCGCCTGGCGAGGCAGGCAGCCCCTTGGCAACCAGCACAGCATCCTCGCTGGGCTGCACCTTGGTCACCATCATCGACGCCAGCGTTTCCATCCTGCAGCGGGACACGGCTTCCTGGCGGCTGATGATCCCCTCACTCGCAAAGGCAATGGCCAGCTTCAATCCCGCGACCGGATTGCGCTTGCCGCTGCGCGTTTGCAGCATGAACAGACGTCCGGATTCGACGGTGAACTCGATCTCCTGCATGTCGGCAAAATGGTTCTCAAGCTGGGTCCCGATGGCCAATAATTGCTCAAAAGTATCGGGGAACAACTTTTCCATCGAAGGGGAATCCGACATCGCGCGGATGCGGGTCTCTTCGGTGAGTTCACAGGGCGTGCGAACGCCAGAAACCACATCTTCGCCCTGGGCGTTGACCATGTATTCGCCATAGGGCTTGTTTTCGCCTGTCGACGGATTGCGGGTGAAATAGACGCCAGTGCAGGAACGAAGATCGCGGTTGCCGAAAACCATCGCCTGGACCACTGCCGCTGTACCGCCGTCGTGATCAATGTGGTTCATGTCTCGGTAGCGGACTGCCCGCGGTGTATTCCAGGAATTGAAGACGGCTGCCAGCGCCAGTTCAAGCTGCACGTGAACATCTTGCGGAAAAGGTTGTCCGGTTTCGCTGGCGACGCAGTCTTTGAAGCTCACGACGGTCGACTGCAGCGCGGTTTCAGACAGATCCGAGTCCGCCTCACAACCGTTCTGTTCCCGGGCCTCCTCCAGGATATCTTCGAACAGGTCGCCGTCTATCCCCATTACAACGTCTGCGAAACTGCGGATAAAGCGCCGGTAGGTATCCCACGCAAACCGCGCGTCGTCGGTCTCCTGCGCCAATGCCAGAACCGTTTCGTCGTTGAGTCCCAGATTGAGAACAGTGTCCATCATTCCCGGCATCGAGGCAGCCGCCCCCGATCGTACCGAGACCAGTAACGGCGAATTATTGTCGCCAAATCTTCTACCCAGAGAAGACTCAATCGCTTTCAGTCCATCGACCACCATCTCCATCGTCCCGTCGGGCAGGCTGCCTTGAGCCTCGATGCAGCGCTTTCCGAGCTCAATCCCCAGCACGAATCCCGGCGGAACCGGCAACCCAAGGGCTGACATCGCAGAAATATTGGCGCCTTTTTGACCCAACACCTGCGGATCTGGTGTTGCGGTTGTTTTGGGTGTTCCAAATGGAAACAAGAATTCCGCGGCCATCTGGCTGCACTTCCGGAAGCGAGTTGTGTGTTTAGCCAGCTTCGCGGAATGATTCGGCAGTTTCAAGGTCAACCGACACCAATTGACTCACTCCGCGTTCCGCCATCGTGACGCCAAACAGCCGGTTCATTCGCGCCATCGTAATCGGATTATGTGTGATGATGACAAACCGGGTGTTCGTCTGCTCGTTCATCTGGTCCATCAGATTGCAGAAACGCTCCACATTGTGATCGTCAAGCGGCGCATCGACCTCGTCAAGAACGCAAATTGGTGCGGGGTTGGTGAGGAACACCGCGAAAATCAGCGCCATAGCGGTCAGGGCCTGTTCACCCCCGGAAAGGAGAGTCATGGTCTGCGGCTTTTTGCCCGGAGGACGGGCAAGAATTTCGAGCCCAGCTTCCAGGGGATCATCGGACTCCACCAATTGCAGTTCGGCGGTACCGCCGCCGAACAGGTGAGTGAACAGCTTCTGGAACTGGTCATTAACCTCATCGAAGGCCGCAAGCAGGCGCTCTCTGCCTTCTTTGTTGAGGCTTTGAATGCCGCCACGCAGCTTGCGGATTGCCTCAATCAAATCATCGCGTTCGGTCACCATTGTGTCGCGCTGCTCGAGAATCTCGTTGCTCTCCTCCTCCGCGCGAAGATTGACAGCGCCAAGGCGCTCGCGCTCACCTTTCAGACGTTCAACTCTCTTCTCAACGGCTTCGATATCAGCCAGCTTATTTTCGTCTTCCTGGCCGGTCTGTTTGAGTGCCAAATGCGGTTCGCAGCCCAGGTCTTCGCGAATTCGGGCCTCGATTTCAGTCCTTCGTTCGCGGGCCGCTTCAACCCGCTCTTCTGCCCGGGCGCTGTCCTGGCGCGCCTCTGACAGGGCATTCAGAGCGCCGGCAGCAACTTTGTCTGCCTCCCGTTGATCATTCTCCGCTGCAGCCAGAACATCAGCAGCCGACTTGCGCCTGCTTTCTGCGGCATCAATTTCACTGAGCAGCGTCCGGCGCCTGCTTTCGATTTCATCGGGCGCTTCCTCGACTTCACTGCGCTGGGCGACAGTTTCCTCGAGGCGTGCCCGCAAGGTCTTTATTTGACGGTCAGCGTTGACCGCCCGCTCATTCCATGTCGAGCGCTCCCTCTCGATCGCGGAGAGGCGTTCGAGGCGCATGGCGTTTTCCCGCTCGAGGCTCTCAAAGGCGGCCCGCGCTTCGGCAACCGCAATACGGTGTTGGGCCGTGCCGTTCTGGGCGACCTGGGATTTGGCTTCCAACTCTTGCAAACTGGCCAGCGTGGCCTTGGCAGTTTCAGCCTCCGCTATCACCGCCATGGCTTCCTCCAGGCTCGACGACAGGCGTACTTTTGCCTCCTCCAAAGCAGATCGCTTGTTTGAAAGGTCACTTATGGAGCGTTCCGATTCCGAAAGCTCCTTACGGGCATCGCCAAGCGCCCTTTGCGCATCGCGCAGCGCGTCGCGGGTGGTGCGTTCGGTTTCCCGGGCGGTGGCCGCTTGTGTTCTGGCGGTTTCAAAAACAGATTCGGTAGTCCGCAGGTGCTTCAGGGCCTCCACGGCTGCGGCGTCCAGATCAGCCAGCCTGTTCTTCTGTTCAAGTTTGAGCGCCGCAGCGGTTGGCGCGTCGGCACTGGCGCGATAACCATCCCAACGCCACAAATCGCCCTCCAAAGTCACCAGGCGCTGGCCGGGCAACAAAGTAGCGGCAAGCTTGTTGCCCTGCTCTGAGGACACAATTCCAATTTGCGCAAGACGGCGTGACAGCTCCCTGGGAGCAGAAACTTTTTCCGCCAACGACACGATGCCGTCAGGAAGTGCCGGGTCGTCGGTAGTTTCGATCAGCGACCAATGGACATTTGCCGATGCATCGGTTGGTACATCCAAATCTTCGCCCAGCGCCGCGCCCAGAGCCTTCTCAAACCCCTGTTGAGCGCTGATGTTTTCGAGAACCGCCGGGAAAAGATCTCTGTCTCCGGAATTGAGAATCCGAGCCAGGGTTTTGGCTTCAGTTTCAATCCTGCTGAGGTCCGCCTGGGCATCGGTCACAGGCTGCCGCCCACTCTGCTCGGCTTCACGGGCGACCTCAGCCTGTGATTCAGCAGCGGCCGCGGCGACTTCAGCTTCCGCAACAACAATTTCTAGTTTGGCAACTGCGTCAGCTTTCTCCTGGACATTGGTTGATGCGCCAATTTCAGCAGTGAGCCCGGTGAGATCGTTCTCAACCCGGTCAATCTGATCCCGCAGGCGAGTCTCACGCTCTGCACCTTCGCTGAGCGTGCGCTCAATCTGGCTTGCCTGTGCCTTATGCTGTGCCAGCTCTTGCATCAGGCCACTCAAGACTTGTTCGCTTTCGTTCAGATCTTGAGTCGCTTTTTCCAGACTGGCCTTTGTTTCTGCTTCTCTTTTCTCCCGGCCGCCGGTTTCAGCAAGAAGCTGTTTCTCCTCCCGCTCGAGGTGGGAAATGATATCGCTGTTTTCCGCGATCATCTGTTCTTCGCGGCCGATGTCGCTTTCCAGCTGCAGCTGGCGCGCTTCCATTTCCGCGCGACGACGGGCAATGCGCTTAGCTTCTGTATCGAGCTGGTCACGGGCGATTATGACCCGCTGCAGGGCGGCCGCGGCCTCAGCCTCCGCGTTTCGAAGATCGGGGAGTTTTGTTGCGACAATCGCCTGCGCCTTGGCGGCTTCGGTTTGAACCAGGGCGGTTTCACCCACTTTCACCGTGGCAATCTGAAGGGCTTCGTCTGCTTCCCTGGTTGCGGCTCTCGAAGCCGACCACCGAAGATGCAGAATCGTCGCCTCAGCCTTGCGGATATCTCCTGCGATGTTCCGATAGCGATTGGCCTGACGCGCCTGCCGTTTCAGGCTGTCCAACTGGCTCTCCAATTGCGCCAATACGTCTTCCAGCCGCTCCAAATTGGTCTCTGCAGCCCGCAAGCGCAGTTCCGCCTCGTGGCGCCGTGAATGCAGGCCCGATATGCCGGCTGCTTCTTCAAGAAGCGCGCGACGCGCCTGTGGTTTTGCAGAAATCAGCTCACCAATACGGCCCTGGCCGATCATGGAAGGAGAGCGAGCTCCGGTCGAAACATCGGCAAACAGGAGTTGCACATCCTTTGCGCGCACGTCCTTGCCATTGATCCGGTAGACCGATCCGGCTTCGCGCTCAATGCGGCGCGAGACCTGCAATTCCTCGGCGTCGTTAAACGCTGCCGGCGCGGTACGGTCGTTGTTGTCGAGAAAAAGCGCCACTTCCGCCATATTGCGCGACGGCCGGTTGCCGGAACCGGAAAAAATTACGTCGTCCATCGAAGATGCACGCATGTTCTTGTAGGAATTTTCGCCCATCACCCAGCGGAGGGCTTCTACAAGGTTAGATTTTCCACAGCCGTTAGGGCCGACGACACCGGTCAGCCCTTTTTCAATGGAAAATTCCGTCGGCTCGACAAACGACTTGAATCCAAGGAGGCGGAGTTTATTGAATTCCATCTCTTAAAGCTCGTCGTCCCATGGTTGAAGCCGGGCCGCACAGTAAGTGCGGCCCGGCAAGCCATATCACGAAAGCGCGGATTCGATTGCCTGCTTGACGCTTTCAAGGGAAGAATCCCCAAGTTTCTGGCCGTTCACAAAAACCGTCGGCGTTGCACTGACCTGGAAGTCCTTTACGGCCTTGTTGCGACCGTTGACCATATCGGTCAAGAGTTTCTGGTTGCTGAGACATTCTTTGAACCCGTCTTCCGTCATGCCTGCCAGTTTGGATATGCGCAGCAGCTCCGGCACCGGATTGCCCTTACCAGCCCAGACCTGCTGGGTTTTGAAGAGGGCGTCCACCATGGCATAATAATTGTCGTTTGGTGCGCACATAGCCAGCATGAAGGCAGCCTCGCCGCGACGGTCTCCATCAAAGGGAAATGGCCGCAAGATGTACTTCACTTTGCCGGTGTCAATGTACTCTTTCTTAAGGACCGGCATCACCTGCTCATGGAAAGTTTTGCAATGCGGGCAGGTCATCGAGGCATATTCCACGATCGTCACAGAGGCACCTTCCTCACCCATGACGAAATCTTTCAGCGGGATATCTGCGAACAGATCAAATGTTCCCTGTGCAAGGGCCTGCTGTTGGTTGGCAAGAACAAGTGGGCTCAGGGCCAGGGCCGTAGTGAGCGCCAGAAATCTGCGGCGTTTGATAGGAGCATTGATCGACGTCATAGTCAGGCCTCGGATGTTGTTGTGTTTGTTGTGTTTAACGGGCAAGAGACAAAAGAGATTTGAGACCCACCGCACCTGGTGTCAAATTATGCGGAAAAAACGGCTTTTTCCAGTACGCCGCAACCGGCCAGGTTCATATTCTTGTTATTTGGTTGAAAGGTTAGCTGTCTCGACCTGAACGCCGGCTGAATACACCAATTCCCATTTTTTCAAGGGCCGTCTTAAGATCGTGGTCATCCACCGAGGATAACAGCGCTTCCACCCTTTGGCGTTTTTCATCTGAAAGCGGACGAAGCTCGGGTCTTGCTTTCGCGACTGTTGTTTCCACGGGCTTTTGAACAATTTTCAGCCGTTTGACAGCTGCAAATCCGAAATACTGATTGATGTGACTGATAATCCGGCTCGATTCGTGGCCAAGGAACAGCGCGTGAGCCCCCTCGCAGGCCACAATCAAGGTTGCGGGTTCGAAGGGGTCTTCGGCATCGGCCTTGCGCGGCCAGTCGAGCTTTTCGGGTCGCGAGTGACGGGCATGCTGATCGCCGACAATGTCTTCCCAGGCAAGCATCAGATCGGTGGTCATTCCGGCCCGCCTTTCGATAACCGGATTG
>CALIOE010000154.1 GCA_938044775.1 uncultured Rhizobiaceae group bacterium
ATTGAGTTTTGTATTCTGGGGCATCGAAGAGATAATATAGCACACAAATGCTCGATCAATCCCCGACGGCCCGCTTCACGATCCAAACGTCAAATTGGTGTGCGAAACTATCAATATGATCGCCGGCCAGCATCAATCCAAACAGACTGTTGATAGTACAAGATTTCGCACTTTTTGAAATTTTCGTTCCCCGTAGTTTCGACATTGACCCGTTTCGTCACCCCGCGAAACCTGATGGTCAAGGGGCACTAGCGTCGATGCCATTCTGACAAGACTCCCAAATCAATGTCAGACGCATCGACGCTTAAATCCCACACTGCCGTCTCGAAGCCTGATTGGAAGGGCCGATCGGAAGCTCCCAAAAACGGCCGCACCAATCACCTGAACAGTCGCACAAGGATTTTGGCGATCCTCCCGACGGGTCAGAGCGATTTTTGCCGCAGCGCAGCAACCGCTCCGATCAGCAAAACGCCGGCAGCGGCCAAAAGGCTGATCCCGATATTGTCGAACAGGTCTCCGACCAGGCCTGCTCCATAAGGTCCAACGGTTTGGGCAACAGCGAATACCACCGTAAAAAGGCTCATCGCGCGCGCCCAACTCTCGGGAGGCAGGTTCTGACGTGTAAAGTTTGTCACCGCGCCAGGAGCCATGAACACTGACAGGCCAAAAACGACCGCCGACAGCAGCAGAACCGAGCCGCCAGGCAGCATCACGGGCAGCGCGGATCCGATGGCAATGGCTGTCAAAATAAGGGCCAGAGGCATACCCGACGCATAGCGCGCAAAAACCGGCCGCCAGATCAGCGGCGAAAAACAAATGCACAGGCCAAGAAGAACCCACACCAGCGCGATGAATCCTGCGCTCGCTTCCTGCTCGACCATCCAGGCTGACAGGAAGGTCAGATAGACGATGTAACCCAGCCCAAACCCGGCATATCCGGCAAGCTCCGGTAACATGCGGCGTATCGGCAAACGGACCACTATGGTCTGCGCTTGGGCAGGTTCGCGCAACTGCGAGGAAGACCATAGGCCCAGCGGCAGAAACAAAAGGCTGACCACACCGATGAGGATCCAGCCCGTCGGCCAGGATTCCGGGCCAAGGGCATCAAGCATCAGCGGCAGGACGGCCCCGGCCAGAACGATGCCCAACCCGCCGCCTGAGCCAAACAAAATTGCAATGGCCAATGCGTTCCGCCTTGGGTCGCCTTGAAACAATCCGGCAGCCAATGCGCCGGCGGTAGAAAATGACATGGCGCCGAATACGCCCGCCAAGATACGCCAAAGGGTCTGCCACCACAATGCAGCATCCAGTCCGGTGGCGAGCAATGCCAGAGTGGTCGTGATCAGGCCAAAGGCAAACAGACGAGCCGATGAAACAGACCTGATCAAGGCCAGTGTCAGGACTGCCCCGGTGATGTAGCCGAGCGCATTTGCAGTATTCAGCCAGCCCGCCTGCGCGTAATTCCATTGCATCTCCGATTTCATTGCGGGCAGCAGCAATCCATAGGCAAATCGCGCAAAGCCATTTGTGACCGTCAGGCCCAGGGCGAGGCCTGTCAGCACCAGCCATGGTCTGGCTTGAGGTGGGCTCATAGACTGACTTCGGGAATCGTCGACAATGAAGACCGGCCCATCATTCCGCTCTTACCAGTGGGAACGGCGACATTCAGAGGTCCTGGCGGGGCACAGAATGTCCCGCATACGAACCAAATCCAGGGCCTGTAGGTCCGGTGTTTGCGAGGTTGAGACAGCAATGGATTTTCATCTCGCCTTCCTGGTTGGCCGGACGTTGACAAGAAGTAACTTCAAAAATAGAAACCGGTCAATTCAGAAAATGAAGTGACTAAGTTTGAGCCGCACAAGTCTTTCCTCACAGTCCTGCTCTATTGCGCGCGCCGTTGCGCAGGTTGGCGACCCATGGACGATCATGATTTTACGGGAAATGTTTCTGGGCACACGCCGCTTTGACAGTTTTCTGCGCCTTACCGGCATGTCCTCGCATCTCTTGACGCAACGGCTTAGAAAGCTGGAGGGACTCGGCGCAATCCGACGCGAAGCCTATTGTGAACGACCGTTGCGCTATGAATATCGTCTGACAGCCATGGGACGCGATTTGTGGCCGATCATCATTGCATTCAAGAAATGGGGTGATCACTGGCTTGGTGAAGGAAATCCTTCTGTGCAACTTGTACATAAGGGCTGCGGCGCCATTACCAGCCCTAACCTGACCTGCTCAGATTGCGGAGAGCCGATGGAAGCCCATGATGCATCCGCCACACCAACCAAAGATTTTGAGCGCGAACGGCGCGAATTGAGGAACTCTTCATGAAGACACGCATCACAGAATTATTCGGCATTGAACACCCGATTATTCAGGGTGGCATGCACTATGTTGGCTTTGCCGAACTGGCGGCGGCCGTTTCAAACGCCGGTGGACTGGGCATCATTACCGGACTGACACAAAAAACTCCGGGAGATCTCGCTAACGAAATCGCGCGCTGCAAGGACATGACGGACAAGCCGATTGGCGTGAATCTGACCTTCCTGCCGGTCATACAGGCTCCGGACTATCCTGGATATGTCCGTGCCATCATTGAAGGCGGCATCAAGGTCGTTGAAACGGCTGGCCGCAATCCTGCGCAGGTCATGCCATTTCTGAAAGATGCCGGCATCAAGGTGATTCATAAATGCACGTCCGTACGCCACTCCCTGAAAGCTCAATCAATCGGCTGCGACGCCGTTTCCGTGGATGGATTTGAATGTGGTGGTCACCCCGGCGAAGATGATATCCCGAATATGATTTTACTTCCGCGTGCCGCCGATGAGCTGGAAATTCCGTTTGTCGCTTCGGGAGGGATGGCCGATGCGCGTTCGCTTGTTGCTTCGCTGGCCATGGGTGCGGACGGAATGAACATGGGCACGCGCTTCATTGCGACGAAGGAAGCGCCTGTTCACGAGAAGGTCAAGCAAGCCATACTGGCAGCAACCGAGCTTGACACGCGACTGGTCATGCGGCCTCTGCGAAACACCGAGCGTGTCCTGAATAACGAAGCAGTCGAACGGCTGTTGGCCAAAGAAGCGGAGCTCGGAAAAGATCTGAAAATCGAAGACATTCTGGACGAAGTAGCCGGAGTTTATCCCAAGGTTATGGTGGATGGCGACATGGATGCCGGCGCCTGGTCCTGCGGAATGGTTGCCGGTCTTATCAATGACATTCCGACCTGCGAGGAACTCATTACATCAATCATGAGTGAAGCCGACACGCTCATCCGCAAACGCCTCGAAGGCATGTTAGCGGCTTAAGGAGTTTCTGATGCCCTACCAGACACTAAATTTCGAAATTACCGACAATGTCGCCACAATCACCCTGTCGCGCCCCGACAATGCAAATGCGCTCAACCTGCAGATGGCTGAGGAGCTGCATGCCGTCTCCATTAGCTGTTGCACGAATGACGACATTCGCGCCGTGATCCTGACCGGGGAAGGAAAAATGTTTTGCGCAGGCGGCGATCTCCATCAGTTCAAAGATGCCGGAGATGAAAAGGAAGCGCTGCTTTTGCGCATGGCAACAATACTTCATGCTGCAGTAACCCGGTTTGCCAATATGGATGCGCCACTGGTGGTGGCGGTGAATGGTGCTGCGGGTGGTGGCGGATTTTCGATGATGTTGGCAGGGGATTATGTGATCGCCTCATCGAAGGCCAAACTGGTGTCCGCCTATACCGCTTCCGGTCTCACACCGGATGGATCTTCCACATTCTACCTGGCCAAGCACATCGGTCTGCTGCGCGCGAAAGAGCTGATGTTCACGAACCGTGTTCTGACGGCGCAGGAAGGAGTGGATTGGGGCCTGATCAACCGTGTGGTGGAACCAGACGACCTCATGGATGAAGCGATTTCGATCGCGCGGAAATTTGCTGTGGGTCCTACCAAGTCCTTCGGCCGTTTGAAGAGGATGATGCAAACCGCGTTCAGCGATCCGATGGAATCGCAACTGGAAAAGGAAACACAGGGAATCGCTTCGATGATGACGACCCGCGATGGGCCGCACGGATTGGAAGCCTTTCTCAACAAACAAAAACCTGAGTTCGAAGGGCGCTGACTGTTTTCGAAGACAGCATGTGCCATTGCCGGGGCAGTCTTTTGTGACGGCTTGGTGATTAGCCAAACAGCTCTTTGAACCGATGGACGCACAGACGAAATCCGTCTTCAAAGCTTCCGTTTCCAGGATGATACACGCTCTCAAGCGAGATCACGCCATCGTAGCGGTCCGCCTTCAGCGCTTCGGCTATTGGTTGAAACAATTCCGCCAATTGTCCCTCACCCAATCTGCACACCTCCAGTGTGGCGCGCGGTGTATCCACTTTCACATCTTTAATGTGCAGGTGACCAAGATACCCGCCGCGGAGTTCATCGTAGCCATCAGGAAACGCCAGTTCGTGGCACCAGCAATTGTTGGCGGGATCCCAAAGCACCTTCAGCGTGTCTTTTGCGTCCAGTTCATCGATCAGTTTCCGCGCTGTATAGTTTGAATTGACCAGGGTCCCGTTGCCCGTTTCAACAACAAGTCCAACGCCCTCTGATTTAGCGAGTTCAACCGCCGGGGCGATCATCGGCGCCATAGTGTCCCAGACTCCGTGGGCCACATTCCACTTCTCCGCACCATTTTTGCCCCACAGAATCTGCTCCTTTTTCTGGGTCATGATCCGCACCAGCGGTGAGCTGACAACATGAGCCATCTCGATCACGCGTTTGAGCGCATCCATGTGCTTGTTGTGGAGTGCGTCGCCCGGTCTGTTTGCGGCCGACATGCCAGCAAAAATGTGACGGGACAAACAGGACACAGGCTTTCCCCGGTCACGAAGAAGCCCATCAATCTCGGCAATCTCTTCTTTTGAATGATCCCCGACCTCCGTCTCACCGACGAACTGCAATTCGGCATATTCCAGCCCAAATTCGTCCATAACGTCGACGGCGTGGGCAAGATCGCGGCTAATGCCGTCGCAAATGACACCAAGTTTCATGTTTATCTTCCCATTTTATCGGTGCAGCTCTGCGCCAACAATGTCTTCAACAATGCGGGTGCAAACCCAATTGTCGCCATTGGGGTATTTTGATTTTCCAGCGTGAAAAACCTGCATGGCAGAGGAAGCAGTCTGCATGGGGACACCCAATTCGCCGGCAAGGTCGAGCGATATTGACAGGTCCTTGTGCATGGTGGCGATATGGCTTCCTGTGCCTTCAAATCTCCGGTCGATGATGTTTGCCAGCGCGGTATTGGCAACACTGCAAGCCGCACCAGAAGTCGAGAAGACGTTGAAGAGTACTTCGCCACTTACCCCTGCTTTTGCAGCAAGCGCGGATGCTTCAAACGTCGCCGAGAAAATTGAGCCGATCAGTGACTGCAGACATGCCTTGACGATTTGCCCTTCGCCGGCCTGTGTGCCGACCCGATGCACAGTACTCGAAACCGCCTGCATTACCGGCAGGTTGCTTTCAAGCGCAGCTTCATTCCCGGCGGCCATCATCGTAAGCGTTCCGCCCTGGGCACCGGCATAACCGCCTGAAACGGGGCTATCGATCAGGTCGACGCCTGAACCTTGCATCGTTTCGCCAATCGATCGTGCTTCTGCGGGTTTGATTGTCGCGGTTAGAATGATCGAACCACCGGATGCCATATTGGCCACAAGGCCATCGTCACCAAGTATGACTGAGTTTGCCTGATCTCCATTCATGACCATGACAAAAACGGTTTTCGAACGGGAGCCAACTTCAGCGACACTTGCTGCTGACTTGCCTCCCAATTCGACAAAGGCGGCCATTCGATCCCCGCTGAGATCAAAGCCTGAAGTGTCATATCCACATTTGATTAGATTCCTGGCGAGCCCGCTGCCCATGTCACCAAGACCGATTACACCTGCGGTTTTCATACAAACCTCCCGTATTTCTGGCAGTTGCGATCAACGCGGACTGACAGTTCGAAAAAAGATGCCCGAAGACACCGGATTTCGCGGGGATTTCACACGTCAGAACTGACGTCGGGCGGGTCCGGAAGACACCCCGCTGCCCGGTTAGGTGATCAAAGATAGAGCTGTTACTCGCGCAATGGCAAGACCGGATCGTTCAAAATCTACGCCGGCTCGAATCCGGCATCTGTTTGATTGCCGGCATACCTTCCGCTTCATCCTGAACCGATGCACTTGGACCTATCCACAATGTGCATGGCAGGTTGCGGGTTTTGTCAAGCGCCTGCCCTTGCAAGCCGGTGCAGATTGACGCAGTACGCAATCTGCCGCACCGTTTCGTGACCGAACTGTCTGCGTAACCATTCTGGCAAGCTGATAGGAATGCAAAATCATGCCGGCATCGTTGCCTGGGAACATTTTATGAATTTGCTTTTCTTCTATAGCGCCGCCGCAGCGACGATCTGTGCGCTGTATTACGGTCTCGAACTTACGCATCAGGAACCATCATTACGACGCAGCAGCGTAAAGGCGATTTCAACGCTGTGCCTTGTTTGGACGTCTTTGGCGCTGCAGGCCCCCGTGATTCTGATCGTGGCATTAGCCTTTGGCGCGGCCGGTGATTTTCTTATTTCATTACGAAAGGATGATGCATTTCTCGCCAGCCTTGGAACATTCAGCATCGTCCAACTCTGCTTGATTGCACTGTTCTGGCAGCACGGCATGGGGCTCGAGACGGTGATCAGTGGCTACGGTCGCCTGGTACCGTTGATCGTGCTTCTCGCTTTTTGCTTCTACGTAATATTCAGAATGTGGCCAGGCCTCGGTCCCGTAAGGTGGCCCGTTCTCGGCTATTCAATACTGACGGTCACGATGGGGGTTGCTGCACTCACCCTTCCTCCTGAATGGCCGTTCTTTCTGGCGATGATCGCTGCGGGACTTTTCATCCTGTCCGATGCCCTCATCGCAGTTGAGATGTTTGTGACTCCAGACATTCCAGGGTTTTCCCGCACCATTGAGAGAGCGATCTGGTTCTCATATTTTGCTGCACTTGTGTTCGTGGTCGGTGCCTTCACGCTCTAACGTTGTATATGCCATCTTGAAGTGCTCGATACGCGCGACTTGCCCCGCCACTCGACGGAGCCCGGCAGGGTGCCGTAAAACTATGTTTCCAGACGCCAGTCGACCAGGCGGCGACACGAAACCAAATAGATTTTCAAACTACACTGAATGCGCGTTAGGCAAAGTGGGTACCGGGCAGCGCCGAATCATGCACGGCAGAGAAATCAGCAACCCAAAAAAAATCAGCCGAAAATGACGTGTCATAGACAAATCATTTCCGGCTGAGCCCCCGATCTGGCTGGGGCAACGCAAGCTGTCGCGTTTACAGATCGAAGTCGCTTACCATCATGCCAGTGACATGATCGACGACGATCGCGAAGTCCGCATTGCCGTCACCATCAACATCGCCCTGGACCTGGTTCAGCGGCCCTGCAAAGCGCAGCTCACCCGCTGTGCCGCTGAAGCCGACATTCCCGATGAACGAGAACGCCTGATCACCAGCAAGTCCGGTGTTGGCATCGATTGCCGACAGATCGATCATGTCGCCCTCACCACGAGTAAAGTCGATGATCGTGTCGCGTCCAAGCCCCCCGACGGTTGATTGATTGATATCGGTGAACACGAATGTGTCCGCGAAACCGTCGGCCGCCAGAGCGCCGCCGAAGCCGCCGCCGAGGCGGTCCGCTCCGATACCACCCATAATGGTGTCACTGCCACCGCGGCCGAACAATCGGTCGTTGCCATCGAGCGAGGAAAGCACGTTGTCTCCCGCATTGCCGAGAAGCACGTCGTTGGAGGCCGAGCCTGTCAGGTTCTCCATGTCGCCATAAGTGTCGGCTGCGGCTTCACCCATGTTCTGACCGTAGAAGAACAGATCGGCACGAATATCTCCACCGGCCATCTCATAGGACGCGGTATCAACACCGGCGCCACCGTTCAGCAGGTCGCCACCGATACCACCGATAAGGACATCGTTACCGAGGCCACCGAAGAGACTGTCGTTTCCACCGCGACCATCCAGCATATCATCGCCGGCAAAGCCATGGATCGTGTTGACGTTGGCATCACCGTACAGGAAGTCTCCGCTGACCGAGCTGTTGGAACCGCGAAGGTTTTCGATGGAGACGTAGGTATCGCCTGCAGCTTCGCCGGTATTGGCGCCGGCATTCATCAGATCGGCGGTGACGCCAATTCCTGAATGGACATACGTTGCTGTGTCGGTACCACCGCCACCATCAAGCATGTCGCCTCCTGCGCCACCGTTCAGCTCGTCGTTGCCCAAGCCACCGAGCAGGGTATCAATTCCACCCCGACCGATAAGGAGATCGTTGTCTCCAAGGCCACTCAAAACGTTATCTGACTGATTTCCCAGAAGAACATCGGCGGCAGCTGTACCAGTGAGGTTTTCAACGTCGACGTAGGTGTCGCCTGCTGCTTCGCCGGTATTGCCCGCTGTAACAATAAGGTCAGCGCGGACACCGCCGGCAGCATTGGTGTAGCTGACGGTGTCTTCTCCAACACCACCATCGAAGGCATCTGCACCCGCGGTTCCCAGAAGCAGGTCGCCGTCACTGTCAACACCGTTGATTGTGACGGTTACAGTTGCTGTATCGTCACCGTTCAGCTCATAGGTGAAGCTATCCATTCCAGGCAGCAAGTTTGAAGCTCCCGAAGCAGGTCCGGGCAGGCTGTCAAAAATGCCATTGGCATCATAAATGAATGTGCCGTCGGAATTGAGCGTCAGCAGCGCACCGGAAGCCAGCACAATCTGGTTGCCCACACTGCCTGCATTCCCGTTGACCGCAGTAACGGTCAGAGCCGAGTCAATATCGGTATCTGCGCCGTTCCCGTTGTCGATGAAGACGGTGCCGTTGAGCGGTGTAGCTTCATCTCCTGTCACTGAATCATCCTCAGCCGTGGCCGGATCATCGACTGGCGTCAGATCGAGTGTCGCTGAATAAGGTGTGAAGTTTGCACCATCAGTAACATCATAGCTGATCGTCACGTCCGTATCGTCGTCCGCGGCAGGAATGTAGTTGTAGAAACCTGCACCAATGTCGGTGATCGTTCCTTTTCCAACCGGAACAGAGACATTGTCTACCGAAAGGGTATCGCCATTGATGTCGAAGGCGCCGTTGATCAAGTCAGCACTGCTGATGATAAATCCGACAGCGTCCTCATTGATCGCCCCGAGATCGGCTGGGTCATCATCAACAACAGGAGCATTCGTGAACAATCCTGCGGCAGGGAAGGTCAGCCCTGGGTTTCCATCGAATTCGAAGAACTCGACGTCGTGCAGGGTGTCTGTTCCATCAGGAGATCCGGGACGATTGTCAGTGACCTGCATCGTACCGTTGGTGTCGATGATATCGAACGAATAGTCACCCACCGCACCGCCGTAATGTGCAGTATCGTCGTCGCCACCGCCGAAGATCTCGTCATCACCGCCATTGCCGCGGATGTCGTCATCGCCAGCGAAGCCGACTATGGTCTCGTCGCCCGAGAAGCCGACAAGGTTATCGGGTCCCGGTGTACCATTAATCGAGTCGGCCTCATCGGTGACGTAGATTTTGATATCTTTTGAGCTGATTGGGTTGGTTCCATCATCGGCGTGAACCGTGATGTCGTAGACATTGTCGCCATCGAGATCGAGCGGGTTCTCGAAATCACGAACGGAGTTGAATGTGATTTCTCCGTTGTTGATTGAGAACTGCCCTGCATCGTCGCCGGTGATCGTGTAGGTCACAGGATCCTGGGTTGAATCGACATCATCACTCGCCGGACGATAAACCACTTCGTGTTGCGCCGAGTTTTCCAGAATGTTGACGCGGTTGCCGGAAGTAATCACCGGCGAATTGTCGTTCACGTCTTCGACATTAACAGTCAGGTTAACGGCTGAAGATCCTGTTGCGTCAGCAACGTTGATCGACACGTGATAAAACGGCTTGACTTCAAAGTTGGTGAAGCTTGTTGGTCCTCCACCTGTAAGGTGCAGTTCCCGCACACCACCATTGTTGAAAATGGT
>CALIOE010000155.1 GCA_938044775.1 uncultured Rhizobiaceae group bacterium
TACATTCTGATCGGCGAGGGCGCGCGCGGGTCGCTCGCCAAGACGGTCATTGACAAGTTTGACCTCGCTGCTGGCGCCAGCCCGCAAAAATACGGGATTGGCTTCAAAGAGCTTTGGGAGATCGACCCCGATAAGCACAAGGAGGGGCTTGTTTCCCATTCGCTCGGCTGGCCCTTGCAGAACAATCAGGACGGTGGGTCTTTCATCTATCATATCGAAGACAACCAGGTTTATGTGGGTTACGTGATGGCCCTGGGTTACAAAAACCCCTATGTCTCGCCGTTTGAGGAATTTCAGAAGTTCAAGACTCATCCTTCAATCGCGCCGCTGCTGGAAGGTGGTAAGCGCCTGTCCTATGGCGCTCGCGCGATCACTCAGGGCGGTTGGCAATCGGTGCCTCGTCTGTCTTTCCCTGGCGGTGCCATAATCGGTTGCTCCGGCGGTCTGGTAAACGTGCCCCGCATCAAAGGCAGCCACAATGCCATGTTGTCTGGAATGCTGGCAGCCGAGCACGTTCACGAAGCCCTGCAGGCAGGACGTGCAAACGACGAATTGTCCACTTATGAGGCCGCATGGCGCGGCAGCGATATTGGCAGCGATTTGAAACCGGTGCGCAACGTAAAGCCGATCGTCACCAAATATGGTTCCGTCATGGGCACCTTGCTCAGTGGAGTTGACATGTGGTGCACATCGCTGTTCTGGGGCTGGTCGCCTTTCGGCACGATGAAGCACGAAAAAGCCGATTTCGAAGCCACAGAACCGGCTTCGAAACATAAGCCGATAGAGTATTCGCGCCCGGATGGCGTGCTGACATTTGACCGTTCATCCTCGGTGTTTCTGTCAAACACCAACCACGCCGAGGATCAGCCAAAGCACTTGCATCTCAAGGACGCGGCTCTGCAGAAATCATCAGAGTTCGATGTCTATGCGGGCCTGTCCAGGCGCTATTGCCCGGTCGGTGTGTATGAGTGGGTCAACGGAGCGGGCGATGCGGCTGCAGAAGGCGCCGCTGACGCAACTTACGTTATTAATGCGCAAAACTGCATCCACTGCAAAACCTGCGACATCAAGGATCCGAACCAGAACATCAACTGGGTCCCTCCGCAGGGCGGAGAAGGTCCGGTTTATCCAAACATGTAGGCAGAAATGGCCGGGTTCCCCGGCCTTTTCATTGGAGCAGACTTTATGGCCAAAACCGACTTGCCGATCCTTGAGCAACGGCGCATCGAGGCGAACATCATCAAGCCGATCTATGAGGAGATGGCGCAGCGGCTTGGTAAGAACGAAGCCCGCAGCATCCTGAGCGCTGCGATCACCCGGGACTCTGTCCGACAGGGGCAGGCTTATGCCCGGGCCGAGGGTGGCGAGCAGACGCTGGAAAGCTTCCACGGGTTGTTGCCGCAGTGGAAAGCAAATGGTGCGCTGGAAGTAGAAATGCTGGAGGAGAACGAAACACAGGTGCACTACAACGTGACGCGTTGCCAGTACGCTGAAATGTACCGCGACATGGGAATGGCCGAGATCGGCCACATTCTCTCATGCGGCCGGGACGGCACCTTCTGCACCGGTTACAATCAGAATATCAAACTGGAACGGACACAAACGATCATGGAGGGCGCGGGTCACTGCGATTTTCGTTATCGCTGGGAGGAAGACGATGGGTGATCGCATTTTGTCGATCAGGGACCTTGAAACGCTTTACGGCCCGCCCTCCGCCGCATCCATCACAAAGGAGACGCCGGTCATTAACGCTGCATACCGCAGACTCATTGAAGCCGCTCCGTTCTTCACAATCGCCAGCTCGGGACCCGCCGGGATGGATTGTTCACCACGTGGGGACGGGCCGGGTTGTGTCCGGATCCTTGATGAGCGCACCATCGCCTTCCCGGACCGGCGCGGCAACAACCGGCTCGACACCCTGCGCAATATTGTTGAGGATCCGCGCGTGGGCCTTCTGTTTCTCATCCCTGGCCTCAACGAAACCCTGCGCCTCAATGGCCGCGCCCACCTGACCACCGAGCGAAGCCTTCTGGAAAGCTTCGCCGTCAAGGGCCGGGTCCCGACCACGGTGGTGGTGATCGAAATCGACACGATGTATTTTCAGTGCGCCCGGGCACTCATCCGTTCGAATCTGTGGCAGGTCGATGCTCAGGTCGATCCGAAATCGCTGCCGAGCGCCGGGCAATTGATAAAGTCGGTGTTCGATGAATTCGAGGCGGCCGACTACGATGGCGCTCTGCAGGAAAGGCAGGCAAACACACTTTATTGATCGAGATCAGCGATTTACGGCCATAGCTGGAATCAAAGTGTCTGCGCAAAAATGGTGACCGCGCACGGGCCGTGCTATTGTATCGAAGTGCTATCGCAACATCGGCAAAGGAGCGCCCCCATGGAACTCGGAGCATTTTCGGTCAGTCTGGCCGTCAAGGATCTGGCGGCTTCGAAAGCCTTTTATGAGAAGCTTGGTTTTGCCGAATCGGGCGGTGATGCGGAGCAAGGGTGGCTGATGCTGAGAAACGCCGGATGCGTGATCGGTCTGTTTCAGGGGATGTTTGAACGAAATATGCTGACGTTCAATCCTGGTTGGGATCAGAATGCCCGGCCGCTGGATGCCTTCATGGATGTCCGGAATCTGCAAACGCAGTTGAAATCCGACGGCATGACGTTCGAGTCTGAGGCGGATGAAACAACCAGCGGACCGGCGAGTTTCGTCATTGTTGATCCCGATGGCAATCCGGTGCTGGTGGACCAGCATGTTTGACCACAGCTCCGTCCTCAGGCAACCACGGGCACTTTTTTCCGCAATGGCATGCTTGCGAGGATGATGCCGGGGGTCAGTATTATCAGGCTGAGGATGCCAAGCCAGGTGAGTGATTCACCTAGAAAAATGTAGCCCAGCAAGGACCCCACAGCAGGTACGCCCGACATCATGGCTGCCGTCAGTGCCGCTCCGATATGGCGGACGGCGACTGCAATGAGCACCATGCCGATGATGTTCGGCACGATGCCCTGGTAGGTCATTTGCAGAATGAGTTGATCGTGCGGCGTTTGGGAAATACCCGAGGGTAGGAACAGCCACCAGACCGGGACGTATACAATCGCATTCATGATGGATCCGCAGAGCCAGATTTGCGTCATTGACAGATGCCACATTCTGTTCAGCACCATGTAAACCGCGAAGAAACCGCCGGCGATGATGAATAACAGGTCACCCCACCACGTGGTCGCAATATCGAATCCGGCGGAACCAAAGGCTGCGAACCCGGCACCGACAATAACCAGCGCTGCGCCCAGCAATTGTTGTTTTCCCGGACGTTCGGAAAACAACAGTAAGCCGAGCAGCATGGTCAGGGCCGGCAAAACGCCGTTCATGAAAACGGCTGCATGGGCCGCCGGAGCGACTTCAAATGCCGTGAACAGAATCAGGGTGTAGGGAATGCCCATAATCAGGCTTGTCACAACAATCTGTTGAACCGTCATGCCGCGCCACGACTTCAGATAGAGAACAACCGGCAGTGCGATCAGGCTGGCAATTCCAAATCGAAACGCCATGATATCGTAAACTGTAAGCGCGGATTGTACTCCCGCGCGGCTTGCTACCAGCCATCCTGACCAGATGAAAATCACGCTGATCGCGGCTACAAGGCCAATAGCGGGACGCGCCGTGAAGGCGGGAGAGGCAGTTGATGCGGTTGTCATTCAGAGGTCCGGAAGCGAGAGAGTTGACATACTAGCCCGTCTGCGTCCGGTTGGCGAAACCTATCTGCCCTCTCTCTCGAGCAACGACGATGCATGTTTTGCAATCATCAGTTCCTCGTTCGTCGGGATCACAAAGACCCGAACCCTGCTGCGGTCCGTTGAAGACACCTGGGCATTTTTGCGGTTGCGATCCTCGTCCAGTTCGATGCCAAGCCAGTCCATGTCATCACAGATGCGTTCCCGGATCGTGTCGGCGTTTTCGCCGATCCCACCGGTAAATACCAAACCATCAATCCCGCCCAGCACGGCTGCCATAGCACCGATCTCCCGGCGGATGCGAAAAACAAAATAGTCGATGGCCTGTTTAGCATGATGAGAGTCCGATGCGAGCAAAACACGCATGTCATGCGACAGACCGGAAAGTCCCTTGAGACCGGATTCCCTGTACAACATGTTCTCGATCTCCTCCGGGCTCATGGGCACCTGGTTCATGAGATAGAGCAGGACGCCGGGATCAAGTTGTCCGCATCGGGTGCCCATGGGGAGGCCGTCGAGCGCCGAAAAACCCATGGTAGATCCCACTGAATGGCCGCCACGAATGGCGCACATGGATGAGCCATTGCCGAGATGGCAGACCACGACGCCACCGTCGCGGTGAAACGGTGCGATCTCGCTCATCTTTTCGCAGACATACTCATAGGACAGACCATGAAAACCAAACCGCCGCACACCCTGGTCGTAAAGTTCACGGGGGAGCGCGAACGTATCATTGACCCACGGATGCGATCGATGGAACGCGGTGTCAAAACATCCGATCTGTGGCGTGTCCGGGAACGCTCTTTGTGCGGCTCTGATGCCGGCCAGATTGTGGGGTTGATGCAGTGGCGCAAAAGGCGACAACCTGGCGAGTGCGTCGATTGTGTCCTCGTCCAGAACCACTGGTCCGTCGAAGTCGACGCCGCCATGAACGATGCGGTGTCCGACCCCGGCAACATGGGCGTCCGGCGCCAGGTCATCGATCATGCCGAGGATAGCAGTCAGCGCATCGCTGGGGTCCCGAATTCTTGCTTCATCAAGGTCCCGTTCTTCAGCGGTACTGCCGTCTGGCCGTTTTACCTTCAGACGGGCGTCGGCGCCGATGCCGTCGACCTGGCCCTTAAACAGCGGAGCCACCGACTTATCCGCAACGAAAAGAGCAAATTTGACCGAGGACGAACCGGCGTTGAGAGTAAGGATGGCCCGGCTCATTCAGCGTCGCCCCTGTTGTCTCGGCCGCTCAGTCGGGAGACAAGATCCGGTAAATGGCTGATGTCAGGCAAAATGTAATCGGCGTGTGGTTTCAGAGTGTCTTCTTCTGCTCCACCACAGGTCAGTCCGACGGCAACGGCCCCCGCAGTGCGTCCGGCTATGCAATCGTGAGTGGAATCACCCACCATGATGAGTTCTGACGTTGCTATGCCCAAATGGTCGGCGAAGGCCGTGATCATGCCTGGACCAGGCTTTTCACCATATCCGCTGTCAAAGCCCGCAATAAAATCGAACCGTTGTGTGATGCCCAGCTTGCCGAGATGCGAATGGGCTCCATTCTCGGAATCATTTGTTGCGATGCCGAGTGGCAATCCAAGGTCAGTGAGCGCGTCAAGCGTGTCGGATAGGAACTCAAAAGGCATCAGGCTCTCCAAAGAGTGTTTGACATAGAGTTCGTCCAGCCGCGATTGAAAGGCCGCTGAATGGTGATCCCTGGCGAAGTGGAACAGAGCATCGGCAATGTTTTCCAGACTTCCGGCAACTAGCACGGATCCGGGAGCTATGGTTGTGGTTTCGGGATCAAAGTCCACCGCTTGCGCCATTTGCGCCAGCAACACATCGTTGCTTCCGGCGAGCTCTTCGAGCACCAGCGCGGTGGCCGGCGCGAAAGTGGCATTGAAGTCGATGAGCGTTCCGTCCTTGTCAAACAAGATTGCCTTAATGGTCATCATCATCGATCCGCTGTCAAAATCTACCGCGCCTTAACAAATCTGGATTAGGTTTGCATCATGTCTGAGACAATCATCCGCCCAGCCGAACCCGGTGATGTGCCTGCAGTGCTGCGACTGCAGAACGATCTCTTCCCTGGCGACCCCAACGCGCTCGACGAACCGGCGGCTCTGGAGACTGTCGAATTCCGGAAAAAGATGCTTTTCGTGGCCGGGTTCGAGGGCCAGGTGGTGGGATTCACATTGTTGAAAAATCGCGGTGTGCGGCCTTGGACTGGCATCGACTTTGTTGGCGTCGCGCCGGCGTTCGCCGGGCTTGGAATCGGACGTCAGCTCACAGCTTTCTCGCTGTTCCATGTCCCCAGGCCAATTGCACGGTTGTTCGTGCGCCCATCCAACGCTCCGGCTCGTGCTTTGTACAAAAGGCTGGGTTTTCGCCAGTCCAGCATCCGTGTCGGAAGCTACGAAGACGGCGAAGATGCGCTCGTTTTGATGAAATGGCTTGGCCCGCGGTTTCTGCGGTCGCCGCTGCCCCCGGATTGATGGCCTGCATGTTGAAAGTCTATAATGGTCGACGGGCATTGCCGCCCGTCGGCCGATCCCGCAAGTTGAGCCCCCCTCACGGCACACTGGCGGGAATTAAGGATCAGCTCGGTTTTTCAAGTCTGGCCGCTGCTGATGACTGCCCGGCAAGGTTGGAGCCCAGCTTCGTCTCTTGGCGCTGTTCCAGAGCACTTTGCGAAACGAGTGACACGATCTTTTCGCCTGTCCGGCGGGCCAGCGGCGATCCGCCTTGAAGTTTCGTCAATTGTTCGACCAGAAATTTGGCGAGAAACTCGCATTCCCCGTTCGAACTGGGTACCGATTCCAGAATTCTTTCATACAGCTGCGAAACCAGTTGGTCCTGCACACGAACAGTGTGCTGGCCCGCCTGCTCGATGGCTTGCCGCAACAGCGTGCAGCTTTCGCGATATCTGCCGATCAGCTCGGCAATGGGAGCAGGGCTCCCATTGTTTGGTAAATCGCCCCGAATTTAGCCTCTCCCATAAAGTCTTGCGTCGTCGCGCATCACTTGCCGGACAATGCGCCAGTTTCCAGGGCAGCTGTCCGTCTGAGTACCCCCGGTGTCAATAAAAACCGACAATTCAAAAACCTCAATTGGCAACTCGTGGTTCC
>CALIOE010000156.1 GCA_938044775.1 uncultured Rhizobiaceae group bacterium
TTGCCAAAAATACCGATCTTTCACGTTACATTCTTTGACGAGTGATGCGGGCGGGTGACATTTGTCACTTGCCCGCACACGCTCGTCTCCCATAAGACGAGCGGATGAAAGTTTTGCTTTACGCCTTGCTTGTCACGTTCAGCCTGCTCGCCACATCCGCCAGCGGAGCCACGCTGGTGCCGCCCGGCAATCGCAACATCGAACAACCCAAGATACCCGGCGCTTCTTACAAACGCACACGATCAGCGGGTGGATCATTTGAAGGCAAATACCGGAAAATCCGCAACTTACTGTCCCGCGACAGAAAACTGATGGGCAAAATCAAGAAAGCTGCGAGCATTCATGGCATCGATCCGATCCATATTGTCGGCGCCCTTGTTGGTGAACATACCTACAATGTCGACGCCAAGGATCGCCTGCAAAGCTATTATGTTAAGGCGTTGGCTTATCTTGGTCAGGATCTGTCCTTCAGATACAAAGGCACCAGCGTTTCAAAACTCGTCGCGCAACCGGCCTTTCAGGCCTGCAACAACCGCCGGAACTCCTATGACCTTTGGACTTGCCGCGAGATGGTCTGGAATCGAACCTATCGCGGCAAAAATGTAGGCGGAAAGCGCTGGCCCAATGATCGCTTTGGCCGTGTGTTCTTTCAACCGCTCTATGCCGGACAGACATTTGGTCTTGGGCAACTGAATCCCCTCACCGCATTAAAGGTGAACGATATTGTGCGTGCCCGAAGCCCACGCGAGCCCAAACTCTCAGTCAAAAAGGCACCAAAGATTTACAACACAATCATGGAGCCTGATTCAACCTTGCTCTACATGGCTGCGGTGTTGCGTCATGCCATTGATTCCTATCGCAATATTGCCGGATTCGACATCTCACAGAATCCCGGCCTGACAGCAACGCTGTACAATCTGGGAAATGTGACGATTCGGGCCAATGCGTTGCGGGCGAAAAACCGCAAGCTGAAAAAATCCGGAAAGCCTGTGGCCCTTCCGCAGGAGAATTACTACGGCTGGCTGATTAACGAGAAGCTGGCGGACCTGCGCGGAGTGATGTGAATTCTAGCGCTCGCGTTCCAGAACCACTCTTAGCCTTTCCAACTCCTCATCGCTCAGCGTCTCCACCCGAATTGCCAGAAGGTTAGCGACCTCGGTCGCCAGGGCCGGACAATCGGTCGTGTCCACCACGACCCGCGGATCGGAAACCGCCCACTTGGCCTGCAAGATTTCTGCTTCGTCCCAAATAACATTCAGATAGCCGATTATTCGTTGCAGCAGATCCCACGAAGGTTTGCCGCGATGACCGTGCTCCAGCGCCGAAAGGTAGGGCGCTGAAACGCCAATGCCGGCCGCCATGTCTTTTTGGCTGATATTGCGGTCGGCGCGCAGCTTGCGGAGATGCTCACCCAGCGGCGTCATCGGGCTGCCCCGTTGGGCCTGCGGCGGCGAACACGCACATACAATGCGCCCTCGCCGCCATGCGAAACATGGGATTCACGGTATCCATTGACGATTCCGGAAAACGGAGGCCCGGCAAGCCACATTGGTACGTTGCGGCGCAAGACACCCGTACCCTCGTTGCCTTTGCCAGTGATTACCAAAACGATCCGGCTGTCAGACATTTGCGCCATTTGCAGAAAATCCAGCAGTGCAAATCGCGCACGGTCCTGGGTCATGCCGTGGAGGTCGATGCGGGCATCAATTTTTTGGCGACCGCTGGCCAGTTTCTTGACGATGCGCTCCTCGATCGGATGGGCAACCGGTCGTGCGTTGTATGGAACGGGCACAGCCGGTTGCAACATCGGGCTATCGGGAAGAATTGGCTGCTCGGGACTTTTGCGATGCCGGGGAGCAGATTCAGCCATCAGGCGGCTCATCTCATCCTTCAAAATGGTCGCACGCTCATGCGATATCGGCGTTGTTGTGTCGGCAACCCGATTCCACAGAGCACGGTCTTCCCGCGTCAGGCCCGAGAAGCCTGATCTCGACTGACTTCGCCGCCTCATAGGCCACCATCCTTTGCAACCAAAACCTGCATTTCCGCCTGATGCCGAACCTTCCCGGCTATCATTCCGGCCTCAACGCCACTGCCGACAAAGATGTCACCGCGGACCGGACCAACAATTGCCGACCCGGTGTCCTGGGCCACCATGAGGCGCGCTAAGGTGCTATCGTCGCCTGGCAGGGGGCTGCGGGTCGTAACCCAGACCGGCGAGCCAAACGTATGAAGTGTTCGGTCCACTGCCAGCGAACGCCCCGCCATGAGCGGTGTCTTGGCTGCGGCAATCGGTCCAAGAGACGGGTCAAGACCCTCGATCTCCTCAAAGAATATATAGGATTTGTTATGAGACAGAAGGCCATCAATCCGGTCCGGATGATCGTACATCCACTGGGCCAGTCGGTCGGCGGTCATCTGTTCCGGCTGCACACCAGTTTGCTCGCACAAGACTTTGCCGATTGATGTATAGGGGTGACCGCTTTTTGCGGCATAGGTCACGCGCATCCATCCGCCTTCAGCCAGCTGCAGCTTGGCCGACCCCTGAACGTGAATGAAGAAAGCGTCCACTTTGCTCTGCAGCCAGACCAGCTCAAGTTCCTTGCCGTCCAGCGCCCCTGTCTGAATCGCCGGACGGTCAGAATATTCCTGCGGACCGGACAGTGTTTGGCGACCATAGCGGAATGACGGATCCATGGTCGCTGGGCGATTGGCATCGTTGATATCAATGAGATCATTGGGACGTCGATACAATGGATAGGGAAACTGGCGCGACGGTTTGAGCGACGCGCTGACCACCGGTTCGAAAAATCCGGTCAAAAACCCGGTCTTTGTCGTTTCTTCAGTGCCGATGCGGTGAGGCACAAAATTCTGTTCGAAAAACAAGCGCGCAGCATCAGCATCGGGATTTTTTAAGTTCAGCGCCTTAGTTGCCACAGAGGCAAGAGCTCGACCGCTGACGCCAAGCGCCCTCGTCTTGTATGGCTTGACGGCCATGCGTTGCGAACTGGCCAGAAAGGCGGCAAAGGCCGCAATGTGGTTGTCGCCTGACCAACCGCGAAGTTCTTCAAAGGAGACAGGTGAAAGGCGGGCATCCACGGGGCCGGCACCCCCATCAGGCGTCGGTCGCCACGAGCTTCCAGTTCGGATCACGGGACTTCACAGGACGCGCAAAAGTCCAGACATCCTTGATTTCCGCAACTTCCTCGCGGTCGCCCTCAATCACTTCGTCCGCGTCATTAAGTGTCGCCGATATCATCTGACTGACAAAACTCAGTGTTATCTGCGCCTCATCGCGAACCAGTTCGGCACCAACGATTTTTGCGTTCTCGATCCCGACAAATGTGGCCTGGATTTTTTCGCCATTTTTTGTCCGATCGTCGATGACAGAGGCAAAATTGTCGTAAACTTCTCTGGACAACAGGCCTTTCAGAGCGCGTTTGTCGCCATCGGCAAAGCCCGTCACAATCATCTCGTAGGCGATCTTGGCTCCGGACAGGAATTGTGCCGGATCGAATTCCGGATCTCGAGCCAAAATCCCTTTCAGACCCTTCTTTAAGTCGTCATCGTCGCCGGCAATTTTTTCGATGCGGGTCTCATTGAGCGACGCGCCGGTTTCCTCGCCACGACGTCCCCGGGCGCCCGGTAATGTTACCACATTGTCGTCGGAATCGGTTGTCTCCACGTCCCTGTTGCCATCGACATAGGGATCATAGGGCGGACGTTCTGTACCATTGCGTGTGCCCAGCACTGAACGCAGTTTCCAGAAAACAAACACAGCAGCTGCCAGAGGCAGCAGGGTGAAGAGGTCAAATTCCATATGTTATCGCAATTCCAATTTCGGGATGAATGGTATACCGCCCGGACGTCTCGTCCCATGTTCATATAGAACGTTCGACACCACCATTCAAATACAAGTGTAGGTGTCCTATGTGTCATGAACGCCTATAACGCCAAATAGTTCGATTTAAGGTTGATATGCCCTTCGCTTTTGTTCCCTTCCTGCTTTTGATCGTTCCGATTGTCGAAATCGGCGCGTTTATCGTGATTGGTGACCAGATTGGCCTTTGGCCGACGCTTGGCATGATCCTGGTTACCGCTGTGATCGGGACAATGTTACTGCGCCATCAAGGCTTTCAGATTATGAACCGGATCAAACAAGAAACCGATAGTGGGCGCATGCCGGGGCGGGCGTTGGGCGATGGTGCCATGATTCTTGTGGCCGGCATTCTGCTGCTTACACCCGGTTTCGTCACCGACGCTATTGGCTTTTTGCTATTCGTTCCCCTTATCCGCTCTGCCATCTGGGGGTTCATCGCATCCCGTATCACTGTTGTTGGGCCAGGTGGCACGACGTTTTCAGCAGATGGCATGCAAACGCCCTATGGTGACCCCATGGATGGTAAGCGACCGCCACCGCCTGGCGAGGGCGAAATCATCGATCTCGATGCCGACGAATTCACCTCCGGTCCAGCGAACCCGGATTCACCCTGGAATGACAAAAAGGACAGGTGAAGCCGGTCGTCATTGCCCTTACCTTGTCAACATGGTAACGCCAACGCCTCTTTCCTGGGGCGTTTTATCGCCCCTTTCTTTTGAAACAGTCCACTCAATCAACGGGGAGCCTCATGGCCAAAGAACCGGAAAAAAAAGAAGAAGCTGCTGCTGCACAGGGCAATGGCGAAGCGCCGTCGCTTAATGTGCTGGCCCAATACATCAAAGACCTCTCGTTCGAGAATCCTCACGCTCCCCAGTCGCTGCGCCCGCGTGAGCAGCCTCCGGAGATCAACATTAACATCAATGTAAACGCCAATCCGCTTTCAGATACCGATTTCGAGGTGGAACTGAAGCTGGACGCCAACGCCGGTGAAGGCGCTGACGCGATGTTCAACGTGGAACTGATCTATGCGGGCGTGTTCAGGCTGACGAACATTCCACAGGAAGCGATCGGTCCGGCGATTCTCATTGAGTGTCCGCGCCTTCTGTTTCCGTTTGCCCGGCAGATTGTTGCCGATGCAACACGCAATGGCGGCTTCCCGCCTTTGATGATCGACCCAGTCGATTTTGCAGCGCTGTTCCAGCAGCGCATGGCGGAAGAGCAGGTCAAATCGCAGATGGAAACATCAGACAACTAGCGCTCCAGCCGTTGTGTCAATGCGGTGCAGCTATTGCTGCCATTTCTTCCAGATCGCCTTGTCGCCCATTGCATCAATCATCCTGGCATGGGCGGCGAGGTCTGTATCCGACACCCTCGGGGCTAACGGTATGTCACGCTGACGTTGGGCCGAATTGCCTGCAGTTAACTCGGGGCCCGTTGTGTTCTCATCGCTGTCGGAGAAACTCAAGCCGGTTTGTCGCCCACCGGTGAGTTCGACATAGACGTCGGCCAGGAGTTCGCTGTCGAGCAAGGCGCCGTGCAACGTTCTGTGGGTGTTGCTGATGCCAAAACGCTTGCACAACATGTCGAGTGAATTGGGCCCGGCTGGGAACTTGCGCCTGGCAATGGCGAGCGTATCGACGACCCGGGAAGTATCGAGCGAGGGTTCGCCGACCCGCTTCAGCTCCGCGTTAAAAAACCCCACGTCAAAAGTTGCATTGTGAGCAACCAGCATACCTTCGGCAAAGAACTCCTTGAACTTCGGCAAGATGTCGGCAAAGCCAGGTTTGTCGACAAGATCGGCATTGGATATGCCGTGAATCTTTTCGGCATCCGGATGAACCTCCCGGTCGCCTGGATTGAGATATTCGTGAAACGTGCGGCCGGTTGGAATTCTGTCGATCATTTCAATCGCACCAATCTCGATAATCCGATCTCCATCCCGGGCACTCAGTCCGGTTGTTTCCGTATCGAAAATGATTTCGCGCATTGGCAGTCTCCGTGTCTGCCGGACCTTAGATAAGCGAAGCGGTCAGGCTCAAGGCCGCGCTGAAGCCCAGCTTGTTTTCACACAGATCATTGTGAGCGAGGAAGGCGACCGTCCTTAACGTCGTCGATGATATCCTCGACGGCACGCCGGGCTGCATCCATTCCCTGCCCTGTATCAATGATGAAGTCCGCAGCGGCTCGTTTTTCAGCATCCGGGGTCTGACGCGCCAGGATTGCTGCAAATTTTTCCTCTGTCATGCCGGGTCTCTGCAAGACGCGCTCACTTTGAGTTTCGGGGTCGGCAGTAACAACAACAATACCGTCGACCCGTTTGTCCCCTCCAGTTTCAAAAAGCAGCGGGATGTCGAGGATAGCGAGGGAATCGCCCCGCAGGTGAACCCGATCGCGAAACGCCAGTTCCTCGCGGCGCACAAGGGGATGAACAATCGATTCCAGTTGTTTCATTGCCGCCTCGTTGCCCAGAACCCTTTGCCCGAGAGCTGCACGGTCAACACCGTTTTCGTCAGTCGTGCCTGGAAAGGCATCTTCGATAAGGCGGGCTGCCTCGCCCTCATAGAGCGCATGAACAGTTGCATCGGAGTCATGAACCGCGATACCGGCATCACGAAACATTTGTGCGGTGGTTGATTTTCCCATCCCGATGGAGCCGGTCAGTGCCAAAAAGATGGTCCCCGTCATGGCGCGTCTTTCGTACCGGCGAGCACCAGCGCACGTAATTCTGCAGTAACTTCCGGCCGGATTCCGAACCATCGTTCGAACCCCGGAACCGCCTGATGCAGCAGCATGCCAAGGCCATCAACCGTCCTCAGGCCGCTTTTCCGGGCTGCCCCAAGGAGCGGCGTAACCAGGGGTGTGTAGACGATATCATGGACCAGCGTGTCTTCCGGAAGGCCGGAAACGTCTATGGGAAGCTCGACATTTTTACCCATGCCGAGAGATGTTGTATTAACAACGAAAGCTGGCGCAGGAAGCCTGTCCAGCGCATCGGCAAGTCCGGTCGCCAGGCAGGCGGGGCCGAAATTTTCGGCCAGCTGTTGCGCGCGCTCGAGAGTTCGATTGGCAATAACGACGGTCTTAAAACCACGCTCAACAAGGGCATGAACAACCGCCCGGGACGCGCCTCCTGCTCCGATCACCAATGCCCCGCGGTCAAGATTCTCCACGCTGCTCCATCCGGGCGCCAGGTCATCGAGATTTGCCAGAAACCCATAACCGTCGGTATTGGAACCGCAAATCTGGCCTCCGTCGAGCCACAACGTGTTCACCGCGCCGAGGGCTTGTGCCGTCCCATCGCACCATCCGACTCCGCGAAAAGCAGCCTCCTTGTGTGGTATTGTGACATTGCCTCCTATGAAGCCGGCCCCTTCCATGGATGCGAGAAATCGCTCGAAATCTTCCGGCGGACAGGCCTGTCTTTCATAGGAACCCTTCAGTCCATGTTGTTCGATCCAGTAGTTGTGAATGATCGGCGAGCGAGAATGGTCAATCGGCCAGCCGACAACGAATACCTTCGATTCGGACCCGTTACCCATCAATAACCCCCTCTTTTCTCAACGCTTCCAGCAAAGGCAGCAGCGGCAGGCCGATAATCGAGAACAGGTCCCCCTCGATCGATTCAAACAGATGGGCGCCGCGACCCTCAATCTGGTAGGCTCCAACACTTGTCAGCGCCGCTTCGCCCACATCTGCCAGATGGCGGCCAACAAAACCCGGGTCCAGATGGCGCATTTTCATAGCGCAGGGGCTGACGTGGCGCCAGACGGTCTGCCCGTCTCGCACCAGCACGACAGCGGAATGCAACATGTGGGTTTTTCCTGAAAGGGTGAGCAGTCGACGACGCGCCTGCTCCATGTCTTGCGGTTTATGCAGGACGTCGCCGTCCAGGGACAGGATCTGGTCGCAACCAATAACCCAATGGCCCGGGTTCGAAGCACTGACATCGGCCGCCTTGGCCTCGGCCAGAATTTCAGCCCTGTCCTCCGGCAGCACATCGGCTCCCTCGAGAGGTGCTTCGATTGCCCTTTCATCCAGCTGCGATGCAATCTGGGCAAATGTTACACCCGCCTGTTCGAGGATCGCAGCTCTGTGACGACTTGCGGAAGCGAGAATTATGGGTTGCATTAAGCGCGCCCCGAGCTCTGGTCGCCGGATTCACGCTTGTCCTTTACGAGGGCCAGAATGGCGGCTGCAGTTTCCTCAACAGACCTCTTTGAGACATCGATCATCGGCCAGTTGTTGGTCTTGCAGAGACGTTTTGTCCAGGCCAGTTCCTCCTGAACCGATGCCCGATCAACATAGGCATCGCCGACCATGTCACGGTCAAAAGCAAGCAGTCGGTTCTCCCGGACCTGAACAATGCGATCGGCAGAGGCCACAAGCGATACAACAAGAGGGCGTTTCGACAGCATTACTGTGTCCGGCAGATCCACCCCCGGTACAAGTGGAATGTTCGCAGCCTTGTATCCGCGTTGGGCCAGGTAAATGCAGGTCGGTGTTTTTGAAGTTCGGCTGATCCCGATGAGAATAATGTCAGCCTCTTCTACATCGTCCGGCAGATTGCCGTCATCATGGGTCATGGCGAAGTTGAGGGCATCCAATCGACCGAAATAGTCCTCATCGAGTGCATGCTGCGCACCGCTACGGCCAGACATTTTCTCGCCGAGATAATCATCAAAAACCTGGGTAATGGGTGTCAGTACGTTGACCGCCGGTACTCCGAGGATTCTGCAGCGCTTCTGGACATGCTGCCACAGAGCTTCATCAACAAGTGTACACAGGACAATACCGGGTGTTGCATCGACAGCATCCAAAGCTTTGTCCAATTGCTCCTGGTTGCGAATCATGGGGGTGATATGTTCGATCGAGCGCCAGTTCGAATATTGTGATGCGGCGGCCCGACCCGTTGTGGTCAGCGTTTCACCTGTGGAATCGGATATCAGGTGAAGATGGAAGAATGTCTTCTGCGAGACCTTCTCGCGCGCCTTGCGAATCCATTTATGCATACAAAACCTGAAGGACCCTTCGGGATCATCTCATTTGTGGGTGAGTGTGGATAACATATCCAATTGGCGCATTTGGCAAAATATGAGCCCGCTGTGCCGATTTTCTTCCACAGATGCGGGCGCTGGAACAGGTTTGTACACTTGTGCATGAAATCGGGGAGAAAGAGGGTTTTGATGGCTTGTCCACACGCACAGAAATTTTGCCATCAGGGTTAACAAATTGTTTATTTTACGGATTTTTGATTTGTCCAACCTTCTTTCCCCTGTGGGTAAATTGGTTTACACAATCCAGGTGGTAAAGCTGGGTCAGCCCTGTTTGGGGAAAAGCCACAACTCCCGTAATCCACCGACTCTAATAAGAATCAATAACCGTTTACGGAAAATTTTTTTAGTTCAGGCCTGTGCAAAAATCGGGCAACGGAGCAACCGGGTAAGATGAACAAGCCGAAAACTCAAAAAGCATTGATGAGGGTGATCGCCGGAGAATCACTTCCCACGCCGCCAATTTGGATGATGCGTCAGGCAGGACGTTATCTTCCTGAATACAAGGCAACGAGAAAAGATGCAGGGAGCTTTCTCGACCTGTGCTACAACCCGGATAAGGCGGTAGAGGTCACTATGCAGCCGATGCGTCGGTTTGGATTTGATGCAGCCATTCTGTTTTCAGACATACTCGTCATCCCGCATGCCCTTGGACTGGACCTTCGATTTGAAGAAGGCCGTGGCCCCTTGATGGAAACGGTGGACGCTCCGGCGATCGCCGCGATGAAAGCCAAAGGCACTGATGGTGTTGTTGCCTTTTTGGCGCCTGTTATCGAAACGGTAACGCGTCTGCACAATGAACTCCCGACGAAAACCACGCTCCTGGGCTTTTGTGGAGCACCCTGGACGGTTGCCACCTATATGATTGCCGGCCACGGCACCCCTGACCAGGCTCCTGCCCGCCAGTTTGCACTGAATGATCCTAAGTCCTTCCAATTGCTGATGGATATTCTGGTTGATGCTTCGTCGGCCTATCTGGTGGCACAGTTGAAGGCAGGCGCAGACGCCGTTCAGGTTTTTGATTCCTGGGCATCGGTCCTGGATGAAGATCAGTTCAACAAATGGTGTATCGAACCGGTACGGCGCATTGTCGAAAAAGTGCGATCAGAGATCCCCGATGCACCGATAATAGGTTTTCCAAAGGGGATCGGTGCATTTTACCGAGACTACAGCGCCAAAACCGGTGTCGATATGCTTGGTCTGGACTGGACCATGCCCATGGAGCTTGCACGGGAGCTGCAGAACCAGGGACCTGTCCAGGGAAACCTGGATCCAATGCGACTGATTGCAGGTGGAGAGGCTCTCGACGCAGCAATAGACAATATCTTAGAAAATCTGGGTTCCGGGCCTCTGGTTTTTAACCTGGGCCATGGCATCACCCCGCAAACCCCGATTTCTAACGTTGAGCGCATGGTTGAACGTGTCCGCGCATTTAAAAATTAGGGAACATTGTCTTGGACCTCTGGATCAAATCTCTGCACATAATGTCTGTCATCGCCTGGATGGCAGCCCTGCTCTACCTGCCCAGGCTGATGGTCTACCACGCCGACGCTGAAGTAGGTTCAGAACTTTCAGAACGTCTCAAGATTATGGAGCGTAAGCTCCTTAAAGGCATCGCCACGCCATCGATGATCGCAACCTGGGTTTTTGGCCTCTGGATTGCTCAGCTTTACAACGTTTGGGCAGATGCATGGTTTGCTGTGAAGCTGCTCTGCGTCATTGTGATCACGGCGATGCATATGGTGTATGCAAAACATGTTCGGCTGTTCGCCAGCGACGAGAATACCCGGACGCATAAATACTTCCGGATTATCAATGAAGTTCCGGCGGTTTTGATGATTGTGATCGTCATAATGGTCGTTGTTAAGCCGTTTTAGACAATCAGGCTTGCGGTCCGGGCGAATCGAGACTAAGTGAGCCTAGAAACCAGAAGTGCTGTGCCGGAATTCGATCGCGAATGATGGTCCCACCTTTCAGCATGAAGTTTTTCATTCGATGTAATGCGACTTCTCCGGCTTTTCCGGACTGGTGATTCCCTTTCAGCTGACCATTTTTGGTTGGCCCCAAAACATTGGACGACCCCTATGGAACAAATGAAACTCCAGGAGCTGAAGGCTAAATCGCCGACGGAGCTCATCAGCTTTGCTGAGGAAATGCAGGTTGAGAATGCCAGCACGCTGCGCAAGCAGGAATTGATGTTTGCAATTCTCAAAAGACTTGCAGACGACGATGTGGAAATTATCGGTGAAGGCGTTGTGGAAGTGTTGCAGGATGGATTTGCCTTCCTGCGGTCCGCAAGTGCGAATTATCTGCCCGGTCCCGATGACATTTACATTTCGCCTTCGCAGCTGCGTAAGTTCTCGCTGCGTACCGGTGACACAGTGGAAGGTCCCATTCGCAGCCCCAAAGACGGCGAACGGTACTTTGCGCTGCTGATGGTCAATACGATCAATTTTGACGATCCTGAGAACATCAAACACAAGGCGCATTTTGACAATCTGACGCCGCTCTATCCGGAAGAGCGTTTCCATATGGAAATTGATGATCCGGAGAATAAGGATCTGTCAGCCCGCGTGATTGATCTGGTTGCGCCGCTTGGCAAGGGTCAAAGGGGTCTGATTGTCGCTCCACCCCGGACTGGTAAGACCGTATTGCTGCAGAATGTTGCGCATTCCATCACGCACAATCATCCTGAAGCCTATCTTCTTGTGCTGTTGATTGATGAACGGCCCGAGGAAGTCACTGACATGCAGCGATCGGTCAAAGGAGAAGTTATCTCCTCTACATTCGATGAACCGGCGATGCGTCACGTTCAGGTTGCGGAAATGGTCATTGAAAAGGCCAAACGCCTGGTTGAACACGGGCGTGATGTGGTCATTCTTCTCGATTCAATCACCCGGCTCGGACGTGCCTACAACACCACGGTCCCTTCTTCAGGCAAGGTCTTGACCGGCGGTGTCGACGCCAATGCCCTGCAGCGGCCAAAACGGTTCTTTGGCGCGGCTCGCAACATCGAGGAAGGAGGATCGCTGACGATTATCGCAACGGCCCTTATCGATACGGGTAGCCGCATGGACGAAGTGATTTTCGAGGAATTCAAAGGCACCGGTAACTCGGAAATTGTACTCGATCGCAAAGTGGCCGACAAACGCACTTATCCCGCTATGGACATTCTCAAGTCCGGCACCCGCAAAGAAGATCTGCTTATCGAAAAAGCTGATCTGCAGAAAATATTCGTACTGCGCCGCATCCTCTCTTCGATGGGCAATACAGATGCGATCGAATTCCTGATCGACAAGCTGAAGCAGACCAAAAACAATGCCGAGTTCTTCGACTCCATGAACACATAAAGCGTTCAGAACTGCACATTGATTCGGTTCTGAAACAAACCGTAAAGGTTTGAAGCATGACTCGATCGACCATATTTGCGCTGTCAAGCGGGTCGCTGCCCTCAGGTGTGGCGGTGATTCGCGTATCAGGGCCGCAGGTTGTGTCGATCATAGATATGATGATCGGACAACCGCTGACGGCGCGGGCCGCCAGACTGGTGAAGCTGCATCATCCGCATTCCGGTGAATTGCTTGACGAGGCTGTTGCATTGTTGTTTCGGGCACCCGCCAGCTTTACCGGAGAAGATGTTCTTGAACTTCAATGCCACGGTGGAGTGGCAACGGTGTCAGCGGTACTGGCTGCATTGGGCAGTGTCGATGGTCTGGAAGGTGCCGAGCGCGGTGATTTCTCCCGACGGGCATTTGAGAACGGAAAGCTGGACCTGACAGAACTCGAAGGTCTTTCTGATATTGTAGCAGCCCAGACCGAGCAGCAGCGCAAACTTGCGTTGAGCCAGGCTGGAGGCAGTCTTCGGAAGCTCTATGACGACTGGCGCGATCAACTGATCCGCATGCGGGCGCTGGTTGAAGCGGAAATTGACTTTGCTGATGAAGACGATGTGCCTGGCAGCGTCAGTTCACAGGTATGGCAGGAGGTTTCGGCACTTGCCGCCGAAATGGCTGCTCATCTGCAAAGCAGCAAGAGCGGCGAGATTATCAGGCGGGGCTTCAAAATTGCGCTTCTTGGGGCGCCAAATGCCGGCAAATCAAGCCTGCTCAACGCTCTGGCAAACAGGGATGCCGCCATTGTAACAGACCAGCCGGGAACAACCCGGGACATCATCGAAGTCTCGCTCAATATCGGCGGACACCTCGTTGTTGTCTCTGATACGGCCGGGATCCGGGATGCGGCCGATGTCGTAGAACGGGAG
>CALIOE010000157.1 GCA_938044775.1 uncultured Rhizobiaceae group bacterium
TCGATCGGTTGGAAAAGAAAGGACTTGTCAGCCGATTACGGTCTGTGGAGGATCGACGCGTTGTCTATGTGCAACCAACGGCTCGTGGTCGAGCGCTTGAAACTCAGGTGGCGCCGCAGGTCGAGGCTATTCATAACCAAATCAGGCAATCGGTCGGGCCGGAAGCCTGGACCACAATGGAACAAACTCTGCAGAGCATCAGCGACGCCATGGCGCAAGGCGGCAGTGGCAATTCAGCCGTAAGTTAGCGCCGCGGAAGGTGGAACGGGCGATGACGAATGGTCCCGTGACACAACGAATAACGGATCGCCGGCCCGGACTGATGGCCCGGCCCTTTGGAGAAGGCAGGACGATGTTGGACAAAAGTGTTGCTACCACAAAGTCGTTTAGCTCTCGGGACTTACGAGACGCGCTGTCAAGTTTTGCAACGGGCGTAACCATTGTAACCGGGGTTGACGGCAAGGGCGATCCGGTCGGCATGACAGTCTCGAGCTTCAATTCTGTGTCGATGGAACCACCACTTGTGTTGTGGAGTGTTACCAAAACCGCCCTTTCCGCACCGGCATTCAAAGACGCCAAAAACTTTGCTGTGCATGTGCTCGCGTCCGACCAAATGGACCTGTCCAACCGCTTTGCAAAGAGCGGGCAAGACAAGTTTGAAGGACTGAACATCCAGTTTAATGACAGTGGTATCCCGGTTCTCGATGGTGCTCTGACACGTTTCGATTGTCGCATGTGGGCGACCTATGAGGGAGGCGATCATTGGATAATTGTCGGGGAAGTGGAAAGTATGGTTTCCCAGAGCGGAGAAGGGCTTGTGTTTTGCGGAGGGTCCTATGCGACGGCTTCCTCAATACGGGGCGCCGCAATGACGACCGACGAGGACAATGGGCCAATAGAGAGCCTGCTCATCTACAATCTGGCCAGGGCGCATACGCAAATGGGGGCCAATTTCCACGAGGCCGTTGCCGAGGCCGGTCTGTCGGTGCCCCAGTGGCGCATCCTGGCGTCTCTGTTTGGAATGAAGACACGAACACTGGCCGACATGGTCCGCCGCACCTTCGTCAGCCCACGCAAACTCCATAACCTTTTGCAGGATATGCACGCCGAGGGTCTTTTGACGTTTACTGAAGCTGATGGCAGAGGCAGCGTGTCGGGTACCCTGGCAGGACAAAAACGGGTTGAGCACCTTTTCGAGTTGGGCAAAAAACAGGAAGAAGAGGCGTTGGCTGGCGCTGCGAGCGGTGAGCTGGAACAGCTGCTCGTTGTGCTAAAACGCATCATTGCTCAAACATGAGGCTGTAATCGGTCCGGCCAACGAAAATAGGGTGCAAGTCCGCGGTTTTCCTGACGATTCGCCCGATCTCAGAGGCTCTGAAACCAACCACTGATTCTATGTTATCTCGGATTTGATCCATGATTGAGCAGCAAAATTCACCGTCCGTTAACGTTAACATGGCCGCTGACCATATTTTTCGTGGCTTTTGTGCAACATGACCCGGGGTAAGTGCCACATACCCCGTGAATATCAGTGGTGAGCCATTGCGTTCAAAATGGGCGTCGGTAGTTTGTCGTCAGGGATAGGGCTCTGCGCCTGACCCGACTTACGGGGCAAGTCCCTATCTCAACTGGTTCTTACTGGAGAATACCAAATGAAACTCAAAACCCTCCTTCTGGGTTCAGCTGCTGCAATGATCGCAGTGTCCGGCGCACGCGCTGCGGACGCTGTTGTTGCAGAGCCAGAGCCCGTAGAATACGTCCGCGTCTGCGACATGTACGGCGCTGGCTTCTTCTACATTCCCGGCACCGAAACATGCCTCAGCATCAACGGTTATGCTCGTGTAGGTTACTACTACCTCGATCAGGACGTTGGTCCTGAGCTGGGTCGTTTCGAATATCGTGCTCGTTTGAACTTCGATGCTCGTAATGAAACTGACTACGGTACTCTGCGTTCGCAGATTCGTATTCAGGGCGATGGCAACGAAGGTGACGCGGTTGCTGTCATCGACCGTTTGCTGATCAGCCTCGGTGGTTTCCGCCTCGGTTATTCCGACAGCTGGCAGACTACATTCCACGGTTATGGTAACTACATCGAACGTCGCGATGGTGACTACGGTTACGATCAGGCGATCTTCCTGGATTACACATACTCCGCTAACGGCTTCTCGGCTGCTATCGGTGTTCAGGATACCGACTTCGTTGGTGGTGCTGCTAACCGCAACATCGACCCATATGTTGGTCTCGGCTACACCGGTTCTTCCTGGAGCCTTGCTGCTTCGTTCCTCTACGACACACAGAACGAAGAAGGCCAGTGGAAAGTATCCGGTACGGTTGCTCCAATCGAAGAGATTGAGCTGAAAGCCTGGTACCGCGGTCAGACCGGTGCTAACCGTTACTCAACTGATGGTTTGGATACCGATTCTTGGGGCGGTCACATTCGCTACAACTTCTCGGAAGCCGTATCTTTCGGTCTCACATATTCGGACAACGACAATGCTAACGCTGCACAGTACGGCCTCGGCATGTTCTGGCAGGCCGCACCTGGCCTCAGCGTTCGTCCTGAAGTCGTGATCTTCGAGAACGACGACTTTGAAGTCGGTGCTCGTATCTACCGCACATTCTAATCAGCTAGTCTGATTTGATTGAGAAAGCCCGGCAGGCAACTGCCGGGCTTTTTGTTATCTGCGAGAAAGCAGCGCCTTAAGTGTCTTTGCACAGGCAACGTCTCAAGCGTCTTATTTCTCCCAACATCTTCTGCCGAATTGGTCGCAACGATCGCCACACCTGCTATGGTTGACGCGCCCCAAGCCGCGCGACTGGGACTTTGTCGCGGTACCGCTGGTCCGTTGGGAGCAAGTTGCGAAAGAGGTAGACGTGGACCGTTGAGGGAGAGTGTGCATGTGCCATTGGCGCAAATGGATCTTGCCAGGATTGTTTTCCGTTTTACTGATTGCGGCTGCGGCCCTTTGGCTCAAGACCACGCATATTCAGACTGACCTGGCTGACGGCGCGCAGCGCGCCTTTGCGGATGCCGGCGCTGAATGGGCATCGGTTTCCATGGAAGGACGTGATGCCACGTTAATCGGCGAGGCGCTGGACGAGCAGTCCCGGCTGTCAGCGCTGTCCCTGGCCGACGAAATCAGTGAAATTCGCGTGGTAATGGACGCCACCAAGCTTCAACCGGCGCAAAGTCCATACACATTCTCAGTCAACAGTGATGCGAGTGCCGTGGCCTTGCATGGCTTTATTCCGAGCGCGGGTGATCGGGAAGCGCTTGTCGCCGATGTGAAATCTCTGTTTCCCGGCAAGACGATAACCGATTCGTTGAAAGTTGCCCGCGGTGCGAAGGCAGGTTTTTCCGACGCGGTAACGTTTGGTTTGAAGCAGTTGGCACAGCTCGCCGACGGCGAATTCCGGATGCGGGATCAAACACTGGAGTTGACGGGTACGGCCGGTGATTTTGTCGCTTATGACACTGTCGAAAAGGCCGTCGAGACCAGCTTGCCCGATGGGGCAACCTTGCAGATCGTTGAAATCAATGCGCCGAGCGTTTCTCCCTATCTGTGGGCCGCCGAATATGACGGAAAACAAGTTGCACTGACTGGATATGTCCCCACGAAGACTGCAGGCAAGGAGCTTTTCGATGCCGTGTTAAGCACGCTACCGGATGCTTCGATCATCAACAGTCAAAAGATCGCCAGCGGGGCGCCGGCCGAGTTTCTAGATGCCGCGCGGTTTGCGATTAGGCAGTTGGGACGATTCGGAGAAGGCAGCGTGGGGCTCAAGGATAAGCAACTGAAAATAGAAGGAAAAGCGCACTCGACCAAGGCCTATTCTGATGCCCTTGAAGCGCTCCTGGGTGAACTTCCTGCTGGACTTGAAGTTGCCGCCAAAGATATCCAGCCGCCCTCCATCGGCTCCTATTTCTGGTCGGTCAATCGTTCAGATGGTCGTTTGAGTCTGGAAGGTCTCGTTCCGACCGAGGACTTGAGAGCGGCCATATTGAAAGCGGCGGAGGCTCGTTTTCCCGACACATCCATAGAGGATGAAATGAAGATTGCTAACGGCGCGCCTGATGGATTCGGCGCCACAGTCCGGTTTTCGCTGCAACAATTGGAACGGGTAACGGCCGGTACCGTCATTCTCACCGGAGATGAGTTGTCGATTGTCGGCCAGGCACGAGACAGTGTGGCCTACGAGGCAGCCAGAAATGCGCTGAAAACTGCTATACCCAAGGGCTTCAGCCTGGCAAGGGACGGCATATCGCCGCCCGTTATCTCACCCTATGTCTGGTCCGCAGAACTCAAAACGTCGAAACTTGTCTTGGCCGGCCATGTGCCTGACGAGAGCGCGCGCAGAAATGTTGTGGCCGAGGCTCAAAAAAGTTTTCCCAACCTCGAAGTAATCGACGAGCTCGCGATTGGCACCGGAGAGCCCTCAGATGTCATGACAAGAATTGCCTTCGCACTGCAGCAATTGTCGCTGCTTTCCTCCGGCAAGGTCCGGACCACGGACGATCAGCTGCATGTTGAAGGGACAGCACGCGATGTCGATGCCTATGTCAGCGCGCAGGCGGCATTGACCGGAGCGTTGCCAGCTGGCCTGCAGTCAGGAACGGTGACCATCGAGCCGGCAGCGGTTGAATCATTTGGCTGGAACGTACGCCGCGACCGCAATTCAATTTCTATCTCCGGATTCGTCCCTTCAGAGGAAACGCGTAAGTCTCTGATAAAAAAGGCTAATGCAGCGTTTCCGGATGCAAACGTCGCCGACAGAATGCAGGTGGCGTCTGGCGCCCCTACGAACTTTGAGCTCACCACAACAGGGGCGCTGGAGGCCCTGAAACGGTTTGAAGAAGGGCAGGTCGATTTGTTCGATGGGGTCGTGACCGTGAGCGGTACGGCATCCTCACCGCAGGACTTTGATGTGGCCGAGAAGTTTGCTTCAGCTGGTCTCCCAGGTGGCGTTGTGGTTGCGTCGGCCGATATCAATCCCTCAGTTGCAAAGGGAAGCTATTTCTGGTCGGTCGAAAGAACAGGCAGTGATGTTGTCCTTACTGGAAGTGTTCCGAGTTCCGAGGCCCGTGTGGCGACTACCGATAAGGCCAAAAGCATTCTGCCGGGTGTTGCTGTTACAGACCGGATGCGGGTGGAAGGTGGCGAGCCAGAGAGATTTATGGATATCGTTTCCCGCGCTGCTGAATTGATGATCTATCTCGAGTCCGGTCGAGTCGAAATCCAAAATTCCGAACTCAGCATTGAAGGCAGAGCCGCAGATTTCGAAGCTTATGACAAAGTAAGAGCCCGGATTGACGGCGATGAATGGGGGGAATTTGCGTGGGCGAAACAGAAGATCGAACCCACGATCGTTAAGCCCTTTACGTGGAGTGTTGAGAGGGATGGTGGTTCGACAAGTTTGAAGGGCTACGCGCGCGACGAAAATCAGGTGCAGGCTCAGGTGCGGGCTGCTGAGAAGGCCCTGGGAGGAAGTGTGTTTAACAATCTGCGCATCGCCGCCGGTGAGGCGCAAGGGTCGAATAAGGCAATCACAGCAGCAATCGCGGCGGTCGCCAGACTGCAGAAGGGCAGGGCAGCCATTACTGACGACAACCTGGATGTGCAAGGTATTGCCCCAAGCGCTGAGGATGCAAAAAGTATTCGAACTGACATTGAACGCGAAGTACCAAACAACTTTCGTGTTGAGACCCGACTTTCTTTTCCGGCAAATCCGGTGACAAACGCGAAAGATAAGGTGGTGAGGGAGCTTGAAGATCCTCTCGAACAACCTCAGGACGAACCGGACGAAATTGCGGTTGCGGTTCCAGCCAAAAGACCTGATGACGCACCCGTTCCGAAATCCGACCCGGTCAAACCGTCGACGACGGGTTGCGCATTCGATTTCGCAGCAATACTGGGCAAAGAAAAGATCCTTTTTGCTCTCGGCAGAGCCGAAATCAAGCCGAAATCGTACCCGCTACTCGATCGCATTGTGAAGGCGGTCAAAGCCTGTCCCGGCACGAAGTTCGAGATCAGTGGCCACACCGATTCCTATGGCAAGGCAGCGTTTAACATTGAGCTGAGTCTGAAGCGTGCGAAGGCTGTGGCGACATATATGGCCAATGCGGGGTTCGATGCGCGAAACCTGACCGTTGAAGGCTTTGGCAGAAAGCGGCCAATTGCCACGAACGACACCGAATTGGGCCGGGCCTTGAATCGCAGAATTGAGATTAAGACATTGAATTAAAAGCGTTTGATCGTCACTCTGGTTGGGGAGGTCGACGTTTCGAATAAGAGCCTATAGGGAGGTGACCCATGTTCTACCTGATCGAACAATATATCTGGTTTCTTGTTGCTGCCTTCACCGTAGGCACCCTTGTGGGCTGGTGGTCATCGGCGCCGCTGCGTGACGATGAAGCATCAAACACCCCAACACGGAAGGACTGATCCGTGTTCGCTCTTGTTGTCCAAACCCTGCTTTTGATTTCGATCGCCTTCATTCTTGGTTGTATGTTCGGTTGCCTCCTGCGTCGCTGGATGGGCGCGGGCACAGATGCCAAACCAGAACCAGTTGCTGCATCGACGGCTGCGATTGATGCCACTGCACCCCAGCCTCCACGTCCCGTGGTGCCTGTACCACCAATACCAAGCGCTGACATGGCCGACTTTGGAACCGCCAACCTGGAAGCTATCGACCCCAACGAGCCGCTTGCGGCCTATGCACCGCCAGACGTCAAATTAAAGCCCGCAGAGCCGGATACCGACGAATCCGAACTTGCGGAACATGGAGAGATAAACGAGCTTCCAGAGCCAGAGCCAGAGCCAGAGCCAGAGCCAGAGCCAGAGATCGAATCGCCACCCGCGCCGACTGTTGCAGCGCAGGCAGAGAACGCGGACAACTTGAAACTGATCAGCGGCATCGGACCCAAAAACGAGGGTCGGTTAAATGCGCTGGGTGTAAACACATTTGCCCAGATCGCTGGTTGGACGAGTCAGGACGAAGCCTATTACGGAGACATCCTGGCATTCCCCGGTCGCATTGAGCGTGAGGGCTGGGTTGAGCAGGCAAGGACCCTTGCCACCGGCGAGCAGACTAATTTTGCCAAGCGGGTGCATTACGGTGAAGTCAGTTCGAGTCTTGGAGACCCTGATGTCGAGAATATGGGTCGCGAGCCAAACGACCTGCTAACAGCACCGCGGGATGGAAAATCGAACAATCTGACGCTCATTGATGGGGTTGGAAACAGCATCGAGCTGAAGATGTTTGGTCTCGGGATTTACCATTTCGATCAGATTGCTGCGATGTCCGCCGATGAACTCGTCTGGCTTGGTGCTGCGGTCGGGTTTCCCGGTCGGCCCGAGCGGGAGAACTGGGCAGGCGAGGCCCGGATTCTGGCTCAGGGCGGCACAACCGAACACGCAAGAAGGGTGCTGAAGGGCGAAGTTAAGACAAGTCACGAGGACTGAAGGAATCGCCAGAATCATCGGCTTGGTAATCTTGCCAGCCGAAAATAATCGTGTATTCATTGCTCCATGAGCAATTATCGCACACTTCTGGCAAACGACGTCCTGCTGCTTATCAGCGGCCGTCGGGATGTGCGTCTTTAAGGGGGCGTCCGGCGGTCGATAGAACTCCCGCCAAACGGCATTGCCCCCACCAAATCAGATTTGATTCAGTTCCCGCCGTGCTGACGATAGCAGGCGCTATAGAAGGATGATGCTGCCATGTTGATGGAAGCTGCCAGAAAGTACTCACCCTACCCAAAAGTCGGCCTGACCGACCGGACTTGGCCCTCGAACAGAATCGACAAGGCGCCGATCTGGTGCTCGGTCGACCTCCGTGATGGCAATCAGGCACTTATTGACCCAATGGGACATGAGCGTAAGGCGCGTATGTTCGCTCTGCTGCTGGATATGAAGTTCCGCGAAATCGAAATCGGATTTCCCTCGGCTTCGCAGACCGATTTCGACTTCGCCCGCTGGTGCGTGGAAGAAGGTGGCGTGCCGGACACAGTGGACCTTCAAGTGCTCGTACAGTGTCGCAAAGAGCTGATCGAACGGACGTTTGAGGCGCTGGAGGGAGCGAAGACACCCATTGTGCACTTTTACAATTCGACCAGTGAGTTGCAGCGCCGCGTTGTGTTTGGCCAGGATCGCGATGGCATCAAAGGCATCGCTACGGATGCGGCCAAGCTCATTGTCGATATGGCCAGTGCGACCACAAGCGGAAAGGACAGCTATCGCTATCAGTACTCCCCGGAGAGCTTCACCGGTACTGAACTCGACTTCGCCTTGGAGGTTTGCAACGCCATCATCGAAGAGATCGATCCTTCACCGGAAAATAAGCTGATCCTCAATCTGCCGGCCACGGTAGAGATGTCGACTCCCAACATCTATGCCGATCAGATTGAGTGGATGTGCCGCCAGGTCGACCGCCGTGACAGTGTGATCATCTCGCTGCATCCCCACAATGACCGTGGCACCGGCATTGCGGCAACTGAACTTGCTCTTATGGCGGGCGCGGACCGTGTGGAAGGAACATTGTTTGGAAACGGAGAGCGCACCGGTAACGTCGACGTCGTCACTCTCGCTCTCAATATGATGACCCAGGGTGTCGACCCGCAACTCGACTGTTCGGACATAGAGAGAATCAAGGGCGTTTATGAGTACTGCAACCAGCTGCGCATACCCGAACGGCACCCTTATGTGGGCGAACTTGTCTACACCGCGTTTTCCGGAAGTCATCAGGATGCAATCAACAAGGGTATGAAGGCGATTGAAAAGGCAAATTCTGAAACCTGGGAAGTGCCGTATTTGCCGATCGATCCCAAGGATGTTGGACGAAACTATGAAGCGATCATCCGCATCAATTCCCAAAGCGGGAAGGGAGGTGTGGCTTATGTTATGGAGACAGACTACGGCCTTAAGCTGCCGCGCAACCTGCAGGTCGAAATCCGCGACGATGTTCAGCGTGTGACGGACGACGAGGGTATTGAGCTTCCCTCCTCGCGCATCCACGCCCGTTTCATGGAACGCTACATCGATCAGCCCGGTGCCAACTTGCGCTACACCGATCATGCTACTTTCACTGATGGTGATGGCAGAGGGCGGGTTGTTGAGCTCAAAATTGCCGACAAAGGCGCGGAGAAGACGATCCGGGGCAAAGGCAACGGACCGGTTGACGGTTCGCTGGCTGCGATCAACGAAGCTTATGGCCTGAAACTGGCGGTGATCGATTATTCCGAGCACTCCCTGCAACAAGGCAGCGATGCCAAGGCGATCTGCTACATGGAAATGGAGGACACGGTGTCAGGAAAAAAGTTCTTTGGTGCGGGAATCAACTCCAACATCGTCGCGGCGTCATTGGAAGCCATTATCTCAGGCGCGAACCGGGCATTGACCGGGGACATTCAGTAAACTGGCGTGGCAACTGGTTGTCAGCGTGGTTCTGCAGTCTGCGACGGGTTTCATGCTCGGGTCTGGTTCGGGCATGAAACCTGATTAGGATATTGAGCCTCGAAGTCAGAACTGCGAGACACCAAATTCCCGAATCGCCGCTCGTCAGCCGGCTTCTCAAAAGCCACAAACCACGGAATACGCCTTTGCCAAAGCTTCCAGCTATTGAGATTTCCAGCAAACCCTCCACCAAAGAACCCGTGATCTTCCTGCATGGATTTGGCGGCTTCGGCTTGGTATGGCGCCCCCTGCAAAAGAGAATATCTCACCTTGCACCGACGCTGGCCTTTGATCTTCCTGGTCATGGAGATGCGTTGAACTACCCGGGCTTCGGACCTCCCGTCGTCGGGGCTCGCGCGGTGATCGAGGATCTGGACCGACGGGGCATCACGCAGGCGCATCTTGTCGGCCATTCCATGGGCGGAGCGGTGGCAAGTCTGATTGGACTATTGGCGCCCAAACTTGTGGCAAGCCTGACCTTGCTTGCTCCAGGCGGCTACGGGACGGAGTTCAATCATTCGCTTCTCATGCGTTGGGCACAGGCCAGCACGGCCTCTGAAATCAGTTCGGCCTTGTCGGCTTTTTTCGGCGATGGTTTCGAATTGCCGTCCAAGGCGATTGAAATTCAGCAGGCCGTCCGATCAAAACCGGGGGCGACCGACGCTCTGGTGAAAATCGCTGCAGCGATGAGCAGGGATGGCAAACAGGGCATGCTGCCGATCGACGATGTTCTGGCGGGCAAATATCCCGTTTCCGTCATCTGGGGAACCGAGGACAGGGTTTTGCCGGTCACCCAGGGCAGGGCGTTGGAAGGAAAGGTCGATTTGCATATCGTCGAAGGCATGGGTCATTCGCCGGCCGAGGAAGCGCCGGATCTCGTGCAAAGCGTGATTGAAAAACAGCTGTCTTAACTGCCCTACCGTAAGGTGATAACTTCGGCCGAATCGCTTCAAATAGGTTCGACCATGTGTTTTCGACCGCCTTTTCAGCTTTTCATCTGTGCCCTTGCCTGCCTTTTTCTGGCTCTGCCATCATCCGGCAGCGCGCGAGCCCAATCGTCGCTGGGGTCTCTTATCGAAGCACGACTGGCTCAGACAACTGTGACATGGTCTGATCGATCATTTCCCACTGAGCGACTGCGTACAACTTATGCCGCCCGCGGGTATCAACCCATCTGGCTTGACAACGGACGGTTGAGTGGTGCCGGCGAGGCTTTGCTGGACGAGATTGCAAATTCCTACCGCGATGGCTTGGATCCTGCCGAGTACCTTGCAGGGCTGCGCGGATTCACTGACCTCTCGTCACAGGAGGACGCGGCTCGTCTGGAGTTGGCGCTCAGTGATGCGTTTCTGACGCTGGGTCGCGATCTCTATTCCGGGCTGACGACCCCGTCGGTGACGGATCCGAATATCGTCATCGCACGTAAGAAGGTCGACGTTCAGCAATGGCTCGAAGGCGTCGTCAACACCGGCCCACGCGACATGCTTGCGACCTTGCGCCCAAATCACCCGCAATATGGCCAGCTGCGCCAGATGCTGAGCGGCTACCGGGCCTTGCTTCTGCGCGGCGGCTGGAAACCGATTGACGATGGAGAGACTTTGAAGCCCGGGATGAGTGGCGCACGGGTAACCCAGTTGCGGGAGAATCTGGCAGCGCGCGGATACGATGTGCTGGCAGTGACAGAACCGGCGCTTTACGATGACGGCCTGAAGGAAGCGGTACTTCACTTTCAGGAGCGCCACGGTCTGACGGCGGATGGCGTTGCCGGGAAAAACACGTTTCGGGCCCTGAACGTACCGGCACAGGAGCGGGTGCGGCAGCTGTCCATTAATCTGGAACGTTGGCGTTGGCTGCCGCGCAACCTTGGGCCGCAGCACGTGCTCGTCAATCAGGCGGGTTTTGAGTTGTTCATCATGGACGGTCGTGAAATTCACGATCGCAGACGCGTCATCGTTGGAAAGCCGTTCCACCAGTCGCCGATGTTTTCTGAAAAGATTGCTTATGCGGAATTCAATCCGACCTGGACCGTTCCGCGTTCCATCATTGGCAATGAAATGCTTCCCAAAATCCGCAGTAACCCGACCTATTTCCAGGACCGGGGATATGAACTCTACAAGGGCTGGAATGCCAGGGCGCCCAGGGTCAACCCATTTGCCGTCGATTGGAGTGCAGTGACTGCAAAAAATTTCCCGTACCGCGTCGTTCAGCCTCCCGGGCCAAAAAATGCTCTGGGACAGGTAAAGTTCATTTTTCCAAACAAGTTCAGCGTTTATCTGCATGATACGCCGTCGCGCAGTCTGTTTGCTCGCAGTGGTCGGGCGTTCTCACACGGCTGTATCAGAGTCGAAAAACCACTCGACTTTGCTGCCAAGATCTATGCTCTCCAGGGCGGGCTGCAGCCGTCGAAAATTGCCGGAATTGTCGAAAGTCGCAAGCAGACCCGTGTGAATCTGAAGCGAAAGCTACCGATCCATCTTGCCTATTTTACCGCCTGGGTGAATGAAAGTGGCGTTCCGTTGTTTTTCGATGATGTCTACAAGCGCGATAAATTGGTGGCGAAGTATCTTTTTTGACGCGCACGGTAACAATGCGTGATTCCGACAACCACATATGGTAAACAAAGTCTGAAACGTGGTGGCGGCGCCACGTTTGCATCAAAGGCCACGGGCAATCTGCCCTGGCAAGATATGAGTAGAAAAGACCATGCGTAATATGGTTGGGCAAGACCGCGATCACTCGAAAGAAACCGGACGTCGTAAGCGCTCGTTGCGTGATGTATTGACTCTCGTAAAAAACCGGCAGGCGGACGTCAGTGACGCGACGGTGGAGCGGCGTTCTGCCGATCAGTCGCGATTGGAACTGCTGGCCGAAGAGCTGCGACCACTTGTCGATGCAATTGATGAGAGTGACGAGAGGTTTGACCTCGCAATAGCAAAGGGTGAGACGGTTCGATTGTGGATCGACATGACATCATTCGTTGCTCTTGCTGGCGACGGGCGAACCTATCGATTTCTCAAGGACACACGCGGCGGGCGGATTATTCTGGCGCAGTTTGATGATCCGGGCATCATGGCCGACACCATTGGCGAATATATCGGTGAGAGGGTGATTGAGCGCGAGCGCGCTATCGAAGGCGAGTGGGTCTCGCTTATGCCGCAAGTGACGCGCGCCCGCGAGGACCGAAACCGCGATCATGCGGAAAGCTATTCCTATACAGGTGGGTCCTATCTCAATGCCGATGCTGCGCAACCCACCAGCAAACGCGCTGCCATGATCAACACAGCGCTATGGTTTTTGTTCGGTGCAGCCTGTGCGTTGATTGTCCTGTCGGCTGTTTTTGCCTACCGCACACCCAACGCCCTCTAGGCGAGTCGGTGCCTGGCCAGCAGCGTGATGTTCGTTGCGCCGTTGGCAAAGCCATATTCGTCGAGTGCGCAGCGCCAGTTTCCCGGCTCCCCCGAGATTGAAAAGAGATTGTAGCGTGCTCCGGGGCGCCTGGCCTTCGAGTTGAGCGCGGGCGGTGCATGGCTGGCCGACGGCACGCCTACAACCGGCACTGCATGCCCAGGCCCCTCAATCCAATTAAGGCTGGCAAGATGGGTGTGGCCGTGAAGAATCAGTTCAGCACCGGATTCGGCGATCATGGCGCGAAAGCGTGTGTCGCCGATCAATCGCTTGTGCATGGCTGTCGCGTTGCGAAAAGGAGGGTGATGGATCATTACGACGCGAAATTTCCCGTCAGCACTGGCCGCTGCCAGATGCTCTGCCGTTCTGTCGGCCTGGGTGCCATCGAAAACACCAGTGGCATAAAAAGTCGGTGAGACATGACCGGAATTGGCACCGATGAGCGCCACTTCGCCTCGGTTGCGACGGTAGGGAAATCTGACGTCTGCATTGCTTCCATCGCCCAGCATGTATGGCTTCCAAGCTTCACAGGCGGTCTCTTGTGCCCCGGGAACGTAGCAATCGTGGTTACCGAGGACGACCGAGACATCGTGGGGACCACCGAGCTCTTCGAGCCATTGTCGGGTTCGTACAAATTCGGCATCCAGTGCGAGATTCACCAGATCGCCGGTAACCGCAATATGGTCGGGCTGCGCATCTTTCATGTGTGAAACAAGGTTCTTGAGGATTGAAGTGTCGATTTTCCGGTTGCGGTTGCGCTGCCAGTTCACGTAACCCGAAAATCGCTTTGACATCAGATTGCGCGTGGTCACCGGTGGCAGTGGTCCCAGATGGATATCGGATATGTGGGCAAGCCTGAACATCGTGTGGCCGTAGCGCTTGGTGCAATCCGGTGCAAGAGTGGTCATGAATCATCCCCGCGGCAGAGTGCCGTGCCGCATGGAAGAAAGGGGTCTCCTGGTGAAAAGCTGGTTGTTGAAACGCCTTTTCCTGCTGCTGGCTTTGTCGACGCGGTCCATGACCCTTGGTGTAAAGGGCGTTGTACAAGATGATGAAGGCAAAGTGTTTCTGGTCAGGCATACCTATGTAGCCGGTTGGCATTTACCTGGTGGCGGGGTTGAACGCGGCGAAAACGTCTTCGAAGCGATCGAGAAGGAACTGCGTGAAGAGGGCAATATTGTTTTGACCGCGCGTCCAGAGTTGATTCACGTTTATCGCAATCCGCGCACCAGCCGTTTCGATCATGTTGTGCTGTTTGATTGCCGCGCCTGGAAAAGTTGTGGCGCACGAGCGCCAGACAGAGAAATCGCCGAAACCGGCTTTTTTCCGCTTGATGGCTTGCCTGATGGAACCACTGATCAGACCCGTAACCGCCTGGCGGAAGTTTTTCTGCTGCAGCCGGTCCGAGATATCTGGTGACGTCTACAACCGCGCGCGGTCATGCGGCGCGGAATAGTCAACTGCCGGACCGACCGGGACAATACGCGTTGGATTGACGGTTTCATGACTCGCGTAATAGTGGTTTTTGATATGGTGAAGGTTGATCGTCTCGGCCACACCTGGCCATTGATAAAGCTCGCGCGTGTAGTTGCTTAGATTGGGGTAGTCGGCAATGCGCTTCTTGTTGCATTTGAAGTGTCCGACATAGACCGGGTCGAAACGCACAAGCGTCGTAAACAAACGCCAGTCGGCTTCAGTGATGCGCTCGCCCGCAAGATAGCGCCGGGTGGCCAGTCTCTCTTCAAGCCAGTCGAGTGTGTCGAAGAGTGGGCCAAATGCCTCTTCATAAGCCTCCTGGGTCGTCGCAAATCCACATTTATAAACCCCGTTGTTGAGCGTGTGGTAGATTCGCTCGTTTATCGGGTCGATTTCTGCGCGCAGCTCGGCTGGATAAAAATCCTGTCTGTCTGATGTCACATCGGCAAAGGCCGAATTGAACATGCGTATGATCTCACTGGATTCATTGGAGACGATTGTGTTGGATTTCTTGTCCCATAGTACCGGGACCGTGACACGGCCTGTGTAGTCAGGCTTTGCTGCGGAATAGATCTTGTGCATGCGATCGAAACCGTTGATGTGATC
>CALIOE010000158.1 GCA_938044775.1 uncultured Rhizobiaceae group bacterium
CTCGACGCCTGCACCGTCGATGAAAGCGACATGCTCGCCGATATCCATGCCACAGCACCCTATCGAGCCAACCTCGTTAAAGTCATGGCCAAACGCGCAACAACAGCTGCCGCAGACTGAACAAAACGAAAAAAACAAAAACCCAAAACCAAAAGGAGGCGAAAACAACGCCTCCTTTTTTATGGAGCTGCTAAAGACGGATGATTTGTCCCGCCTGACTTTGCAGGATCACCGATCGTATGAGCTGCGTATCAACCAAGGACTGAGCGATCTTCGTATCGGGGGCGAGCAGCAGCGCCGTCGAAACGCCGTCGGCGATCGTTGCGCTGTCGGCACATACACTCGCAGTTCTCCAGTGCACACCATCAGAATTACCGTTCGGAAACAGGATGTGGCTCACACCACCGCCCAATAAAAATCCGTCTGCCGATGACGTCGCGACGGCTCCGCTCTCCATGTAGATGTGGCCGAGCTGATGGCCGGCAACATCCTCAACGGCAAGTTGGGTTGGCGACTTGCTGCTGCGATACTCACCGATATTAACCAGCGAGACCTCAAATCCGTGCGCAACCAGGACTTCGCTTACTCTGTCGGTGGCAAAACCCTGAGCAATGCCATTCAAGGTGATCGCCATGCCCGGCTTTGAAAACCGCAACCTGTTTGCAGCAATGGTTACCTTTTGCCAGCCAATGAGACCACCCAATTGTTTAAGCTCTGCAGCACTCGGGGCCATCCGGGAACGCAAATAGGCTGAGAACAACGGTTGTATGGTGGGATCGAACAAGGCGCCAGTCGCTTCATGAACCTGCTCGACCGAACTGATGAGGCGCGCAAATTCGGGTGGCATGCTCAGTCGACCATTCCTGTTCAGGACAGACAGAAGTGAACTTGGGTCATAAATCGAAAAATAGTGCTCCATTCGCCTGATCGTATCGCGAGCGGCTTCAAGAGCTGCGGAGGCTTTCGATCGGTCTCCGGCCAACGAAATCTGCACGTCGGCACCAAACGCCCGGCCCTGCCAGACCACTTTTGCATCTTGACCGACCGCTTTGGCAAAGCTGCCCGGGCCAGCGGACAGGCCGCCAAGCGCGACCGCATTAATTGCCAGAAAGCGTCGACGGGTGATCATGCGGCCACCTTGCCGGTAATCCGGAGCCCAGGCTGTCCAATCCCTTTACCCTTGGCCGCCAAAACCAACGGCACGCACTGCTTGGGGTCATCGTAAATCGTAACGCAATCGAGGCATTGAAAGCACTCATCATAGCGAATTTCGCCACTCGGCTTGATCGCCTTGTAATTGCAACGCACCTTGCACAACTGACAGGGCGATCCGCATTCGGCTCGCCGTTCAATCCAGTCCTTGCGACGCAGCAATCCACCAATCGCCATAACAGCGCCAAGAGGGCAAACATAGCGACAAAAGCCCTTGAACACGACCATGCTGAGGAGCAACAGGCCGGCAGCGTAGGCCACATAGTACCATTCACGAACAAAATAGGTTGTCACCGCAGTCTTGAAAGGTTCCACTTCAATCAGCTTGTCGTTTAGTGCCGGAGACACAAATGCGGTGACGACGAGTACGGCAAGAACTCCATATTTGAGCTTCGAAAGAATTCCGTCCAGTCTCGTTGGAACTTCAATTTGTCTGACTCCGATCAGCCTCCCAATGTGATGAGCAAATTCCTGCATCGCACCGAAGGGACAGAGCCAACCGCAAAACAGGCCTCTGCCCCAATACAGAAACGACGCCAGAACAGCCCCCCAAAGCAACAACGAAAATGGGTCATAGAGCAGGAACTCAAGGCTGCGCCCGTCGGCAATGCCACGCAATACGCCAAGTGGCGTTACGATGGATAATTGTCCCTGCCCCCACCATCCAACAAACCCGGTAACGACAGCAAGGATGGTCATACGAACGGGCGTGTAATGAGCAAGACCTGCAAGCCAAGACTGACCGAACAGGAGCAGGAAACTCAGGCCGGCGAGAAACACCCCCAGCACCGCAAGATCAAAGCTGCGTTGCTGAATCGCCTGTCGCCACGGGGCAACCGGCTCCGCAGGCAGATCCTTTATGTAAAACGTCTCAGGTGTCCTGTGAGTCACGCTGAAGTCGACCGTACCAATCTCCGGCCGGAATGAGCCGTGCTCCCGTACGGCGCGCAGCGACAGGGTCCAATCCCTTGTCGGGTCGAAGCCCAACCTGCGGTCAGTGCGCAGGATCATCGCGACATTGCCTGGCACGCCATCCAGCAGTTCCACATCAAGGTCGGAATCCCGAAGCGCGATGGGAAGGTCATCCTGCGTTGCCAATATCAGGTCGGGACTGGTGTTGCGAACAAAGTCATCCGACACAAGTCCGTGACGTCCCGCATCGATGAGCAAAATCGGTTCATCATTGTCAGATATCTCCATGAATCTTCGAAGTTGCTCAACTGAATCGGGCGAAAGAACGGCCTTTGCGATTGCCAAAGCGCCCACATCCACGACCCAAAGATCCAGATAGGGTGAGTCCGGTTCCTGGCGTGCGATTGGATCATCATCTTCCCAGAGCGATCCCAAAAAAGCGGACTGCAGTTCCGTGTTGGTGACCAGGCGGCGTTTGGCGATGCCACGTTCAACCAGATCATTCCAGTTGAGCTGTTCATCAATCTCCTGGTTCGGTCTGACCGGAATCCTCGGTCCGCCACCCGCAAAGCGCTCGCGGGCGATCGCAAACGCTGCGCCCAAAATGGATTCATGCGCAATTCGCACGCTTGCCGTCGCCTTGGTTACTCCGTTGAGATAAACCAGCGAGCTTCCTGTCCCCTTGTCCCCGTAGGGAATACCGACCACCAGCGTGTCATTTATGGAGTTGCCCTTGTACTGCCGGACAAACTCGTGGAACTGGGCTTCTCCAAGACCAGACACGAAAATCGGCTCGTTGTGTGAAATGATTTCTGCATTGATAAAATTTCCGTCGAGCGTGATTTGCACAAAGATATTGATTGGTGCTCCTGAAAATCCTGGAAGTGGAGCAAGCGGTTGGCTTTCGAACCCGTAGCCGGCGAGACGGCCATCCAGATTTATCAGCTCCCAGCCTCCACGACCTATGGATTCACCAAGTTTGTAAGGAGGTTCCACGTGTTTCGCAGCCGCTTCCCGATCCATGACTTCGGCGCTTGTAGCTGGCACAATCAGACAGAAGCTGAGCGCAGCAATACAGACAACAATCAGTGTGTGTATTGGTCCGGATTGGTGGGGAGCCCTCATGAAAAAAGTTTTTCATGAGATCGCAACCGGTTCAATGGCTCTCCTTCCAAAGTACTGATCAGCTCAACCGAACATGTCCGCGATCATTCCGTCGTACCAGGCTGCCGAATCTTCAAAATTTTCCTGTCTCAGTGCAAGGCTGTCTTGCGGCTGGCTGACGAATTTTTCGAATGCCGTGATCCTGCCGTCCACGGGACGATAAGCCGCGCCCACTTTGACGCTGTTGCGCGGCGCCAGAAGACTCCAACAGGTATTGCCATAATTTGCATCGGTCAGCGGTCTTGCCAACAACTCATGCAGAATATGGGTCACCGCCACCTTGGCTTGACTGTTAGCGGAAAAACCGGATTTGGGCATGTCACCAGCGATTGACGCATCGCCGACAACAAAGATGCGATCATCACTTGTTGATCGCATGGAATCGGCTGCGACCGGGCAAAAGCCCGTACTATCGGTAAGTTCGGCGATTGCTGCTATTCTGCCGGCCCTCTGTCCAGGAATAATGTTCAGGAGAGAGCCATCGAATGATCCCAGAGCGGTTTCGACGGTTCCTCCCGGGACGTTGACTAACGAAATACCGCCATGAACATCGGGACCAAACCACTCAATCATTCCGGGATAGAACTGTTGCCAAGCCCTGGTGAACAAGGCCTGCTTGGAAAAACTCTTCTTGGGATCGATGATCGTGATGCGGCTGTTTCTGAATCCCCTGGATTTCAGGACATGGGCTATCATTGATGCCCGCTCGTAAGGACCCGGTGGGCATCGATAGGGATTTTCCGGAGGGACAATCACCACGTTCTGACCATCCTCAAGTGCGTTGATTCTGGCGCGTAATAAGGACGTTTGTCGACCACCCTGCCAGCCGTGGGGAGCCGTTTCTGCGCTGGCTTTTGAATATCCGGGAACACTGTCCCAGACAAAACCAATGCCCGGCGCCATCAAAAGGCGATCGTAGGGCACAGTTGTTCCCCCCGCGAGCGCAACGGTTTGCGCCGTTCTGTTCACAGATACGGCGCGCTCCGTGTGCCTTTCAACCCCGTATTCCGTGACTAATTGATCATAGCTATGCGTAATTGAACTGAACGTTCTGAAGCCACCGAGAAAGAGGTTAGAATAAAAGCAACTCGTGTATTGTTTTGAAGGCTCCACCAACGAAACTTTCACACCGGCCTGGGCGAGCAACCGGGCTGCAGTCGCCCCACCCGCTCCGCCTCCGATGATTGCTACATTCGGTTTGGCTTGAGCTGTGACGATGGACGGTGCAGCGAGGACACCGGCACCTGTCGCAAGAAACTGGCGTCGGTTAATTCTCATCCCCTGAGTTTAACCTCGCGCTCCACCGAAAACACCGTTCCATCGTCATCATGCCACAAAAACTGAAACTTGCCCGGCTCAAAAATACGCGCCTTGAAAGCAAAGAACGGATTCTCTGACACCGAAGGATGCACGTCGCATTCAAAAACCGGATTCCCATTGAACAGGCACGTGAAACGATTGATGATACGCCGCGGCACCAGCTTCCCGTCGTCGCCGACGCGTTCCCCGTTTTCCATAATATGTTTGATCAGCGTCTTGATCTCAAAGACGTCGCCGGCTTGTACCTGTTCGGGAACTTTCACGCGTGGTTTCATGCCGTGTCCCTCAATTGCCCTGATCGGGCGCGACATTACAGCCGCCCACCAGAACCCTCACGTATTTGGTCACCATTGTGACCTCACCACGCGCGTCCTCCGACAAGGCAATGACGGTTTGCGAAGTTGCGAGCCGAATTCGGGTCTGAATATAAGCTTCACCGCTAAGAGGCGTGAACCGGGCAGTGAAAACTTCCTGATTGGGGTTTCTGGGCGCGATCAGCGTAAAGCGAACAACTCGCTCCTGCGCCGCGACCGACCCTTCTGACCAGATCTTCAGTGGCACGAAGTGACCATCTTCTGCATATTCGGGAATATCGAGGCTAAACGTTCCTTCGCCTGGAATCTGTTGGTTGGCGTGTTGGGCCACGAGAACCCGGTCTTCCTCGGACAGTTCAGAAGTGGCCTCAACGGCACTCTCTGCGGTGCCGAACAGCAAACCTAAAGGCAGTAAGCCAAGCAAATGACGTCGGCTCAGACGAAGAGACTGAAATGGCATGATCGCGTCGTCTCTCAATCTAGATTTCCTTGTTCTTTGTATGAGCCGGGCCTTCACCAATGAGCGGACAAGCCAGCGTTTCCTGTAGCGCCGAAACCAGTTCTTCTGTCGACTCAGTCGACAGGTATTTTCCACCGGTTGAATCGGCGAGACATCGAGCGATCGTTGGCGCGTTTTTGACCTTGTCTGAGCCCTCGCTGTTCCACTTGAAGAACTCGCCACGTACCTTAAAGCCAATCACGTGAACGGTAATCTTCGTGTCGTCGGTTGCGAGTCGCGAGGCCAGCTGGCACGGGGTACCGCCGCAGGTTTCCTTTCCATCCGTCACCAACACGACTGTGCCCGAGTCTCCTGCTTCACGTAACGTATCGGCAGCATCGCTTACTGCCTGAGTTAGAGGCGTATTCCCTGCCGGTGCCAAACCATCAACAGCCGTAATGAGTCTTGAAGCGGAATTCCTTATCGGCCGAAACCGAAGATCGATGTTGCTGCAGGGTCCTTTCGAACCAGGACCATAGACAATCAAACCGACCCTGCGAAAACGCTCGATGTCGGGCATCGAGCGTTTGACTGCATCACGTGCATCAACAATCCGTGGCTGGTCCAATCCGTTGAATCCCATGGCAGCCATGGAACCGGATCCATCAAACACGATCATAGCATCGTCATTGCACAGGTCGCTTCGATCCTGCGCTGCTTCGGAATGAGAAAGTCCAAAACTCTGGCAGGCAACTAGTCCTGTGCTGAGGATTCTTTTGAACGACGTCCCAAACAACACCTGCCCTCCCAGCAGCGATGCGCTGGGTCAATTGAGACCGCGGGCACCGGTAGCTTGCAAGCCCGAGACTAAGCCGCTGATGCAGTCAGGTCCAGCGTGGATCAGCTGAAAGTCTGCTGTGCGACCCACAGCAATGGAGAGCGTGCTGCGACCGACCCTATGCATTGCCCGCCGCCTGGCAGCCTGGTTCGGCAGCGAGCCTCCCCTGGAACGGATCAGCTGTCTTTTGTCTGAGGGCACGACCGATGGCTGTTGATTTCTTCTGTAACCAATCCAAGCGCCAGCTGGACTTGGATCAGCCGCCCGTTGACACTCAGTTGAGTCCAACGGACCACATTGATAGAGCTTTGGGGGCTTTTGCCACAACGATGCCTGATCCGGAAAACACGAAGTCTCCCGAACCGGATGGCGAGTCAGCCATAAAGGTGAGACGTTACGTCAGTGGCGCAATTTGAATTTCAACACGCCGGTTTTGTTCCTTACCCTGCGCAGACGCATTGGAGGCAATCGGGCGGGTCTCGCCATAACCCTGAACGTAGAATCGCCGCCGATCCGTTCCACGACTGATCAGATACTGCGTTACGTTCAATGCCCGGCGTTCTGAAAGCTGCTGGTTGTACTGGTCTGAGCCGTCACTGTCGGTGTGGCCATATACATCAACCAGTGTCTGGTTAAATTCTTTGAGAACCAGGGCAACCGAGTCGAGAACGCGGTAAAAGTCTGAACGGATCGCAGCCTGATCGCTGCCAAAGGTAATATTACTCGGCATGTTCAGGATGATCCGATCTCCCTGCCGAGTCACGCTAACCCCCGTGTTCTGAAGCTGAGCCCGCAACTTGTCGGCTTGACGGTCCTGATAATTGCCAATCAGCCCGCCGCCCAGGGCTCCCACACCGGCGCCGATCAATGCGCCCTTGCGATTGTCAGCGATCAGCAGGCCGGCCAGGGCCCCGCCCGCAGCACCCAGCCCGGCACCTATTGCAGTGCGCGAGGTGCGTTGTTCACCAGTAAAGGGATCTGTCGATGTACAACCGATCAGGAACGTGGTTGCAACCAATGCAGTCAAGAATTTTTTCATAAGAACGCCTCTCCAGCGGAAATAACCTGAAACTTATTGTCGCGGTTACGGGTAACATTGGGTGAAAGTGTGGCCTAGCCAGAAATTCAAGTATCCGGATTGTGGAAAGTCTTGTAGCACAGACCCTCGATTTATCGAACCGGAAACCTTTTCCCGCCCAATGAGCAGATCCGACCCCACTGCCCCGGTAATCGTCTGGTTCCGTCAGGACCTGCGCCTTAAAGACAACCCGGCACTGCACCATGCGGTGGAAAGTGGGAAGCCGGTTATCGCCGTATTCGTGCTCGATGAAGCATCACCGGATGTCCGGATCTTCGGCGCCGCACAAAAATGGTGGCTGCATCATTCACTTGAGCAGTTAAAAGAGGCTCTTGCCAAACTCAACGTTCAACTGTTGTTGCTGAAGGGACCTGCGGAAGCTGTCATTGAGACACTGCGAATTGATACCGGCGCGGACACGATTGTCTGGAATCGACGATATGGTGCTGGTGAACAAGCCGTTGATGCCTCGATCAAACAGGCGTTTGCTGATCGGGGATTAACAGCGCGAAGCTTCAACGGACTGCTGATGCACGAACCGGCAAGAGTGCGCACCGGGAGCGGTACATTCTATAAGGTATACACTCCCTTTTGGCGAAAGTTCAGTGCAGAAGCTGTTGTGCGATCCCCTTTGCCGGCTCCGGCGGAAATCAGGCCCGCTCTTCATAAAGCTGCGAGCGACACCCTGAAAGACTGGGCTCTGCTCCCAGTTTCGCCGGACTGGTCCGGCGGAATCAATGCCGAATGGACCCCTGGGGAACTTGGAGCCGAACAGAGACTTGAAACATTCCTGAACCAGAACCTGGGAGCCTACAACGAAGCGCGTGATCGACCGGGTCCCGACCGGACCTCGAAGCTCTCTCCACATTTGAGATTTGGGGAAATCAGCCCCCACACGCTGTGGCAGGCCTGTTTCGACGGGCGCTGGGCTGCTGAAGGCCTAGCAAGGGAGGTTTGGGCCAAGGAACTCGTGTGGCGGGAATTCTCATACCATCTGCTGCACAATTTTCCCGGACTGGGCGAATCGAACTTCCAGAATAAGTTTGACGGATTCCCGTGGCGTCAGGATCCCGAAGCACTGCGGCTGTGGCAGACCGGTCAGACAGGATATCCAATTGTTGATGCCGGCATGCGGCAATTGTGGCAAACCGGTTGGATGCACAACCGGGTCCGAATGATTGTCGGTTCCTTTTTGGTGAAGCACCTTATGATCGACTGGCGTGAAGGTGAGCGCTGGTTCTGGGATTGCCTGGTGGACGGTGATCCCGCTTCAAACACCGCATCCTGGCAATGGATCGCTGGAACCGGAGCCGATGCCGCACCCTATTTTCGGATTTTCAACCCGATGATGCAGGGCGGACGCTTTGATCGGACCGGAGAGTATGTCCGCCAATATGTACCAGAACTTGCAGCCCTCCCCGACAAGCATCTTCATACGCCGTGGGAGGCGCCAGAACAGGCTTTGCTGGATGCGGGTATCGCACTTGGGGAGACCTATCCATTGCCCATGGTTGATCACAAAGATGCACGTGAGCGGGCACTCGGCGCACTCAATTCGATCAAATAGATTCCTTGACCTCGCTCGTGGCTTTGCCCAAACTTTTTGCAGGGGGAACCGTAACTTAGAAATTACCGAGCTGCGGTCGAGATAGTACTACATGAATACACATATGGCGGAATTTGACGGCGAACGAATTGTCGTTTTGACAAAAGACAATCTGAAGGAAGCTCTCAAAGGCCTTCCAAGACCCATGGCGTATGCTTTGAAGGCCGTCACTGGCCTGAAATTCGGGTCACTCGAGGTCACGTTGCCTAACGGCCACACTTACTCCTATTGCGCCCCCGAAGATGGACCACATGGCCGGGCAACATTCCACAACTGGGGCATCGTCAAGCGCGTTTTGAAGCACGGCTCACTCGGCGTAGCCGAGAGTTATATCGAAGGCGAATGGGACAGCCCGGCGGTTACTGACTTTCTCGAACTTTTCACCATCAACGCCTACAATGATGGCGGCTCGGACCAGTTTTTCGCCCGTAATCGATTGTTGAATCTGTTCACAACATTCCAACATTGGCTCAACAGCAACTCGAAATCGGGTGCCAGGCGCAACATATCTGCCCACTATGATCTTGGTAATGCTTTCTATGGCCTTTGGCTGGATCCGAGCATGACCTACTCGTCTGCACTGTTCAGCACCGGGGCGAATTCACTTGAGGCCGCACAGGCCGCCAAGTACCAGTCTTTGATAGATCGCACCGACATTCGATCTGAGCACCACGTTCTCGAGATCGGGTGTGGCTGGGGAGGCTTTGCTGAATACGCAGCCCGAAACGTGGGTTGCCGGGTCACCTGCCTGACCATCTCGCGTGAGCAACACGCTTATGCCGTGAAGCGGATCGAAGAAGCAGGTCTTTCGGACAAGGTCGCGATCAAATTTCAGGACTACCGCGACGAGGACGGCACGTATGACCGTATCGCGAGTATTGAAATGTTCGAGGCGGTAGGCGAAAAATTCTGGCCCTCTTATTTCAGCCAGGTGCGGGACCGGTTGGTGATGGGGGGCAAGGCTGGCTTACAAGTCATTACGATCGCAAATGATGACTTTAAACATTACAAGCAAAATCCTGATTTTATTCAAAAATACATCTTCCCTGGCGGCATGTTACCGACCAAGGCATTGCTCAGATCTTTTGCCGGCCGTCACAGTCTGAAACAATTATCACACTTAGATTTTGGCCCTGATTATGCTGAGACACTTGAACGCTGGCGTTACGCGTTCTGGGACCAATGGGAAAGCATAAAGCCATTGGGATTCGATGAGCGATTCAGGCGAATATGGGATTTCTATTTTCACTATTGCGAAGCAGGCTTCAAAGCCGGTGCAATTGACGTACGGCAAGTGGTCTACGAACGGATCTAAGCCACTTTGGCCAACAATGCGTCCTTTATGCCCGGGACAACCCGAACCCGCATCTTCAACGATCCATCTTCGCAGTCCTCGCGTTCAATGACATGGACGTTGCGGTAGATCCAGTCGAGATGCCGCATCGCACTGACCGGTACGGCTATATCGACGACACCGTCGGACCCGGCAATGAACTCTTCGACCGTTTCGAGCAGATCTTCGGTGCCCTCTCCCGTCTGTGCTGACACCAGAAGCGGAGCGCTGTCGCCGCTTCGCGTCTCCCTTATGGCCGCATGTCTTTCCGGCCCGAGCAGATCAACCTTGTTCCAGACTTCAATTACCTTCTCGTGTCCCTCTCCGGCGATCCCCAACTGGTTCAGGACCTTGTAAACGTCTTCTGCCTGGGCAGCGCTATCCGGATCAGCAATATCTCGAACGTGCAGGATCAGATCCGCCTCAACAACTTCTTCAAGTGTTGCACGGAAGGCTGCGACGAGGTGTGTTGGAAGATCTGAAATGAACCCAACCGTATCTGACAGTATGACCTGGGTTCCCTCCGGCAGGTGCAATTGTCGCAAGGTCGGGTCAAGAGTCGCAAACAACATGTCTTTGGCAATGACGGCCGATCCCGTCAGACGGTTGAAGAGTGTTGACTTTCCGGCGTTGGTGTATCCGACAAGCGCGACGATCGGATGCGGAACCTTCTTTCGTTGCGACCGGTGCAGGCTTCGTGTTTGACGAACCTTCTCCAGTTCACGTTCAAGTTTATTGACCCGGTCCTGCAATTGACGGCGGTCCGACTCAATCTGTGTTTCGCCGGGACCGCCCAGAAAACCAGAGCCACCGCGCTGCCGCTCCAAGTGGGTCCAGGACCGTACCAGGCGACCCTTCTGGTAATTCAAATGAGCGAGTTCCACCTGGAGGCGGCCTTCTTTGGTCTGTGCCCTGGCGCCAAAAATCTCCAGTATCAGACCAGTTCGATCCAATACCTTAACGTCCCAGGCTTTCTCAAGATTGCGCTGCTGAACCGGCGTCAGCGGGTGGTCAACGATGACCAGTCCGGCCTGCAGAGCGGCGATTAAGCCTTTGAACTCCTCAACCTTGCCGGTGCCCAGCAATGTCGCGGGTTTGATCTTCGACAAGACTGTCGTGCAGGCATGCACCACGTCCAAGTCAATCGCCCGCGCCAGACCGCACGCTTCTTCGAGCCGCGCCTCGGCAGAACGCTCGGTCAGGCGTGATGTCGCGGTTCCTGCGGCTGCATTGCGGCCCAACAGCGGCACCAGCACAACTGCTGCGCCAGTAGACCGCTCCCCGGTCGTATCAATCTGAAATCGGGATTTGCCGCTCCGTTCAAGGTCGGTCAACTAGTTTTCCCTGTCTTGTTCCTCGTCTTCAAACATGCGGAGGGGCTCGCCCGGCATGATTGTGGAGATGGCATGCTTGTACACCAATTGCGAGTGGCCGTCACGGCGTAGCAGCAGGCAGAAATTGTCAAACCATGTGACAATCCCTGTCAGTTTAACGCCGTTCACCAGAAAAATGGTCAGTGATATTTTGTTCTTGCGGACATTGTTTAAAAACGCGTCCTGCAAATTCTGTTGTCTTTCAGCCATAAATGTTCCGGTCGGCACCCTCCCCGCGCGCATGAGGTGAAATCACTATATGGGTGGTTATTCCTACCAGCAATGGCAAATCGGCAGTTGGTTGATCTATCTGCTTTGCCAATAGCGAATGCTGAAGATGCCCAGCACCGCCAGAACCTCAAGCCGCCCAAGAATCATGATTATCATCAAGGATGCCTTTGCAATGGGTGGAAACGCACTGTAGGTCGGCCAATCGCCGGAAGCAGCCCAACCTGCATTGTAGATCGGACCGGCGGTCGCAAAGCACGAAATTGTAGCTGTGAGCGCTGCTTCAAAGGGTATTCCAGCTGCTGCAACTGCAATGGTTCCTGCGGCAATCGTCAATATGGCGGCGACAAAGAAACTCCAGACTGAACCAATGAGCTTTTGATCATATCCCTGCGTCCCAAACCGCGCAGGATGAACCGCGTTGGGATAGACCAGGCGGTCCAACTCGCCCCAGGATTGCACCACCATGCCGCCAAACCGGTAATGTTTGAGTCCACCTGAAGTGGAGAACGCACTGCCTCCCAGGAAAATGATAAACAGCACAAGTACCAGAGGCAGCAGCGCAACTATGCCAGGGCGGCTCTCAACACCGCTGGTCGCCACCAACGAGGCAGCGTTCATAAATGCCTCGACAATGACATAGCCCACTTCGCTTCCAGACACCGGGCTTACGGTCAATATGCTGATCACCAGAAGAACCGTCAGCACGCCGGCTAGCAGCATTACAAAATAGCTTTCGCGATGTTTAGCCAGTCGATCGACCTGCCCTTTTACCAGCATGCGCTGCCAAAAAATGCAGGTGGCACCACCAAGCAGGAAAACGCCAATTGTAAGAACCCCAAACCCGTTGGTCGCCTGTTCGATGGGCCCGTCAAACGGCAGAAATCCGCCTGTCGACACCGACGTCATGGCAAGCGTGACCGCATAAAACGGCCGCGTGCCTGCAAACAAAAGAAAGAGTGCGCAAAAAAGCGTCATAATCGCATAGAAGACGCCCAGATTGATCGCCAGGTCTCGCAATCTGTTTTGTCCAAAGGCAGCGGCTTTGCCTCCCGAGATAGACGGAGCAGCGCTGCTCAGGCCGCCGAGACCGAGGGGTGCCATGATCAAAACCACCGTAAGCAAGGCAAGATAGGCGCCGACCCACTGGAGTTGCACCCTCCAGAAAATCAAGCTCTGGGGCCACTCCTCAACGGTGCTCAGCACCGACGCTCCTGTGGTTGTCAGTCCGGAAACCGCTTCGAAAACCGCATCAATGACAGGCAGACCGGAGATATTCCAAATCGGCACCGCAGCTGCCAATGGAAGAATGGTCCAGGTCAGGAATACCAGCATCAGACTGCCGATCTCAGGCAGCCGTTTCAGGCGTCCGGCGATCGCCAAAACAGGAGAGCCGAAGATAAAACTTCCGAAAACCAGATAGGATGCAAACCGCAATGCGGTTTCAGTTTCGCTGGCCAGCAATCCCACAAAGATCGGGCCCAGCAAGGATGCTGTCAAAAACAGTCCCACAAGCCCGAAATAGAAAATGATCGATAACATGACCTAGAAGAAGTCCAGGCTGACCCGGAACATCTGTTCAACTTGCTTCACACGATCCGCAGTCGCGAATATGATGACCCGATCCTTGGCTTTGATGACCACATCGCCATCCGGTCGCAGTACGGTATCCTTGCGGTAGATGGCACCTATACGAATGCCGTCCGGCAGATCCAGGTCACGCAAAGGCGTGCCCACCAAGGTCGATGTTTCAAGAGCCTCCGCCTCAATGATTTCAGCACGGCCATTTTGAACCGAATGAACCCCGCGAATACGGCCTCGCCTCACGTGTTGGAGAATCTTGGAAATCGTTACCGAGCGAGGATTGATATGTGCGTCGATCCCAAGCGTCTTAGTAAACTCGTAATAGCCGGTATTGTTCAGCAGCGTCAGGTTCGCTGCGCAACCCAACCGTTTCGCCATCACGCTCGTCAAAATATTGACCTGGTCGTCATTTGTCAGCGCCACCATCAGATCGGCGTGTTCAATATCGGCCTCCAACAGGATTTGCTGCTCCAGTGCACTGCCATGCAAAACAACGGTTCGGGAAAGCTCGTCGGCGATCGTAACCGCCCTCTCGCGGGAATTCTCAACAATCTTAACGCGCGCGCTGCTCTGCCGTTTTTCAATGGCCGAAGCCACGTAGAGACCGATATTGCCACCGCCAACGATAACAATACGGCTTGCGGTGGGTTCCTCGTGTCCAAAAATACTCAGCGTTCTGCGCACGCGGTCGGCACGCACAATCACATAAGCCAGGTCACCGGCCATCATGGCGTCGCTTGAGCGGGGCACGAACAGGCTTCCAGATCGCCAGATACCAGTCACCACTGCGGTCAGATCCGGGAACAGTTCCGTCAACTGTCCAAGCGGCGTGTCGATGACCGGACAATCCTCCAGGCATTCCACAGCAATCATGGCCACATTTTCATCGGCAAATCGAACAGCATCGGTTGCGCCAGGCAGTGCGATCCGCCGCAAAACCATTTCACCAACTTCAATCTCCGGCGAGATGATCACATCAATCGGCATGTGTTCACGCGAAAACAAGTCGCGATAATGCGCCTGCAGATAGTTCTGTGCGCGAATGCGGGCCACTTTTGTCGGAACCTTGAACAGTGAGTGGGCAACCTGGCATGCGACCATGTTGACTTCGTCATAGAGTGTGACGGCAATGATCATGTCGGCTTCTTCGGCGCCTGCAGCAGCAAGAACGTCCGGCTGGGAACCGTGACCCACATAACCGCGAACATCCAGCTGATCTCGGATCGCCTGAACAAGGCCCGGCGTGTTGTCAATGACGGTTACATCGTTGCCTTCGGCCGCCAGGCGTTCGGCAATTCCGTAGCCCACCTGACCGGCGCCACATATGATGACTTTCATGTTTGAACGCCCGTTTTGCGGAAATTTCCACCCTGCTACCGAGTCTGCCGCAAAATAGTGACCAAGGGCCTAAATGCCAAGCGACTTCATTTTCCGATGCAATGCCGACCTCTCCATTCCGACAAATGTCGCAGTGCGTGAGATATTGCCTCCAAAACGGGTTATCTGTGCAACCAGATAGTCACGCTCGAATATCTCACGGGCTTCCCGTAGCGGAAGCGACATGATGTGGTCATCACCAGAACCAGGCGTTGTCGGCAGCATATCGCTGATTTCGCCGGGAAGCTGGTCCGCCGTAATCGGGCCCCCATCGTCGCCGCGCGACAGGATCATCAGCCGTTCCACATTGTTGCGCAATTGACGCAGGTTACCGGGCCAGGAATGGCTTTGCAGAACAGCCATGGCGTCCTCCCCAATCCTGCAGGCTTTGACCCCTGTCTGGGCCTCGATCTGCGCCATGAACGATTTCAGCAGCTCAGCAATGTCCTCGCGGCGATCAGCCAGCGCCGGAACCTGAACGGGAACCACAGCGAGCCTGTGAAAGAGGTCCTCACGAAACAGGCCAGCTGCAATCCGCTCCTCGAGATTTATTGAAGTTGATGAAAGCACTCTGACATCAACGGCTACCTTTTTTCCGCTGCCAACCCGTTCAAACTTCTGTTCGACCAAAACCCGCAGAATCTTGTTCTGCGTGTCACGCGGCATTTCACCCACTTCGTCGAGCAGGAGCGTACCACGGTGAGCCTCCTCCAAAGCGCCAACCTTCGCTTCCTGACCTTCTCCGCCCTCATAGCCAAAGAGCTCAACCTCCATGTTTTCCGGAGTGATGGCCGCCGCGTTTAAGACCACGAATGGGCCGTCCGCGCGGTGGGAACTCTTGTGTATCGCTCGCGCCGCCGTTTCCTTGCCGGAACCCGAAGGACCAATGATCATGACGCGGGAATTGGTTTGGGCGACTTTCTCAATAGTGGAGCGCAGCTGATTCATGGCAAACGAGGAGCCGATCATTTCCGGCATGTCGGGCGTTCGCTTTTCCAGCTCGCGGACTTGTTTCTTCAGACTCGACGTTTCAAGGGCACGTTCCGCAATGAGGATCAATCGGTCGGCTTTAAATGGTTTTTCGATGTAGTCGTAGGCGCCGCGTTTAATGGCCGAAACGGCGGTCTCAATGTTGCCGTGCCCGGAAATTACGACCACCGGCAGGTCCGGATGCTGCTCGCGAATGACGTCAAGCAGGGCCAATCCGTCAAGCTTACTGCCCTGCATCCAGATATCGAGAAAAATCAAGCCAGGTCGACGATCCGATATCGCGGCGAGTGCACCGTCGCTTTCGCTGGCGGTACGTGTTTCGTGTCCCTCATCCTCGAGAATTCCCGAAACCAGATCCCGGATATCGGCCTCATCATCGATTACAAGAATATCAGATGCCATGAGCGGGCTCCTCCTGTTCTTTCAAGTCTTCTTCTGTTTTTTGATTTTCTTGCATTGCCGAACCTGCGGGGAGAGAAACGCGAATCATGGCCCCGCGTCCGCCCTTCGCAACAGCCGGTGCATCAAGCAACTCGATCGTGCCACCATGTTCCTCAATGATCTTGCCGACGATGGCGAGGCCGAGGCCTGTGCCTTTCTCGCGGGTTGTCATGTAGGGTTCCAGCAGGCGTTGCCGGTTTTTTACGGGCAAACCCTTGCCATTGTCGATGATCTCGACACGATGATACCCATCTTCGGCGGCAGCCGCCCGCACAATAATCCGGGGCGGTTCATCTTCGATTTTTATTGCACTTTCAATCGATTCTGCTGCATTCTTAATTAAATTTCCGAACGCCTGACTCAGCAAACGTGCATCAAATGTCGCATTATAAGGCCCGTCATCGAGTTGAATATCGAAGTCGATGTCGGAGTGTCCAACTTTGCGAAGGAACACCGCCTCCCGAATTGGTTCAACCAGATCTCCAATCTGCATTGTCGGTTTGGGCATGCGGGCAAACGATGAGAATTCGTCCACCATTCGCCCGATATCGGCAACCTGACGGATGATCGTCTCAGTGCATTGGTCAAAAACCTCGCGGTCGTCTTCGCCGATTTTCTTTCCATACCTGCGTCTTATGCGCTCCGCCGACAACTGAATCGGCGTAAGCGGGTTTTTGATCTCATGGGCAATGCGCCGTGCAACGTCGGCCCAGGCAGACGTTCTCTGTGCTGAAACCAAGTCAGTGATGTCGTCAATCGTGATGACATGGGAGTGCGACTCATTGTTGCCCGAATCGACGCTGACCTGAACGTTGAGCGTTCTTTCGCGACCATCTCGCAGAAGCGTTATCTGTTCCAGATAACCAGAACGACCGACCGATTCGGCATTCTCGATAACCTTGGCAAGCTCCGGACTGACATCTTGCAGAGGCGTTCCAACCAGGTCATTTGCCTCGCCGGCCAACACGGCTAAGCCGGATTCATTGGCAATGGCTATCCGACCTTCCCCACTGACTCCGATAACTCCGGCCGTGACACCGGACAGAACAGCTTCGGTGAACCGTCGTCTCCGGTCGGTTTGTTCCTGATTGTCCAGAATCTCGTCTCGCTGGGCCCGCAGCTCCGACGTCATGCCATTGAACGTATTGGTCAGTGACAGCAATTCCCCTTCAGAACGCGAAGCAGGAACCTTTACCGTCAGGTTACCGGCTTTAACCTCGTCTGCCGCGAATATCAGCCGCCTGATGGGTTCAACCAGCCTGTCCGCGACCGCAATTCCCATCCAGATTGCAGAAAGCAGAATGGTCAGGCAAATGCCGACATAGAGCAGAGCGAAAGCAATCTGAAGCGGAACACGTCCGCCTTCCAAGGACTGGAATTCCTGCTGAATCTCCTCCGACAGCTTTATGGAATTGATCAGATCGGGATTCACCTGCCGGATGGTATAGACGTAAAGGTCGGGCTCGATGCGAGACAGTCCACGCAATTTGACCACGCAAGCGGCAAAACTCTGAGTTCGCGGGGCGATGCAAGCCGGCTTGCCGTCGCTGGCAACTGAAAACAGGTCCGTGGGGATTTCCGGCAGTTTTACGCCGCGCGCATTGTTCACCTCGACAATGACTTCTCCTGTGTCCTTGATGACATAGGAGCCAGCCAATCCCAGGCCCCGCGTCTGACCCTCAACAAAATTGACAAAGCCGCGACGGTCGACGTTGTAGTAGATGCTGGCCTTGTCGAGATCAGCGGCCATTTGAAGTGTGACAACGTTCAGCGTGGTGGTCGCCTCCGAAACGTAGGCTTCAGCAATGCTGACTGAGCTGTCGACGATTGTCCGTGAACGCCCTTCGAAAATCCGATCCAGCCCCAAATCCAGCGTGATTCCGGCGATGATTGCGACTAAAATGGCCGGTATCGATGCCACTATTCCGAAAAGGGCGACGATCCTGATATGCATTCTGGCAGCTGCTCGACCGCGGCGGCGCGCCTGCATTAACCCATAGACTTCCCGCCCAACCAGATAGGTCAGCAAGGCTACCGAGAAACCGTTGATCACCAACAGGGTTGTAATCACCTGAAGTGAGGGTTCGATCGACGTCAGTCCAAGTAACACAAAGAATGATGCAGCCCCGAACGCTACAGCAAGCAGCATGAACACCACGCCGAATTTGCGTGCGTAGCGCAAAGTCGATGACGTGGCGGCCTGCGTTTCTCGAGTCGCTCTCGGATAGGGCTCGGACGTGGCTGCTGGGTCGGCGGTGCTCATCGTGTGAGGAACAGTTTGCTGGAAAGTGACAGTTGCCACAATGCAACAAAATGTGGCGCAAATACAACAAATTCACGCGAGACTTGGGGATTAATTCAGATTCCCCGCATAACGGATATGTCGAGGTCCTTGATCTTCTTTCTCAAGGTGTTCCGATTGAGGCCCAGCACTTTCGCTGCCTTGATCTGATTGCCCCGTGTGGCCCGCAGTGTCATCGCAATCAATGGTTCCTCAACTTCACGAAGAACAGTTTGATAGAGGTTCCCAAGCGGCTCATCTGAAGACTGATCTTCAATGAGTTTGCTGGCAAACGCGGCGACAGCACTCTGAACATGAGCTTCCGATACGGAATCCACCTGTTGCTCAGACTGGACCGGTGCCACGGCAGTCAACTCCTGTTCAACCAGGTCTGCAGTTATCTGATCCTGCGGATACAAGGCCGTGAGACGCTGAACGAGATTCTCAAGCTCGCGCACGTTGCCAGGCCAGCTATGGGCCTTCAGGCGCTCCAACGCAGGCTGATCGAAGAGGCGCCTGGGCAGTCCTTTGCTCTCTACAGACTCAAGAAAGTGTCTGGCCAGATCGGGCAGATCCATTTTCCGTTCGCGCAAGGGTGGAAGTCGAAGCGGAACAACATTTAACCGATAGTAGAGATCTTCGCGGAACAGACCTCTGTCGATGAGCGCCACCAGGTCCTGGTGGGTGGCCGCTACGATGCGCACATCAGTTGAAATGGGTGTCCTGCCCCCGACGGTCGTATACTCTCCTTCCTGCAAGACTCTCAACAGGCGGGTTTGTGCTTCCATCGGCATGTCGCCAATCTCGTCGAGAAACAGCGTGCCACCATTAGCCTGTTCGAAGCGTCCGGCAGATCGGTTCTGGGCACCGGTAAACGCACCTTTTTCGTGGCCGAAAAGCTCGGCCTCAATCAAGTCTCTTGGTATGGCCGCCATGTTGATTGCGACAAAAGGGCCGGCTTTTCGCTTGCCGAATTCGTGCAAAGCCTTGGCAACGAGCTCCTTACCCGTGCCGGACTCGCCACTGATCATCACAGTCAGGTCGGTTTGGGTCATTCGGGCAATAACACGGTAGATTTCCTGCATGGCCGGCGAACGCCCTACCAGGGGCATTGAGAGTGTCTCTTCTGCGGATACCTCGCGTTGAGACGCCTTTGGCTGGGCGAGCGCCCGTTGAACTGTGCTGACAAGTTCTTTCAGATCAAAAGGCTTTGGCAGATAGTCATAGGCCCCTTTTTCGGTGGCGGTGATCGCTGTCATGAATGTATTTTGCGCGCTCATAACAATGACCGGCAGCTCGGGGCGCACCCGCTTCATGCGCGGAAGAATATCGAATACGTTTTCATCGGGCATAATGACGTCGGTGACCACAACATCGCCGTCGCCCGCCGCAACCCACCGCCACAACGTGGCTGCGTTGGACGTCACGCGTACCTGATACCCGGCACGCGACAGCGCCTGCGAAAGCACGGTTCGAATTGCGGCATCATCATCGGCAATCAGAATTTCCGACATGGGGCTCTTTCCTAGTCCTGCTGTTCCGGGTTCCAGGTGGGCATCAGCACCTTAAACTTTGTTCTTCCTGGTTTGCTGTCGCAGGAAATAATGCCGCCATGGTCGTCGAGAATTTTGGCCACGAGCGCCAACCCCAGGCCCGAACCGTTTGTCTTGCTGGTTACAAAAGGGTCAAACATGTAGCTCTGCATATCGTCTGGAATACCGGAACCATTGTCCTTGACCGAGAGTTCGATTGGTAAGGAGACCCGATTTCGCGTTCCCTGTGCGGCCACCCGCATGCCGGGCCGGAACGCAGTGCTGAGGGTGAGACTGGGGTTCTCCTGGCCTTCCATCGCTTCGCAGGCGTTTTTCACCAGATTAAGAAACACCTGAATAAGCTGGTCCCGGTTTCCAAGAACCAGAGGCAGCGATGGGTCATAAAGTTCGGTGATCTTGATATTCCGGGCAAACCCGGACGATGCTATGGATTTCACATGCTCCAGAACGGCATGAATGTTGATCGGATCCCGCTCAATCGGGCGCTCGTCGGAAAACACCTCCATGCGGTCAACAAGCCGCACGATCCGGTCCGCTTCTTCCGTGATGAGACGTGTTAGTGCTCGGTCGTCTTCTCCGGCGACGGTCTCAAGCAATTGAGCGGCCCCCCGGATACCGGACAGGGGGTTTTTGATTTCATGGGCCAGCATCGAGGCGAGCCCCGTAACCGTCCTCGCCGCCCCCCGGTGCGTCAATTGTTTGTCGAGTTTCTCGGCCATCGAACGGACCTGCAGAAGCACCACAACGCTGTCCGGCTGCTCAGCCACAGGCGATACGTAGACGTCGACCCAGCGGCTTCCCTCCATGCGCGGCGACGAAACGTCAACACGGTATTCGCTCACAGGCCGCCTGTCCTTCTGCACCTCCTCGATCAAAGTCCGCATCGGGCTGCTGTCGGGAAGGAACCAACTGAGTTGGCGAGCTTTCAACAGTGAGACGCTCATTTGAAAGAAGGCTTCTGCGGCGGCATTCACGAAGCCGAAATCCCCATCACCAGAGACCACAAATATCGGGTGGGGCAATGCATTCAGCACCGCCTCTGGCAATTCAGCCAGGTCCTGCGCCTGTATGGCTTCTGCAGCCTCCATCAGGCCGCTTCCCTTGCATCAGGCAGATCGGCAAAAAGAGATCTTATCAGCCGCAAAACGACCTTGGGTTCCTTGCTGGTCATCATCTCGCGGCGCCGTTCGATCGGGAAGTCGGTTAAGTGAGCGCAGTACCAGTCCAGATGCTTGCGCGCATTACGTATGCCGAGTTCAATCCCGTAGAGTGAAAGCATCTTCTCGTAGTGCCGACACACAAGCGTCAGCAACTCGCCGCCAGCGGGTTTTTTGTGACCGGTCTCACCATTGAGTGCTGCGCCGATCTGACCCGGTACCCAAGGAGCTCCATAGGTTGCGCGACCCACCATAACCGCGTCCGCTCCAGAGGCGATCAAGGCCCGCCGGGCTGACTCAGCATCGCTGATGTCTCCATTAACCACCAGGGGTATGCCAATACGCTCCCGAACCGCAGACACTTTCGACCAATCTGCAGTCCCTTTGTAAAACTGATTGCGGGTTCTGCCATGAACCGTCACCATGGCAACGCCAGCGCTTTCCGCCCGCGCAGCCAGCTCGGGCGCATTGATCGTTTCCGCATCCCAGCCAAGGCGCATTTTGAGAGTCACCGGCAGGCTGGTTGTCTCCAGAACCGCATCAATCAGCGTCATCGCGTGATCAAGATCACGCATCAGCGCCGAACCCGAATATCCGGTGGTTACACGCTTGGATGGGCACCCCATATTGATGTCGATAATTCCGGCCCCGGTGCCCTCGGCGAGTTTTGTCGCCTCGCGCATCCATCCGGGCTGGCGCCCGGCAAGCTGCACGATGTGAACGGGCAGACCCGCGCTTTCCGCCTTCAACCGCATTTCTTCCTGCCCGGTGGTCAGCGCCTCACTGGCAACCATTTCAGAAACCACCATGCCCGCCCCCAGTTCCCATGCGAGTTGGCGAAACGGAACATCCGTCACACCCGACATGGGGGCCAAAAACGCACGATTGCGCAACGTTAGCCCGCCTATTTTCAGTGGCGTGGCATGTTGCAATTGCGTAGAATTTATGCAGGTCCTGGACATGGCGTTTTTCTAAGCAGATTACTCGCAACCCGCAAGCGGCAGTTGCTCAAAAACATTGCTT
>CALIOE010000159.1 GCA_938044775.1 uncultured Rhizobiaceae group bacterium
TGCTGCGCCGGCTGCAAATGCCGGCGCAGCGGGTTGTCGATTTACTTGATGGCGCCTGACGCCTTCAGGATCGTCTGGTGACGGTCACGCTGGGTTTCCCAGTAAGACTTCAGATCACCACCTGCCATGAAGTCACCCATCAGCGACTTGTCCTTCTTGTATTTCTGCCAGTCTGCCGACTTGTAGACCTTGTCGAAGAGACCGGTGTAATAGGTCGCGGCTTCTTCCGACATGCCGGGTGCACCGACGACAGCGCGCTGCATGAAGTAGGAGAAATCGCCCCCTTTTTCCTTCAGCGTCGGCACATCTGGGAACATGGGCAGCCGTTCATCGGTAAATGCGACCAGCGGAACCATGTCGCCGGATTCAAAAAATCCGAGCGCTTCCGACGGGTTGTTGACGGACGAATTCAACTGCTTGCCGGCCACCTGTTTGGCAACGGCACCACCTCCCTTGTAAGGGATGTACTTCATCGAAAGACCGTACTGGTTGTTGAGGTAGTCGGTGATGATGTTGTCTTCGGAATTCTTGCCGGTTCCGCCCATGACCCACTTGCTGCCGTCGGCCTTGGCCTTTTCGAGATATTGCTCGAACGTGGTTATGCCGGAATCCTTGTGCACCCATAGCAGGAACGTGTCTTCGGCCATACGGCCGACGGGCGCGAACTTCATGATGTCCACATCAAGTCCCGGCTGACGCAGCGGGGTGGTGAAGAACGAGTTCAATGTGACCATGATCGTGTGATCGGGATCGTTTGCACCCTTGGCCGCAGTCAGCGCTTCGGCACCGGACCCGCCGGATTTGTTGGTCGGAACGAGAGGTCGCGGTGCCAGCTTTTCCTTCTCGATGATGGCCTGCATGAGGCGCGCCATTTTGTCAGCACCCCCGCCCTTGCCGGCCATGATGATGAAATTGATCGGCTTGTTCGGCTCAAAGGCCTGCGCCACGCCTCCGAACAAGGACGCAGTCATTGCTGACGCGCCGACAAGACCCAGAAGAAGTCTCTTAGTGATAGCCATGTTGGTTCCTCCCAGTTGGCTTGGCAGCCAATGCGGGCTGCCTCGGTTTCGATTTCCTTTCCATCCGCTTCAGTGCGGCTTTTCTATTTTTTGTCCGTTCACACCTGCATCAACCGTTATCCTAATGCACCATGATCACCGGCATCTTTGCCCCGTCCACCACTGTTTGCGTATTGCCGCCGAACACGGTCTCGGCCTCATGGCTGTCGCCATAGGCACCCATGATCATCGTGTCGGCCCCGGCTTCCGCAGCGTGTTTCAACAGATCGGCACCGATCCTGCGCGTCGCCTCGAATGCATGCAGCGACGCCTTGACGCCCCTGATGTCCAGATAGGCAAGCAGGTCCTGTGATGTCGCTCCGTGAATCTGGTCGCCGGTGGTCAGCACGGTGACACTTTGTGCCGCTTCCAGCAGATCCTTTGTCAGGGCCACAGCACGTGCCGCTTCAGTCGACCCGTTCCACGCCAGGGCGAGATTCTCGCCAAGGCTCTGCGGTGGTGAATCCTGTGGCGGACACATGAGCACCGGGCGGCCTGTGCTGAACAGTGCCGCCTTCAGTGTATTGGCGCCGAGGTTGCGGTCCACATCAGGTTGCGCCACCGCAATCAGGTCCGCCAGCCTGCCATGTCGTTTGATGATATCGACCTGCCTCCCGGCTTCCTCAATCCAGCTGGCAGAGGCAGACTTGCCATCGGGTTTGTCGGTCAGTTTGAGCTCGGACGAGGCGGCCAGCTCGGTGAATTCGGCCTTCAGCTTTTCCGCCTCCACGTCGGCAAGTCCACCAGACTGTTCAAGCAACTGCTTGCGCAGAAATGACGGAACCGGCACCCCATAGGGCAACAGGTCCTCCGGCCTTGGACGACAATGAGTGACCACAATATGGGCCTTGAACCGTCGAGCCAGAGCGGCGGCGTGGGCGAACACATTGTCGCCCTTGCCGTCACCCCGGATCGGAACAAGTATCTTGCGGATCACTCAGTCATCTCCCTGTCATTGCTCCTAGAACAACCCTTCGATAAGGCCGTCATCGTTGAGCATGATGGCTTCGGCTGATGGTACACGCGGCAGGCCGGGCATGGTCATGATCTCGCCGCAGACAACGACAACAAAACCTGCTCCTGCCGACAGCCGCACTTCGCGCACCGGCACGGAATGGCCGGTTGGTGCGCCACGCAGGTTTGGATCAGTCGAAAACGAATATTGCGTCTTCGCCATGCAGACCGGAAGATTGCCGAAGCCCTGCTCTTCCCACTGCCGCAGCTGGTCGCGGATTTTCTTGTCGGCCAGAACCTCGTCGGCCCGGTAAATGCGGGTCGCGATGGTCTTAATCTTATCGATCAACCGCATGTCATCTGGATAAAGGGTCTGGAACTGCGCCATGTCACTGTCAGCGATCTCGGCAATCCGGGTGGCCAGTTCTTTTGTACCGGCAGAACCGTCGGCCCAGTGCTTGCACAGGATCGCCTCCGAACCGAGGCTTTCAACATATTCCTTGCAAGCCGCCACCTCCGCATCGGAGTCTCCGCTGAAATGGTTGATGGCAACAACAGCCGGAACACCAAAACTCTTGATGTTCTCAATATGACGACCAAGATTGGAGCAGCCGTCTTTCACCGCCTGGACGTTCTCTGGACCAAGATCCTGTTTCAGCACACCGCCATTCATCTTCATGGCCCTGATGGTGGCCACGATAACGATCGCGGATGGTGCAATCCCGGCTTTGCGACATTTAATGTTGAGGAACTTCTCTGCTCCCAGATCAGCACCGAAGCCGGCTTCCGTGACCACATAATCGGCCAGCTTCAGGGCGGTTTTCGTCGCCACAACCGAGTTACAGCCATGGGCAATATTGGCGAACGGGCCACCATGCACAAACGCCGGGTTGTTCTCCAGCGTTTGGACCAGGTTGGGCTGCATGGCATCCTTCAACAGCACGGTCATAGCGCCGTCCGCCTTGATGTCACGGCAGGTGATCGGCTTACGGTCGCGCGTGTAGGCGACAATGATGTTGCCAAGCCGCTCCTGCAGGTCTTTCAGATCGTTCGACAGGCACAGAATGGCCATGACTTCCGACGCCACGGTGATGTCGAAGCCGGCCTGGCGTGGAAAACCGTTGGGCACACCGCCCAGCGAAGTCACGATATCGCGCAACGCCCGGTCGTTCATGTCGAGCACCCGCTTCCAGACAACACGGCGGTTGTCGATGGCCAGCGCGTTGCCCCAGTAAATGTGGTTGTCAATCATTGCCGAGAGCAGGTTGTGCGCTGAGGTGATGGCATGGAAGTCGCCGGTGAAATGCAGGTTCATGTCTTCCATCGGCACGACCTGGGCATAGCCGCCTCCGGCCGCTCCACCCTTCATTCCAAAGCAGGGACCAAGCGAAGCTTCGCGTATGCATACCGCGGTCTTTTTGCCAATCGCATTCAATCCGTCGCCCAGTCCCACCGTCGTGGTGGTCTTGCCTTCACCAGCCGGGGTCGGGTTAATCGCCGTCACAAGGATCAGCTTGCCGTCTTTCTTGCCAGCCTGTTTGGCAATAAATTCCGCGCTCACCTTTGCCTTGTCGTGGCCGTAGGGGACCAAATCCTCAGCCCCAATTCCGAGCTTCGCTCCGATCTCCTGGATCGGCTTCTTCTTCGCTTCGCGCGCAATCTCAATATCAGTCTTAACGGCCATGTGCTTTCCAGTTCCTGTTATGAGCCCAGCGCATCGCCAATTGCGATACCGCTGGCTGCAGCCCAGTCGGCTGCAGGTTGTTTGTCGCCACCATCTGGCTTCACACGCTTTATCAAAATGCGCCCGCCGATACACTGAATTGTTACGCCATCGTCTGACAATTCCGCGACACGCCCGGACGGGCCGTCACCATCGACTCGCATGCAGTCAAAGACGTTGATCGTCTCGCCACTGAACACCGTCCACGCCCCCGGCGCCGGATTGCTGCCGCGAATAAGGTCGTAAACCTGTTTTACCGGCTTGTTCCAATCCACATGCGCGTGTTTCTTAACGCAACGGCGTTCATAGGTGGCTTGAGACTCATCCTGGACAATATGCGGCGGATTACCGGATCGAAAGAGATCACAAACCTCGAGCACCGAGTCGACGGCTGAAGGATAAATCTTCTTGAAATACAGATTGATGACTGTGTCGTCCGGCTCGATCGGGCACTCCCACTGCAGCAAAACATCCCCTTCGTCCAGCCCATCGGTGGGATAAAACCATGAGTAGCCAGACTTTGTGCTGCCCATGATGATCGGCCAGTTGACGGCCGATGGTCCGCGGTGCAGCGGCAGCAACGATGGGTGGAAGCAGATGGAACCCTGTTTTGGCGTATCGCGCGCAGCTTCCGGCACAAAAACATTAACGAACGCCATGATCATCAGGTCAGCCGCATGCGACTTAAGCTCATCAAGCGTCGCCTGATCCTTAAAATGAGCCGGCTGGAACACCGGAATCCCCCTTTCGAGCGCAAATTCCTTGATCGGGTCCACGGGCTTGCCCTCACGGTCCGGCTCGCAATAAACCGCCACCACCTCGTCTGTACCTGCGTCTATCAGTTTGGCCAGTGCATCCCTGCCAAAGGCCTGCTGTCCCATCACGATCAAACGCATGCGTGCTCCTCCCGCTGGGCCATGGCTACTCCGCAGCCTCAGCTTTGATTTCGCCCACTGCGCCGGAGCCGATTACGCGATCAAGATCATCGCCCGAGTAGCCGAGGACGTCGCTCAGAATTTCGCTGGTATGCTCGCCGAGCAGCGGTGAGCGCGTAACTTCCACGTCGCTGTCCGACAATTTGATCGGGCATCCGACGCTTAGATATTCACCTCTCTCGGGGTGGTCGACCCTGACCATCGTGCCGGTTGCGTAGAGACCTTCGTCTTCCGAAATTTCCTTCATCGAGAGGATCGGACCGACCGGAATATCGTGAGGATTACAAATTTCCATAACTTCGAACTTGGTCCTGGTCATGGTCCATTCCTCGATGGTCGAAAAAATTTCATTCAGCTTGTCGAGGCGCTCCGGCGGCTTGGCGTAACCCTCCTGGGTTTTCCATTCCGGCCTGCCGATCACATCGCAGACCTTTTCCCACACTGCCGCCTGGATAATGAAATAGGTATAGGCGTTCGGGTCCTGTTCCCAACCCTTGCATTTGAGGATGCGGCCAGGCTGGCCGCCACCGGAATCATTGCCGGCTCGCGGTGTTGCCTCGCCAAACGGGACGCCCTCACCGAATTGCGAATACTCCTTGAGCGGACCCGCGGCAAGGCGCTGCTGGTCGCGCAGTTTTACCCGCGCAAGATTAAGGACCGAATCCTGCATGGCGCAGGACACTTTCTGACCACGGCCGGATTTCTCGCGCTGGAACAACGCGGTGACGATCCCGAGACACAAGTGGAGTCCTGTCCCGGAATCGCCGATCTGGGCGCCAGTGACCAACGGCGGCCCATCCAGAAAGCCCGTCGTGGAGGCAGAACCTCCCGCACACTGGGCTACGTTCTCATAGACCTTACAGTCCTCATATTTGCCGGGCCCGAAGCCCTTTATGGAGGCCATGATAATGCGCGGATTGATTTCCTGAATGCGCTCCCATGAAAAGCCCATCCGATCGAGGGCGCCGGGAGCAAAATTCTCGACCAGCACATCACATTCCTCGATTAATCGGGTCAGAACTTCCTTTCCGGTTTCGTTCTTGGAATTCAGTTCAATGGACCTTTTGTTGTGGTTCAGCATCGTGAAATACAGCGAGTCTGCACCAGGCACGTCGATCAGCTGTTTGCGCGTTGCATCACCCACACCGGGGCGTTCCACCTTGATCACATCTGCTCCGAACCATGCCAGCAATTGCGTGCAGGTTGGTCCGGATTGGACATGGGTGAAGTCAAGAACCTTGATTCCGTCGAGAGCTTTCATTGAGCTGCCTTTTGCTTGATAATTTCCAGCACGTGGTGGCTCATGCGTTTAGCCACCACGCTGGTTGGATTGAGACTGCCGATATTGCCGCTTTCCTTGCCGGCCGCCGGATCGATGACCGCATTTACGAGGGTGGGTTTGCCGGATTCCAACGCTTCGCTGACCGCACGGTGCAGTTCGTCGGGATTTGTCGCATGAACGCCGACGCCGCCAAACGCTTCCATCATCATGTCGTAACGGGCGTTCTCCACGAACACCGTTGGGGCGGGGTCTTCGCCGCCGGCGCGATTTTTGTCGGTGCCACGATAGATGCCATTGTTGTTGAAGACGACCACACAGACCGGCAGGTTGTAGCGACAGATGGTTTCAATCTCCATGCCGGAAAATCCAAAGGCACTGTCGCCTTCCACGGCCAGAACCGGCAGACCGGTCTCAACGGCGGCAGCAATCGCGGTTCCCATGCCAACGCCCATAACGCCCCAGGTACCCACATCGAGGCGTTTACGCGGGCGGTGCATGTCGACCATGGAACGTGCGAAATCCAGGGTGTTGGCACCTTCGTTGACAAACATCGTTTCCGGGTTCTTGTCGACCACCCGCTTGATGGCTCCCAACGCACCGGCATAGTTCATCGGCGATGCATTGTTCTGCAGCGTCGGCGCCATTCTTGCGACATTGGCATCACGCTTCTCGCGAACCGCATCGGTCCATTCCTGCGGTGGCGCCTTCCAGCCGGCCGCCATACCTTCGGTCAGGGCGGTGAGGCACGATTCCATGTCGCCGACCAGAGGAGCAGCGATCTCAACATTGCTGTCCATTTCTCTTGGCTCGATGTCGATTTGCACGAACTTCGTTGAGTGCGGCTCGCCCCAGCTTTTGCCTTTGCCGTGAGACAGCAGCCAGTTGAGACGCGCGCCAACCATGATGACGACGTCGGACTCCTTGAGCACCAGCGATCGCGCAGCGCCCGCTGATTGCGGATGATTGTCCGGCAACAGACCCTTGGCCATGCTCATCGGCAGGTAGGGAATGCCGCTTGTTTCAACGAATTTCCTTACTGCTTCGTCGGCCTGCGCATAGGCGGCGCCCTTGCCGAGAATGATGAGTGGTTTTTTGGCACCCTTGATCACGTCGAGTGCGCGGGCCACGGCGCCAGGAGCCGGAATCTGCGCGGGCGCCGGATCAATCACCTTAACCAGTGACTTGGCCCCTTCGATTTCGTCCATCACCTGCCCAAGCAAGGCGCCGGGAATATCCAGATAGACGCCACCGGGACGACCCGACAGGGATGCGCGAACCGCACGTGCCACGCCAATGCCGATATCCTGAGCGTGTAGGATGCGGAACGCCGCCTTGCATAAAGGTTTGGCGATGGCGAGTTGGTCCATTTCCTCGTAGTCGCCCTGCATCAGGTCAACCACTTCTCGCTCCGACGAGCCGGAAATGAGGATCATCGGCCAGCAATTGGTTGTTGCGTGCGCCAGCGCCGTCAGGCCGTTAAGAAAACCGGGTGCCGAAACAGTAAGGCACACACCCGGTCTTTTGGTCAGAAATCCCGCAATCGCTGCCGCGTTACCCGCATTCTGCTCATGACGAAAAGACAGAACGCGGAGCCCTTCCTCCTGCATCATGCGGCCCAGATCGGTGATTGGAATACCGGGCACGCCGTAGATCGTCTTGATGTCGTTCAGCTTCAACGCATCGATGAGAAGGTGGAAGCCATCGGTCAGTTCGCCCGTCGCGGTCTCGGCGCTGACGCTTGCGTCTACCGGGTCATTGGATTCGGCTACGGACATCATTTCCTCCCGATAATCCCAGCCGCTCAGACGGCTTGGGTTTCGCCCGAACCGAGGCTTTCAAGCCGGGTCCAGGTCGTATGAATATGATCGTGCAATTTCATTGTGTGCTCGCGCACAAGGCGCGATGCGAGATCTGCGTCGCGACTGTCGAGCGCGTCGATAATCTCCATGTGGTCGACGACCGAGCGGCTTACGCGATCATCTTCACCCATGGCGCGACGCCGAACCGCATGCATGTGTTGAAACAGTCCGTCCGCCGTGGACTTCAGCAGCGAGCAGCCGGACAGTTCCAGAATGCATTGGTGAAATTCAATATTGGCTTCGGAATATTCTTCAATGTCAGCACGGGCGGCATGAACACTGTGTTTCATCGCGAACTTGCGCAGCCTTCGCAGATCGTCGTCGCTGGCATGTTGCGTCGCCAGCCGGGCCGCCATGCTCTCCAGTGCGGCCCAGGTAACAATCATTTCAAGGATTTCCTGCATCGACTTGCGTTTGACGAAGACGCCCTTGCGCGGTTGAATTTCCACCAAACCATCCTGCGCCAGCCGGGCGAGCGCCTCACGGATCGGTGTGCGCGAAATGCCCAGTTTGGCCGCCATCTGACGCTCATCAAGGCGCAAATCGGCGCCTTCCTCATAAATATTCATGTCAAGAATGGCTGCCCGCAGCAGGTCGTAAGTATGGTCTTTCAGCGTGAAGTTCACGGCAATCGGCGACAATTTCTGACTGATCGACAAGGTCCGGCCCTCTCCCGCTGCCAAGGCAGCAACCGATAATTATGTGGTATACCATACATCCGATAACGGGTGCGTCAATCCGATTGTTGCTTGAATCACAGGCTCGCAGATACGGAATGCTCGCCACGTGTTGCGGAACTTTGCGTTGCGTGCCATCTCGCTCTATTGCTGAAGCAAAACGCCCGCCCCAATCCGGAGAACCCGATGCCGCCGAAGACTATGAATACAATTGAAATGCGCGAGCCGGGTGGGCCTGACGTTCTGCAGGCGGGTCAACGCGACGTGCCGGTACCCGCCGACCAGGAAGTGCTGGTGAAGGTGCTGGCAGCGGGCGTCAATGGACCCGACATGGTTCAGCGCCGCGGCCATTATCCGCCACCGAAAGGGGCCTCGGATCTGCTTGGCCTGGAAGTGTCAGGCGAAATCGTTGCCGCTGGGAAATCCGTAGAGAACTGGTCGGTTGGTGACACCGTTTGTGCGCTGACCAATGGCGGCGGCTATGCTGAATACGTAGCTGTCGACGCGGCACATTGCCTGCCGCTGCCGGAGAAGGTTTCGGCAGAAAACGCAGCTGGCTTGCCCGAAACGTTCTTCACCGTGTGGAGCAACTGCTTCTTTAGGCATGATATCGCCGAAGGATCGGTTTTCCTGGTTCATGGCGGTGCCGGAGGAATTGGATCGACTGCCATCCAGCTTGGCACGGCACTCGGGCTGCGGGTCTTCACCACCTGTGCATCAGCAGCAGATTGCACATTCTGCGAGGAACTGGGCGCTGAACGCGCCATAAATTACACCAATGAGGACTTTGTCGAGATTGTGCGCGAAGCGGGTGGTGCCGACCTGATTCTCGATATTATCGGCGGTGAATATGTGGCCCGGAACATAAAGGCCGCTCGTGCCGACGGCCGCATCGTTCAACTGGCGTTCAACGCCGGTTCAAAAGTCGATATAAACCTGATGCCGATCATGCTCAAACGTCTGGTCTACACCGGATCGACCCTGAGATCGCGTCCCGATTCTTTCAAGGCCGCGGTGGCGCAGGACCTACGCGACAAAGTCTGGCCAATGTTTGCCTCCGGCAAACTGCAATCAAGCACCCATGCCACGTTCCCGTTCGGGGATGCGCAGGCTGCCCATCAGATGATGGAAACCGCCGCCCATCGCGGAAAAATCCTCCTGACGCCTTAACGCCGCACAGTCAGCTTCCGGTCAGGCGGCGCCGGCCAGCAGCGTTGCATTGCCACCAGCGGCTGTGGTGTCGATGCAGATATGGCGCTCGATGACACAACGCCGCGACATGTCCCGTTCGCACAGCAGGGGTATTAGCGGCCCGGCTCTCTTTGACAGGGCAATACGGGCCCGGCGCAAATCCTCCGCTCCGCTCCACAAGGCCACCGCTTCATAGCCCTGCAACTCTGTCAGGTCCGACCGTTCGAGAAACCCATCAACGGCCTCGGCCCCTTTCGCTCCCGGACAGACGATCAGCGCCGAACACCCCTGTTTGCGGGCAATAGCGGCCTGATCCAGAGCCGCCTGCGGCGTTGGCCCGAGGCATAATATGCGGCCTCTTGGATGCGGCGACAGTCGGTTGGACTCGCCTGTCGGCCCAGGCAGATCGAACGTTGTGAGCGGACGACGCGATGGTTCCTTCAGGGCCGAGAGTGCGTCTTCAACCGTGCCGGCAGAAACACGGGCTCCGTCATCTTCGATCAAAAGATCGCCAACCGGGCGCTTCTGGAATGCCGGCAAGTAGGACGGCCCGCCAGCCTTTGGGCCCGTACCTGACAATCCCTCGCCGCCAAAAGGCTGAGACCCGACGATCGCACCGATCTGGTTTCTGTTTACATACATGTTGCCCACCCTAAGTGTGGACGTAATCTGCTCCACACGATCATCAATGCGCGTGTGCAGACCGAATGTCAGACCATATCCAGTGGCGTTAATGTCGCTGATGATCGTGTCGACATCCTGCGACCGGAATGTCGCCACATGCAGGATCGGACCGAAAATCTCCTCCCGCAGGTCTTGAATGCCATCAACCTTTATCACCGTCGGAGCAACAAAATATCCGTCCTGAGGAACTTCAGTCTGCTTCATCAGGCGACCATCGGCACCGGCCGCATCCACATGACGGGCTATCTTGTTCCGGGCCTGCGCGTTGATCACCGGCCCGAGATCCGATTGCATCAGCCAGGGGTCATCCGGGTTCAGTTCGTCCATGGCGCCGTACAGCATTTGCAGAAAGTCTTCCGCAATGTCCTCCTGCAGGTACAAAAGGCGCAAGGCAGAGCAGCGCTGGCCGGCTGATTGAAACGCGGAGACGACGATGTCGCTGACTGCTTGTTGCGGAAGCGCCGTGGAATCGACGATCATGGCATTCAGCCCGCCGGTTTCTGCAATGAACAAGGAAGTCGGATCTAGATGCCTGGCCATCGAAGTGTTGATGACCTGCGCAGTTGCGGTCGAGCCGGTAAAGCATACTCCGCATATGCGTTCATCCGATGTCAGTTTGGCGCCGACCACGGAACCTTTACCGGGAAGCAGTTGCAGCACGTCAGTGGGAACTCCGGACTTGTGCAGCAACTTGACGGCAATATGAGCCGTGAGTGAGGTCGGCTCAGCAGGCTTTGCCAGCACGCCGTTGCCCGCGGCGAGCGCTGCAGCAATCTGTCCGGTGAAGATCGCCAGCGGGAAGTTCCATGGCGATATGCAGGTCACAATGCCCCGGGGAGGCAGGTCCGCTGAGGGTTTGATCTGGCTTGCGTAATAGCGAAGGAAATCCACTGCCTCGCGAAGCTCAGCAATAGCGTCCATCGGGGTCTTTCCCGCTTCACGCGTCAGGACAGCAAACAATTCTCCAAAATTGGATTCATACAGCGCCGCAGCATTGGTGAGAATTCGTGCCCGCTCCTCGCCAACACAGCCGCCCCAGTTTTTTGCTGCAGCAAGCGCGGCATCGACGTTGGCTTCAGCCGACTCGACGACGTGACCAACCAGGTCATCCGGTTTGGCGGGGTTAAAGACGGGCACCGGTTCGCCTCCGATTTCCGGATTTGCTGTGAGCGGGCCGGCGGCCCACACCGTCGACCGAAACCGAGACCTGGCTTCCTCAATTTCCGCAAGATCCGTCTCGTTGTGCAGGTCCCAACCGCGGGAGTTTTCACGCTCCGGCTGATACAAATCGGTTGGAAGCGAAATCTCAGGCGTGTCGTTTTGCAGGTCGCTCTCCAGCTTGCTGAACGGATCAGCGGCAATCACGTTCGATGGCACAGCCTCGTCAACAATCTGGTTTACAAAGGAAGAGTTCGCCCCGTTCTCCAGCAGACGCCTGACCAGGTAGGCCAGCAGGTCCTTGTGCGCACCTACGGGAGCATAGATGCGGCAGCGTGCATTGTGTTTTTCCAGAATTTGTCCGTGCAGGGCCTCGCCCATGCCGTGCAGTCGCTGAAACTCGAACGGCGTTTTGCCATCCGCCATTTCCAGCACGGCGCTGACCGAATGGGCATTGTGGGTCGCAAATTGCGGGTAAATCCGATCACCCAGGTCAAACAGCTTTTTGGCGCAACACAGATAGGAAACATCGGTCGCCGCCTTGTTTGTAAAAACCGGAAAGCCTGGCAGACCCTCCACCTGGGCCCGCTTTATCTCACTGTCCCAATAAGCTCCCTTGACCAGGCGAACCATGATCCGGCGATCCAGCCGGGTCGCAAGCCTGTGCAGCCAGTCGATGACATGAGCGGCACGCTTCCCATAGGCCTGAACCACGACTCCAAACCCGTCCCATCCGATCAACCGTGGATCGGACAATACGGACTCAATGACATCCAGCGACAGGTCCAGACGATCAGCCTCTTCGGCATCAATGTTGAGACCGATATTGGCTTCCTTTGCCTGCAGCGTAAGAGCCATTGTGGACGCAACCAGCTCGTCCATCACCCGATTCTTCTGCCCGACTTCGTAGCGAGGATGCAGCGCCGAAAGCTTGATCGAGATCCCGGGATTGTCGCGTATGTCGCCAGACCCCGACCGCGAGGCCAGCAGATCGATCGACGCCTTGTAGGATTCAAAAAAGACCGCAGCATCGGCCGCCGTCAGGGCTGCCTCGCCGAGCATATCATAAGAATAAGCGTAGCCCTTTTGCTCATTGTCCATGCCTCGGCGGACGGCTTCTTCGATCGTTTCCCCGAGGACAAACTGGTTGCCCATCTCCTTCATCGCACGCTTGACGGCCGTGCGGATGACCGGTTCTCCGAGGCGTTTCACAACGCCGCGCAGAACGCCTGTCAGGCCTTCGGGTTCCCGGTCATCGAGAACCTTACCGGTCAACATCAGCGCCCATGTGGATGCGTTAACGAGAGACGACGACGACTTACCAAGGTGTTCTCCCCAGTGTGACGGCGCAATCTTGTCTTCGATCAACTCGTCGATCGTGTCTGCATCCGGAACCCGCAAAAGCGCTTCCGCGAGGCACATAAGCGCAACGCCTTCGTCGGTGGACAAGCCGTATTCAGCCAGGAAAACTTCCATCAGACCGGGATTGTCGTCATCGCGAATATCATCAACCAGATTGGCTGCCGCCGCAGATATCCGCATCCGGGCAGCTGGCGATATGCCGGCCTCGTCGATCAAAGAGCCAAGAACAGAGTTTTGGTCGGCGAGATGAGCCAATCGCATTGCGGCGCGGATGGAATCTGCTTCAGTCATGGCCTGCCTCACTGTACGATTTTGCTGGAGTTTAGCATTGCCACGGCAGGAAGTGTGACGGCATATTGCTCCAGAATTGGCATATTGATCAAATTTTTTAGATCATGAAGGACAAATACCTTGAAAAGCTCGAATATCAGGCAATTAGACCGATACGATCGAAAAATAATCGAAATTGTCTCACAAGACGGCCGTATTTCGGTGACCGACCTGGCGCGCAAAGTGGGGCTGTCCAAGAGCCCCTGCCAGGTCAGGCTCAGGCGACTTCAGGAGGAAAAGTTCATTACCGGTTTCAAGGCCGTCCTCAACCCGGAAAGGCTGGACAAGAAGCACATCGCATTTGCCGAAGTAAAACTCTCTGACACAACCGAAAAGGCATTGCAGCAGTTCAACGAGGCCGTCTTGAAGATTCCCGAAGTCGAGCAATGCCACATGATCGCCGGGCCATTTGACTATCTTTTAAAGGTGCGGACTTCCGACATTCACGCCTATCGACTGGTGCTTGGGGAAGCGATCTCAAGCCTGCCCCATGTGGCCAACACTTCCACCCATGTGGTTATGCAAGCGGTGAAAGACTCCACTTTCTGACATGTGTGATTGACGATCACCGAGGGTTCTGTTCACACTCCGGCAACGCGTGACGGAAGGTTTGACCATGTCTGAATTGTGGCGCAAGGGCGCCGGAGAAGTCGCAAGGCTTGTCCAAAGTAAAGAAGTCTCAGCAGTCGAGGTCGCACAAAGCACGCTTGCCCGGCTATCCAGCGTCAATCCATCAATCAATGCCGTCGTCCAGGAATTGCCCGATCAGGCCCTGGCCCAGGCCGCCGAAATCGATGCACGAATTGCGGCGGGCGAAGATATCGGAAGCCTTGCCGGAGTTCCGGTCACAACCAAGGTCAATGTCGACCAGAAGGGCTTTGCGACAACCAACGGATTGCGCCTGCAAAAGGACCTCATTGCAGACACGGACAATCCTGTGGTTGCCAATCTGCGCAGAGCCGGTGCTGTGATTGTCGGACGGACCAACACACCGGCCTTCAGTCTGCGTTGGTTTACACGCAACTCCCTGCACGGCCACACAAAAAACCCGCACAATCCGGCGCTGACGCCGGGGGGCTCATCGGGCGGCGCGGCAGCAGCTACAGCATCCGGCATCGGCGCCATCGGCCATGGTACCGATATTGGCGGTTCAATTCGCTACCCCGCCTATGCCTGTGGGTTGCATGGCTTGCGCCCGTCGCTTGGTCGGATTCCGGCGGCCAACTTTACAGCGCCCGACCGCCATGTGGGTGGTCAGTTGATGGCCGTTTCCGGGCCGCTGGCGCGAACCATCGAGGACGTAGGTCTGGGGTTCAACGCCATGGCGAAGGGCGATGCCCGCGATCCCTGGTGGACACCGGTGCCCCTGAACTTGCCTGGGCAGGAAAAGCGGGCTGCACTCGCCCTTGCGCCGTCCGGTATGAAAGTCGAGGCCAGGGTTCAAGATGCACTTCGCGAGGCCGCGAAACGACTGGAGGCCGATGGATGGGTTGTGGAGGAGGTGGATTGCCCCGATCTGCGCGAGCCGGCGCGGCTCCAGGCCGTCCTGTGGCTTGCAGAGTTCCACCGCGGCGCAGCAGCTCTTGTTGAAAAGGAAGCCGATCCTGATTCAAGTTTCGTATATCAACAGATGATCCGCCATTGCCCGAAGGCCGGCCTGAACGAGGTGCTCGATGCCATACAACAGCGCGTGACGCTGATGCGGGAATGGCATCTGTTTCTTGAAAAATATCCCGTTCTGCTGTGCCCGGTGTCAGGAGAGTTGCCGTTTCCGGATCAGATGGACGTGGAATCGGCTGATGCCTTCGACCGGGTGTTCGAAGCTCAGCTGATCCAGATTTCGACGCCCTTGCTGGGCCTTCCGGGTCTGGTGGTGACAACCGGAATTCTCGAAGACGATATACCCGTTGGAGTTCAATTGATCGGCGGTAAGTTCCGAGAAGACACGCTGCTTGCCGCAGGTGAAGCAATAGAGGCTGGCGGACCTGACCTTCCACCTGTAGACCCACGGTAGTCCGCTCAAATCCCGGCTTCGCCCACCAAGTTTCAACATTCATGAGCCAGAAAACATGACCGACATTGTCGCCGAACTGCTTGATCTTCTCGAGGTCGAGCGCCTGGAGGTCGACTTGTTCCGAGGAACCGGAGCAGGCGGCGAAACCAATATCCGCATCTTTGGAGGCCATGTTATCGCCCAGGCTCTGGCAGCGGCTTATCGAACCGTCGACGACCGTCTGTGCCATTCCCTGCATGCCTATTTCATGCGCCCCGGTGACCCGGCCATTCCGGTTGTTTATCACGTCGACGAGGCACGTGACGGCAGCTCCTTCACTACGCGGCGCGTCACTGCCATCCAGCACGGCAAGCAGATCCTGAACATGTCCGCATCCTTTCACATTCAGGAAGAGAGCTGGCAGCACCAGCATCCCATGCCGGAAGTCGAGGGCCCCGAAGGTATTCCCACACGAGAAGAGCTGCGCAAGGAGCAAGCCCATAAGGTCAGCGATAAGCGCCGACAGGACTATTTGCGGCCTCGGCCGATAGAAATTCGCGAGATCGCCCCGCAGGATCACTTCGACCCCAGACCGGTATCCGATGTGAACCATCTTTGGTTTCGCATGGAAGGTGCCAGAGGTGTAAGCCCGCAGATGCATCAGTGCCTGCTCGCCTATGCCTCCGACATGAACCTGCTCGGCTCGTCGATGCGCCCCCACGGCCTCACATGGTTCAGGGGTGAAGTGATGACCGCAAGCCTCGACCATAGCATGTGGTTTCACGGGCCTGCCGAGTTCGACCAATGGCATCTCTACACGATGGACGCGCCCTTTACCGGTGGCGCGAGAGGATTTAACCGAGGCGCTATCTATACTCAGGATGGACGTCTTGTGGCGAGCGTTGCGCAGGAAGGTCTGGTGCGGCCGGTGAAGAAAAAATAGAGCACCGTGCCCCTGGTCGCGGCTCTTTTGGTGTCCGGGAAATTCGGGTTAGCCCCTCTCTCCCAGGCACTCATTCCTCAACGCCCGTCGGTCGGTCTTATCGGTCGCACCGCGCGGCAGTAGCCCATCGCGAAACCAGTAGTGCTCCGGGATTTTGAACTTCGCGATGTGATCAGATAGAAATTCTGTCAGCTCTTCTGCTGTCACCATCTTGCCCGGCTTCACCTGGATGCCGGCGCCAACCACCTCACCAAGCCGTTCGTCGGGGACAGAGAACACGCCGGCCTCCGCGACTGCCGGGTGACGATGCAGGGCGCCCTCGACATCAAGACAGGCGATGTTCTCACCACCACGTATAATGATGTTTTTCTTGCGGTCCACAATCGTCACATAGCCTTCGTCATCGACCGTCGCGAGGTCGCCGGTGCGCAACCAACCATCCTGCAGGACTTCGGCAGTTGCTTCCGGTTGATTGAGATAACACCGCATGTTGGCGGCACTCTTGACCGTCAGTTCACCAACCTCTCCGTTGGGCAGAATGTTTCCGTCATCGTCAAGGATACGGAGCTCCTGTAGCGGTGGATAAAGACGACCGGCTGCACCAGGTCGTTCCTGGTATTCTGGGCCTGCAATTCCCAGTCCAACCGCGTTGGTTTCCGTCATGCCCCAGCCAGAGGCCACCGATGCATTGGGAAACTGCGCAGCCAATTCAGCGACCTGGGCTGCCGGGCGCTTGGCGCCGCCGGAACTGACAAATTCCAGCGACGGCAATTCAAGCTCATTGCTGCGTGCGAACTCCATCAGTTCGGCCGACTGCGTGGGCACTCCCAAAAAGCGGGTGATGTTTTCCTGCTGGATAAGGTTTGCTGCCTCTTCAGCATCCCACTTGTACATCAACACCACCTTGGCACCCATTGGCATGCTGAGCAGGAACATCGGGTGCGTGGCGGTCACATGAAAAAGAGGTGTGATGATAAGCATGGAATGCGGGTTGGGTGCCGGAGCCGGCTCTGCATCGGGCTCTGCCATGAGCGGCTGGATCAGCCCTGTCATCAACCACGAGAACACCGCTGATATGGCGCCTCGGTGGGTTTGCACAACACCCTTGGGGTGGCCGGTCGTACCCGAGGAATACATAATGGCGAAGTCATCATCCGTGTCGATGTCTACCTCCGGCCAGCTATCATCGGAGACCGAGTTGAGCAGCTCTGAGTAATTGAGTTGGTCCTCACCTTCTCCATCACGCACGCCGATAAGTGAGATCCCGGTTCTGTCAACCAGAGGCAGAAGTCGCTCAAGCCTCGGTGCATCGGCAAAGACCGTCTTTGCTTCGCTGTCCCTCAACGCGTAGTCCAGCTCTTCGCTCGTCCACCATCCGTTCAGGAAAACGATCACGGCGCCAAGCGATGATGTCGCCATCATCACCAGCACGAGCTCGGGAAAATTGCGCATGGCAATGGCAACCCTATCCCCTTGCCTGATACCCAACCTGCTGGACATCGCATGCGCCAATCGGTTGGTCTCGGCACAGAACTCGTCATAGGTCCAGCGCTGGTCCTGGTAGACAAGATAGTCATTCGCACCGTCACCGTGCGTTTCACGAGAAGCCTTGAGCAACGCACCAAGATGTGGTGGCACGTTCTCAAATACCGGGTAATCAACGCCACGAATGTTCGTCTTTCCCACGGCAAACATCGGGTTTGTCGCGGTGAAGTGATCGGCTGCCTCAAGCAACGTCATTGCACTCATGCTTTGGTACCCTCGAGAAGCTCCGCCAGCTGGCCCAGCCTTTCTTTGCCGAAAAACATTTCGTCACCGACAAAAAATGTCGGGACGCCAAACGCTCCGCGCTCTACAGCACGCTGGGTGTTGGCCGCCAATTCATCTTTGATGTTCTGGTCCTGGGTTGCCGCCACAATGGCGGCGCCATCGAAGCCGGACTCGGTCAGCGCTTCTTCAAAAACCTTCGGATCATCGAGCTTTTTGGGCGCTTCCCACATGTGGTGGAGAACAGCGCCCGCATAGGTATCCAGATATCCCTCCGACCGCGCAAATACGGCGCCTCGCATGGCCAGCAGAGTATTGACCGGAAAGTGCGGATTGAAAGTGAACTCGGAAAGCCGATGCTTGTCGACGAAGCGCTTGAACTCCAGACGATCATAATCCAGACGGTTTCTGATGTTAGCAAAGGCAACCATCGGCGCCTGATTGCCTGTAGCCTTGAAAAGGCCGCCAAGAAGACAGGGTACAATGTTCAGCTCTGCGCCCGCCTGAGTGACCAAATCCGGCAATACCTTGTGCACCAGATAGGCGTTTGGGCTTGCACAATCGAATATGAAATCAACGACTTTACTCATGGATGATTACCAGTTCTCCTTCCAGGGGCGCAGGTCCATCTCGTGGGTCCATGCGCTTCTGCTTTGCTTGTGCAACCAAACGTAGTTGCTTGCGATTTCTTCCGGCGACAGAATTGCATCTTGCGCCCGCGCGTCATCCACATCAGGCAGGTTTTCGCGAATGAAATTGGAATCGATCGCGCCATCAATGACCACGTGCGCCACATGGATGTTACTGGGACCAAGTTCGCGTGCCATGGATTGCGCCAGGGCCCGCAAAGCGAACTTGGCGCCTGAAAAGGCGGAAAAGCCCGACGAACCCCGCATGCTGGCGCTCGCCCCGGTAAACAGGATCGTACCCCGCTTGCGCCCGAGCATGTATTTTGCGACTTCGCGGCCCATCAGGAAACCCGAAAACGCGCCCATCTCCCAGACTTTGCGATAGACTCTGGACGTGGTCTCCGTGACCGGAAATCGCACATTTGCACCGATGTTGAAGACTGCCACCTCAATAGGACCAACACTCTCCTCGATTCCGCTGACCAGCCGGACAACCGAATCCTCATCACGCGCATCACTCGGGAACGCTCGGGCTCGGCCACCGGAATGCTGGATCGCCGTTACAAGCGACTCCAGCTTATGGGCATGCCTCGGCCGACGGCTGACACAAGCCGTGTAGCCTTCACGCGCAAACGCATGCGCGATGGCTGAACCCGTGTCGTCACCGGCTCCGACAACCAGGCAAGCCCCCGGGATTTCCTCCTGATTTTTCATCAAGGGAGAGTAGACGCAGGTCAATCAAAACGCCAAGCGCGGATTGTGCTTTTCCGAAGCAAAAACGCTTGTGATGACCCTCTGTTCTTGCCATCGTTGACCCGGGAGTGAGACGCGATGCAAGCCTTGTTCAAGCCAGCCGAGCCGGAGGTTTTTCCGACCACCAATGTGGTGGAACGGGTGCGCGCTGCGGCGAAGAGACAGGCATCATGCGATGCGATCGTCTGTGATGGCAGGCGGCTGACCTGGGCGCAATTTGATACCCGCATCAACAAAGTTGCAGACGTGCTGATCGACTTCGGCGTTAAACCCGGTGACAATGTCGCCGTTCTGGCACACAACTGCGTCGCCTATGCCGAAATCTTCATGGGGACCCTGCGGGCCGGTGCGTGCATTGTGCCTCTTTCCACCATGGCAGCAAGTGATGCCCTGCAGCGCATGATCGAAGACAGCGGTCCCAGGGTGCTGTTTGTCGATGCCGCTAACCAGGCGCTTGTTGCTCCCTTCGTGGAAAGCACGAGCAGCATTGGCGGAGCCGGATTGGTGGCGCTGGATTTTGTCCGTGAGGGCTGGTCGGATTACGAAACCATTGTTGCCGGGGCATCGGCGACTGACCCGTTGATCACAATCGACCTGACTGCTCCCTTCAACCTTATCTATTCCTCCGGCACCACCGGTGTTCCAAAGGGCATTCTCCACGACCATTTAATGCGAGCCGTACAATTGGAGCGGGTGGAACTGGGAGGCTACGGTCCGGAAGCGCGCACTCTGCTGTCGACACCGCTATATTCCAACACAACGATCGTTTCGTTTCTCCCCACTATGGTGGTCGGCGCCACCGCCGTGCTGATGCCAAAGTTCGACGCGCATGCCTATCTTACGCTGCTCGAAAGGGAACGATGCACCCATACAATGCTGGTTCCGGTTCAATACAAACGCATCATGGATGTGGAGGATTTCGATTCGTTCGACCTGTCGTCCATGCGAATGAAGTTTTCCACCAGCGCTCCGCTGCGCGCAGACGTGAAACAGGACGTTCTGGCGCGTTTTCCTGGAGGACTGACCGAGTATTACGGGCTGACGGAGGGCGGTGGCGTGACAATCCTCGCCGCACATGAACACCCAAAGAAGCTTCACACAGTTGGTTTGCCTGCGCCTGGAGTTGAGTTGAAACTCATTGACGAGGCAGGCAATGAAGTCGCTCCGGGAGAGATTGGTGAAGTGTGCGGCCGTTCACCTGCAATGATGCGTGGCTATTATGGGCGCGATGATCTGACAAGCAGCTATTTATGGCACGATGGCGAAGGTCGCGAATTTTTCCGCTCCGGAGACATGGGGCGTCTGGATGACGAAGGCTTTCTGATCCTGACCGACCGCAAGAAGGACATGATCATCTCAGGCGGGCTGAACATCTTTGCCAACGATCTGGAGCTTGTCCTTCTCAGGGACACGGATGTTATTGATGCGGCCGTTATTGGCGTACCCAGTGACCGCTGGGGTGAGACGCCGCTTGGTCTGGTCGTTTTGAAGCCGGGGAGCCAGCGCTCGCCCGACGATATTCTCGAGGATGCCAACCGGCAGCTGGGCAAGAGCCATCGCCTCTCCGCCATCGAATTCCGCAATAGCCTCCCGCGCAGCACGATTGGAAAAATCCTCAAACGCGAGCTGCGCGAACCCTATTGGATATCTCAAATGGCCTGATGGCCGCAACCGAATTTGGAGTACGACTATGTCAAAAGCCATTCCCGACACCATGGAACGCATCGTTCTGGCGGCTCGTCCGCAGGGCTCTCCCAAACCATCTGACTTTCGTCTTGAAACAATCCCTATGCCGCAGCCCGGCGAAGGAGAGTACCTGGCCCGCACAATCTGGCTGTCGCTCGACCCCTATATGAGGGGCCGCATGGATGAGAGCAAATCCTATGCCGCTGCCGTTGAAATAGGGGCTCCAATGGAAGGCGGATGCGTCGCGGAGGTGATCGCTTCAAACAATCCGAATTTTGCCGTTGGCGATTTCATCAATGACGGCATGGGTTGGCAAAGCCATGCCGTACGCGACGGCAAGATGGCTCGGAAGCTGGATCCGGGCCTGGCTCCCATATCCACTGCAGTCGGTGTACTGGGCATGCCCGGCATCACTGCTTATGTGGGGCTCAACACACACGGACGGCCAAAGTCCGGCGAGACACTTGTGGTCGGCGCAGCGACCGGAGCAGTTGGTTCTCTCGTCGGACAACTGGCCAAGGCCCAGGGTCTTCGGGTCGTCGGTGTGGCAGGCGGTGCCGAGAAATGTGCCTATGCTGTCAACGAGTTGGGATTCGATGCCTGCCTTGATCACTACGCGGCGGCGGATGCCAGCGCCCTACGTCGGCAAATGGCGGATGCCTGCCCGAAAGGTGTTGATATCTATTTTGAAAATGTCGCCGGAAAAACGCTGGAAGCTGTCATCCCTCTTATCAATGTACACGGGCGAATCCCGGTTTGCGGAATGATATCGTGGTACAATGCCGGAGCGCTGGGTGCCGGTGCCGCTGAAGGGCCAAACATCATGCCGAAAATCTGGCGCACCATTCTGGTTAACCGGATCAGCGTAACGGGATTCATCATCACGGACCACTACGACCAGTTTCCGACCTTCGTGAAGGAAGTCGGAGCGCTGATCAAAGAAGGCAAGATTGTCTACAAAGAATCCATCTCAGACGGACTGGCGTCTGCACCCGCAGCATTCATTAAATTGTTGGAGGGCGGAAATTTCGGCAAACAACTGGTCGCGGTTTCGGAAGATCCGACGCGGTAGCGGCTTAAATTTTCCTATCGTTCGCGCGCCCGCAGGAGCTCAAAACGGGTCTCCGAACTCCCCAGGGTCGCGAGCCTGCCGGGGTCCGGGAAAGTGGTAAGCGGTCAGGTCGACAGCCAGGCCAGGCCCTTACCCGGCCAGCGTCCGGTGATGCCACACTCCGTCCTCGGGCATCACATGCAATGGAAGAGCATTGGGCATGGGCATCAAGCCCGGTTCTATGCGGGTAAACTCATGGGCCGCAATCCACAGACCACCATGCGCTACGATCAATGTGTTGGGACCTAATTCAACTGCTCGCGCCATGGCCTCCCATACCCGCCTGGAGAAATCCGCAAAAGTCTCGCCGTTCGGCGGATGGAAATCGTGGGTCCAGTAGTCCGCCAGCCACGACCCGTGCGGCTGCTCCTGCATGTCGCCAAGATGGCACTCCATCAGTCCGTCATCGAACGATATCTCAACATCATGGTGGCGAGCCACAGCCTCTGCCGTATCCCGCACCCGCGAAAGCGGGCTTGCGACGATGCGTTCGATCGGTTCATTGGCCAGCAGTTCGCCTGCTCGTCTGGCCTGGGCCCGACCCGTGTCGTTCAATTGGCTGTCTGACTGGCCTTGGGTTTTGCGTATCTTGTTCCACTCGGTTTGTCCGTGACGCAGAAAGTAGAACGGGTGCTCAAAAGCCATGCGGACTCCGGTCTTTAAAGTTGGCTAGTCGATCAGCGCGGCATGAACCAGGGCTTTAAGTTCGGCCCGGTTCGGGTAGCTGCTCGAAGGGATGAGTTGGGTAAAGAAAATACATGTCAGCTGCTCGACAGGGTCGGTCCAGAAGAAAGTGCTGGCCATGCCGCCCCAGCCGAAGTCTCCCGGCGAACCCGCCAGACGCGCCCGAGCCGGATCAAGAACGACAGCACCTCCCAGCCCGAAGCCCATTCCGTCCATCGGCATTTCTGCGAACGAGGCCGGACCCATGGATGAAATGTCTCCTGCAAGATGATTGCGCCTCATCAGAGCGAGTGTGGCGGGTGAGAGAAGCCGGTTTCCGTCCAGAGCACCGCCCAGCCGGATCATTTCACCAAACCGGAAATAGTCATCCAGCGTCGAGACAAGGCCACCGCCTCCGGAAAAGGTTTCCACAGAGGCTTCCAGGAAGGCGCTGCTATGGGCCTCGTCTGTGCACAGGAGAGGATCCCCGGGCGTCTTGGTGTAGCAATCGGCGAACCGCTCAACCTTGCCTGGCGGAACAGAAAACGCAGTATCCACCATGCCGAGCGGCTCAAAAATCTCTTCGTTCAAAAACCGGTCGAGAGGTCTGCCGCTGATCACTTCCACGACACGTCCGATCAGGTCGATGCCAATGGAGTACTCCCAGCTCTTGCCAGGTTGAAAGGCGAGCGGGACACTGGCCGCCCGCTCTGCGGCACGTTCCAACCCGCCGGTCGAAGGTCCAAAATCCACCCCGGCTCCGGCGTAAAGCTCAGCCAGGATGCCAGGATTGAACGAATAGGTCAGGCCGCTGGTATGGGTAAGCAACTGATGCAGGGTTGGAGTCGGAGCGGGCTCAACATCACCGGCATCTGTCGCCCCGGGCTTCAGCGCCACGCAGTCTGAGAAGCCGGGAATGAAATTGCTGAGCCGTGCGTCGAGATGAACAAGCCCCCGTTCGACAAGCATCATGAAGCCAACGGTGGTGATCATCTTGGTCATGGAATAGATCCGTACGATCGTGTCCCGTTCGTACGACCGGTTGCGGCTGACAGAGCACAGGCCTGCATTGGCCTGATAGGCAATGTCACCGTCCTGCGCGATCAACACCGAAGATCCGGTGAATCGACCATCATCCATGAGCCGCTGCATCCAGTCGTCGGTGCGGGCGAGCCGTGCGGTATCCAGTTTCAATCTACCTGCACCGCCACCAGTCATCAGACTTCGAGCCATTCCTTGCGGGTTTCGGTATCGTTCTCCAGCTCGGAGGGTGTTCCCTCAAAAACCATCCTGCCGTGGCCCATGACGTAGACCCGCTTGGAGATTTTCATGGCGATGGTCAGCTTCTGTTCGACAAGAAGAATGGAAACACCGCGAGCGGCAATCATTTCGAGCATCTCACCGACCTGCTGCACGATCTTTGGAGCCAGCCCTTCTGTCGGTTCATCGATCATGATGACCGACGGGTCGCCCATGAGCGTGCGACAAATCGTGAGCATCTGCTTTTCACCACCTGACAAGACTGAAGCCTCGATATCGGCACGCTCGCGCAGGTTGGAAAACTGCTCGAACATGTTCTCGATCGACCACCGGCCGGCTCCGTCTTTCTGTCCCGGCTTCAGACCAAGCATCAGGTTCTGGCGCGTGGTCAGGCCCGGGAATATGTCACGGTTCTCAGGCACATAGCCGAGGCCGGCATTGGCAATCTCAAATGATTTCTTGCCGGCCAGTTCCTGCCCCTTGAACTTGACCGAACCATGCGGCTCGACCTCACCCATAACCGCCTTGCAGGTTGTCGAGCGGCCGACACCATTGCGGCCCAGCAGAGCAACAATCTCGCCTTCGCCGACGCTGAAATCGACGCCCTGCAAGATGTGGCTTTTGCCGTAATAGGCATGCAAATCTGTTACATCGAGCACGTTTTGACCCTACTCTTCTGCGGAGCCAAGATAGGCTTCCTGAACTTTTTCGTTCCCGCGTATATTTTCGGGCGTGTCGGTAGCGAGAATTTCGCCGTAGACCAGCACCGAAATCCGGTCGGCAAGATCAAAGATGACGCCCATGTCGTGCTCGACGATGATGAGTGTCTTGCCCTCGGTCACTTTGCGGATCAGCCCGACAATATACTGAGTCTCCGACGTACTCATGCCGGCGCAGGGTTCGTCCAGCATGATGATGTCGGCGCCACCGGCAATTGTAATTCCGATTTCCAGCGCACGCTGCTCAGCATAGGCCAGCATGCCAGCCAGATCGTTGCGGCGCGCCGTCAGGTTGATCTGGTCGAGAATCTCTTCGGCGCGGGCGGTCAGATCGGTCTGCCGGTCGACCAGATGCCAGAAGGAATATTTGTAGTCCATCGTCCAGAGCAGACCACAGCGGATGTTCTCGAAAACGGTCATTTTCGGAAAGATGTTGGTAATCTGGAACGAACGGGACAGTCCCATCCGGTTGATCTCGTAGGGCTTGAGCCCGGAGACACTCTGGCCGTTCATAAACACGCTGCCGCTCGTTGGTGCATACTTGCCCGTGATCAGGTTGAAGAGAGTCGATTTCCCGGCGCCATTGGGCCCGATAATGGCGTGGCGCTCGCCGGGCTCGACCGACAGATTGACGTTCTGAATAATCCTGGCGAGGCCGAAGCTCTTGTCCAGATCACGCAGTTCGATGGCGGCAGATGAAGCCGCCAGGTTTTCAGCGGCACTCATGAATCCCCCCGAACCGGATTAGCCTCACTCCAGGCTTCCCTGACAGATGGAGCGATCTGTTTCATCAGGTACAGGCTTGCAGCCGCAACGGCAGCGGCAATAACCAGTGGAGCATAGCCGTGCGAGTTGAAGGTCATGCCGTAGAGCGTCATCTCTTCGCTGCCAACGGAGGCCTCACGAGCGTGAAACAGGATTTCCATGATGGCTGCGGCGGAAAAAACAAACGCCAGTGCCGGCACGGCCATCTTGGCATAGGGCCGCATCAGCAGACCCAGCCTGCCGGCCTTCCAGGATGGAATATGCATGGCCATCAGGCCCGTCAGCCCGTTTGGAAAGAACATCACCGTCGCCAGGAACAGAATGCCGAGATAGAGCTGCCAGATTTCGGTGTAGAGGCTGAGCACGGTTTGCAGCAGGGTGAAGACAATGGCACCAACGATCGGACCAACAAAGAACCCGACGCCACCCAGAAACGTGAGCAACAGGATGATCCCGGATTGGGTGGTGTTCAGGTTTTCCTCGGTCAGGATTTCCAGGTTGATGGCGAAAAGAGCGCCGGCGACGCCACAGAAGAAGCCCGAAGCACAGAACGAAATCCAGCGCACATGGCGCTGAGAGTATCCGAGGAACTCAGCCCGCTCTTCGTTGTCGCGCACCGCGTTGGTGATGCGCCCGATCGGTGTCCGCGAGAACAGATACATGGCAAGGGTCGACAGCAGCATCCAGCAAACGATGAGATAATAAACCTCGCTTTGCTGGGCAAAGTCGACACCCAATACTTCCGGCCCATAGGTGCGGTCGCCGCTGACCCCTTCCTCGCCGCCAAAGAAGGCCACGACAATGATCGAGCACGCGGCGATCAGTTCGCCCACGCCAAGTGAGATCATCGCAAAAACCGTGCCCGCACGGCGTGTGGAAAAGCCGCCGATGAGAAAAGCGAAGAACAGGCCGAACAGGCCACCGAACACCGGCAGGAGCGGAAGCGGAAGCCACAATCCGTCATTCTCCACCCAGTTGAGGAGATGCATGCAGAAAAACCCGCCCAAACCCATGTACACAGCGTGGCCAAACGACAGCATCCCGCCCTGGCCCAGCAACATGTTGTAGGCCAGCGCGAACACGATGGTGATGGCCATCTGGTTCATGATTGTCAGGCCGGCTCCGGACGGAAAGACAAACGGCAGTGCCAGCAGCACAACAGTTGCAATGATCCATGGCATGGCGCTGGAAAGCGGCACGAGACTCCTGGTGCCCGCTGTGAGTGGTGAATCAGCCGATGTGGTCATGTCTCACGCTTCCCCAAAAGACCCTGAGGTCGCATTATGAGTATCAACACCATTAGCAGATAAGGCAGGATGGGTCCGATCTGCGGCAGGGTGAGTGTCCACAGATCACGCAACGCGCTTTCTGCAAGATCCGCCGGCCGCTCCAGACCCAGGCTGATAAGGATATCCGACATGCGCACGTTGTAGGCGGCGGCAAAGGTCTGCAACCATCCGATCAGCAGCGAGGCGATCAAGGCGCCCCAGAGCGATCCGAGCCCGCCAACGACGATGGTGACGAATACAATCGAGCCGAGTTGAAAGGCCATGCCGGGGAACGTGCCCAATACCGGACCGGCAATAACCCCGGCAACCCCGGCCATGGCGGTGCCAACACCGAAAACGCCCATGAAGACGAGGGGCACATTGTGGCCCAGATTTTGAACCGTGTTGGGGTAGGACAGCGCTGCCTGAATGATCATGCCGACCCGGGTTTTTGTGAGGATATAGAGAAGCACCAGAAAGATGCCCATCGCGACAAAAATCATGAAGACCTTGTAGGCCGGGAACGAGTTCCCCGCGATCGAAAAGGCTGTAAAAGCCAGAGCGGACGGCTCCTCATAGGCCATCTGGCTCTTGCCCCAGAGGAACTGCACGACCTCCTCAATCAACAAAGCGAGGCCAAATGTGAAAATCAGTTCTGGGACATGACCGTATTGATGTACCCGTCGAAGCCCGTATCGTTCGACCAGCGCACCCAGCACACCGACAACGACCGGTGCGATGATCAAGGCCGGCCAGAAGCCGATACCGGTGCTGATCTGGTAGGCGAAATAGGCCCCCAGCATATAGAAACTGGCATGGGCGAAGTTCAGCACGCCCATCATTGAGAAGATCAGTGTCAGGCCGCTGCACAACATGAAGAGCAGCAGGCCCATGACGAGACCATCAAGAATATTGACGAAGAATAGTGACAAGTCCGCCGTCCCCGAAACCAGGTGAATAAGTAGTGAAAGGCGTCCGCCGCCGAAGACCCGGCGGCGGACAATCAGATTTCAAATGCTATTCGGGGCGTTCCATTTTGCAGGTTGTCGGTGCATCTGCCGACGCCATGGAAACAGTGCTTTCCTTCAACAGGCCATAACCGGAATTGTCGAAGTCATGTGCCACACCCTCTTTCGTATGCGAGAGAATGTGCACATCCTGGATGGCCTGATGATCCTCGGCGCGCATTTTCACCTTCGTGCCCCAGATGGAATCATGTTCCATGCCTTCCAGCGCTTTGCCAACCGCAACCATGTCGGTGGCGGAACCGGCTTCGGTAATCGCTCT
>CALIOE010000160.1 GCA_938044775.1 uncultured Rhizobiaceae group bacterium
GCGAAGATGTCCCCGTCGCGTCCGCGATTGGCATCGCTCCGACGACAGGATACGTACAGGTATCGGCTATCAAACGTGTCACAGGGTGATCTGGCGGAGAGAGAGGGATTCGAACCCTCGAGACGGTTACCCGCCTACACACTTTCCAGGCGTGCGCCTTCGACCACTCGGCCACCTCTCCGCAATTTGATGCTCTCATTGGAAATGAGAACGGGTCGATAACAATACATCCTTCGATGGAATTGTCCTGACGGGGTCAGAAAATCGGGCCGTCGACCTGGCAAAATCCGATAACGTCGCGGGTATAGACGCATCGTGAAGGCGCTTCAACCATCTTTTATGACTGATTTCGGCATCCGCCCGGTGTGGCAAATCCGTTGTCAAAACCGGTGTTCAATATCTGATTCATTTGCTAATCATAGCAACCTAGGTGCCCAACAGACAGAACACTGGATCGCGGGCCAGGAGACAGGTGCCCGTGTTTCAGTTTTTGTTCCGCATCATTGGTGTATTTGCGCTTGCTCTGGCGGTTGTCATGGCGGTGTTGGACATCACACGAAGCATCACGGCATCAGCGTTGGTGATGACGCCGCTGGGAGCTTCCTGGCGCGCCGTTAACCCGCAGACACTCGATTCACTCAAAGAATCTGCGGAGCGGGTCAGTCCGATATTGTGGAGCCCGGTGGCAACATCGGTTCTTGCTCTGCCGGGTTGGCTCGTATTCTGGTCGCTGGCGATGATCCTGCTTTGGCTGGGTATGCGGCGCAGCAATCCGTATGGTCGTTTTGCCAGCCGGTGATCCTATATGTCTTAAATATGATGGGCACCCCAACAAAAGGACAGGCACATGTTCCTGATTGACCGACTGACAAGCAAAATGAAATTGCCAACGGCCGATACCGCCATGCCGGGTCGCGCAGACGCGCTGCCAACGGCTACCGAGCACTTCGTCAACGGCCGCAACCTGCATGAACCCTATCCCGATGGCATGGAGCAGGTTGTCTTTGGCATGGGATGTTTCTGGGGCGTAGAGAGGCTGTTCTGGGAGCAGCAGGGCGTCTATGTGACCGCGGTTGGCTATTCCGCAGGCATGTCTCCCAATCCGACTTACAATGAAGTGTGCACCGGGCTTACCGGCCACAACGAAGTTGTCCGCGTCGTCTATGATCCCGGCAAAATTTCGTTCGAGAAATTGCTGGCGCTCTTCTGGGAAAGCCATGATCCTACACAGGGGATGCGCCAGGGTAATGATACCGGAACACAGTATCGCTCAGGCATTTACACCACCACGCCGGATCAGAAGGCTGCGGCCGAGTCCAGTCGGGATGCCTATGCCGCGGCTCTTTCGGCGCAGGGCCTGGGAGCGATTACCACGGAAATAATGGATGCTCCGGAATTCTATTTTGCCGAAGAATACCACCAGCAATATCTCGCCAAAAACCCCGGTGGCTACTGTAACCTGGGCGGTGTCGGCATCGCCTGTCCAGCGGTTCCCCAAAAGGCCTGAAACCTTGAAGGTCTCGGCTTTCAACGCCTATTGCGCGACACTGCCTGCCACCACCAAGGTGGTTCAATGGGGCGGGTCGCATGTCTGGAAAGTGGGCGGTAAGGTCTTCGCACTGGCTTCTCCCTGGGGAGAAGCCAGACCGGATAATTCGTTCAAGATAGGATTCAAGTGCAGCGATCTGGCGTTTCAGATCCTGACAGAGCAACCGGGTATTCGTCCCTCGCCCTATCTGGGGCGCTATAAATGGGTGCAGCTGCAAGAGAATGATGCACTCAGTGAAGAAGACACCAAAGCCTATATTGAAGCGGCGCACGCCCTGATCAGCCAAAAACTGACCAGGGCCCTGAGGCGAGAACTGGGTCTTTTAGACTAAGCAGCCGTTGCTGTTGCCCGTTCAGCACAAACCGGTGCACGAACCTGCCGGTCGGAATTTTGGTAGAGGAACGTCAGCCGCCGTGCCGGCGGCAACTCGATTTGCAGCCGCCGCTGCCGGAGTTGGTTTGGGCAGAACCGCGATGTTGTTTACAAATTTTGCCGTCGCAGCAAGTTCGTTTTCGGGCTCCGCAGCACTTAATACAACACGGCAGGCGCGAGGCAGGTCTTTCAGCCGAATTTGCGGTTTGGGTTTGGCTGGCTTGGCTGGACGTTTGGTTTTCTTGGGGGGGCGCAGACCCACGTCAAACCACCATTTCAGCGCGCCGCCGCAGCCGTCTCCTTTGGGAGGAGCCGCTTGCCTGCGGCAATTGGTGGATCCGGCCGGGCAGCCAATGCGAATGTGCATGTGGTAATGGTGCCCCCAATAGGGACGAACCTTGCTCATCCAGGAGCGATCACCCTTCACGGTGTCACAGAGCTTCTTTTTGATGCCCGGATGAACCAAAACACGCTCCACATTGCTGTAACTCGCGGCTGTCCGGATAACGCCGGCATGGCCTTCGGTCCAGACTTTTTCGTCGACGAACATGCCCTTACCGTTCCGTTGCAACATGGAGCGGGCAGAAACGCGCTCGCGCTGGCCCCTGGAATATCGTTTGTCCGGCATCGGATTGAGCCAGACATCGGCGTCAAGGCCCAGCTGGTGCGAAGCATGTCCTGAAAGCATCGGGCCGCCGCGAGGCTGCGAAAGATCGCCGACAAGGAGGCCGTTCCAGCCAACCTTTTTGCCGTCAGCGGCCAGCCGCAGGACCAGTTCAACGAGTTCCGGGTGCCCCCAGCGACGGTTGCGCGACAGCCGCATGGCTTGATGATTAGGACCGTCTATCGGCACAGCCACCGCACCTTGCACGCATCCCTTGTTGTAAAACCCGTGCACCGCCGGTTTCAGAACAGCGGGTAGCTTTTTTGCACCAAATAGCTTCTTGGCCGGTACCTGAGCCTGTGCTGTGGATATGAGACAACCACACATGGCCAATAGGATCGATGCAATAAGCGGTTTGCTGTGCGCCATACCGGCAAATCCCAAATCAGATTATTTTTGACAGGCCGAATATATCACATGACCACCCCTATTGGCCAAATTTTCGATGTGTCGTTTGGGCGACAGCCAATTGCTGTCGATGCCCGCCGCGGGCGAACAGGGATTGACGTGAAATCCGCGCCCAAATCTAAACAAATTGTTTCTCGGAAAGGTCAAAGTTAAGCCAGAAAATCTCCTGCATTTTAGGACAATTGCTCTTCACTTGGTCACGAAAACGCGACCAAAGTGAGTGGGGCAAATCGTGAAACAGAAAATACTTTCAGCTGCGCTGGTTGGCGTAACGTTGACCTGTTCGGCGGCTCAGGCCGGCGTCCAGCACTATGAATTGATGTTCGGCGGTTATTCAGAAAAGCCGGTTTACAGAACAGAGAACTGGGTGCGCCCGCAGAGTCCAAGGCAGATGAACACCTCGCAAAAAGGTTTGCGGGAGTTGGAAGCAGGTCTTTTCAAACGCGACAGACTGGAACGCCAACATGGTTGTCTTGCAGCGGCGCTTTATTTTGAAGCGCGGGGAGAGGACCGCATGGGACAAATTGCTGTCGGGCAGGTGATCCTCAACCGCGTGCGTGCGAGAGCCTATCCCGACACGATCTGCAAAGTCGTCTGGCAAAACGCCCACAGAATGAATGCCTGCCAGTTTTCATTCACCTGCGACGGTAAGCCGGACAGGCCAAAAAACCGGGAGTTGTGGGACGACATCAAAATTCTGGCGGCTGAAATGCTGTCCCTGCCGACAGCAACGCGGTACCCAATGGGAAAGCCGCCTCAGACCAATCTGGATCACCGAACCCGGTGGGCGACTCACTACCACGCAACCTATGTCACACCGGGCTGGAGCAATAAGCTCGAACGCACCAGAAAAATAGGCCGTCACGTCTTTTACATCAGCGGGCGCATCATGAAAACAATGCCGCAGGAGCTTTAGAACCCACGCGGCCACGTTCACTCTGTCTGCAGCCTATCCACGCAATACACCGCCCGTGCTTTTGCTCACGTTTTCGACCACCTTGGAGGCAATCGCGTCAATGTCCTCGTCGGTCAGGCTTTTGTCAGTTGGTTGAAGCGTGACTTCAATGGCAAGGGACTTATTTCCTGTTCCCAGCGATTCACCTTCAAACACATCAAAAATCTGTACATCGGATATCATTTTCTTGTCCGCGCCTTTGGCCGCTCGCAAGACGGTCGCCGCCTGCACGTCTTTGCCAACGACGAATGCAAAATCACGTTTAACGGCCTGCAATGCTGAAAGATGCAGGGCGCCCTTCGAGCGTGTGGCCTTGCGGCGTGGCTCCGGAACAGCCTCGAGCAGAATCTCGAAGCCACACAATGGTCCAACAACATCCAGCAACTCCAGCGTCATGGGGTGGAACTCCCCAAAGGTGCCAAGTGTGACTTTCGGACCCAGTTTGATCGTACCGCTGCGACCGGGGTGATAAAAATCATCTGCACCCGCCTCAATCTGCACCTTGGTGGTATCCATGCCGCAGGCAGCAAGAACCGCAAGAGCATCTTCCTTGGCAGCGAACACATCGACATTTTGAGTGTTTCCCTGCCAGTCTCGTCCGGTATTTTCCAGGCGTGCGGTGCCACGACGAATGCCACTGGCGACCCGCTTCTGATCGTTGGGCGACACGCCCTGATAGACGTGACTGACCTCGAAGATTGCCAGGTCGGCGATACCGCGATCAACATTGCGCTTTGCGGCCGCAAGGAGGCTTGGCAACAGACTTGGTCGCATGTCCGACATGTCGCTGGCAATTGGGTTGGCCAGCGAAAGGTCCGTTGCGCCGCCGCCAAAGGCAACAGCATGTTCCTTTGGAATAAACGAATAACAGACCGCTTCACTCATCCCCCGGGCGGCCAGGGCGCGACGCGTATTGCGGGTTCGAAGCTGACCCGTCGTCAGGATTTTTTCGCCAATGGCAGCAAGGGCCGGAAGCGGTTGCGGTTCAATGTTGTTGACGCCGTGAATGCGCATGACTTCTTCGACAAGATCAGCCTTTCCGTGAACATCGGGCCGGTCTCCGGGAACCGCGACTTTCAACGTTGGTCCGGATCCATCGACACCAAATCCCAGGCGTGTCAGTACGCTTGCCGCTTCCTCTGAGGAAACCTGAATGCTGGTCAGCCGTTCGATTTCCGATACCGGGAAGTCGATAACCAAACCGGGCACTGGAATGTTGCCCGCCAGCGTTGCATTGGTCGCCGTGCCACCGCACATCTCCAGTACCAGATTGGTGCCGTAATCGAGGCCGGGCATATTGAAAGCCGGGTCAACACCCCGCTCAAAACGGTAGCGGGCGTCTGTAATGATGCCGAGATCCCGCCCGGTCCGAGCAACCGTCAAAGGGTCCCAGAGGGCCGATTCCACCAGTACGTTTGTGGTTTCGTCAGTGCAGCCGGATTCTTCTCCGCCCATAATGCCGGCAAGCGATTCAGGCCCATTGTCATCTGCAATAACGAAGTGATCCTGGCCCGGCTTGTAGGTTTTGCCATCGAGGGCAGGAAATTCCTCATCCCCGGTGGCCTGACGGACGACGAGGTCGCCTTTTACCTTGTCAGCGTCAAACACGTGCAAAGGGCGTCCGCGATCAAATGTAACGTAGTTGGTCACGTCAACGAGTGCCGAAATCGGGCGCAGGCCTATGGCCTTCAATCGCTGTTGCATCCACTTTGGCGAAGGACCGTTTTTGACGCCGCGCACAAGCCGCAAACCAAAGGCCGGGCAGAATGTTGCGGCCCCGGGTTTTGAAAGGTCAACGGCAACAGGGCAGGGGCCTTCGCCCTTAATCGAGGCAACAGCCGGTGTTTTGACCAGACCCAGACCAGCTGCAGCGAGGTCCTTGGCAATTCCCGAAACGCCCAGCGCATCGGGGCGGTTGGGTGTAATGCCGATCTCGATGACAGGGTCGTTCAGGCCTGCATAGTTCGCAAATGAAGCGCCAACAGGCGCGTCATCAGGTAGATCAATGATACCGTCATGATCCTCTGACAATTCCAGCTCGCGCTCGGAACACATCATGCCGTGGGATTCCACGCCGCGAATGTTTCCGACGGAAAGAGTCACGTCGATGCCCGGAATATAGGTTCCAGGGCCCGCAAATGCTCCGATCATTCCAGCTCGGGCATTTGGCGCACCACAGACGACCTGAATAGGATCTCCATCACCCTTGTCGACGGAAAGTACCTGCAGTTTGTCCGCGTCCGGATGTCGCTCAGCGCTCAGAACCCGTGCAATCGTAAACGGCACGAAGGCAGCCCTGTCATCAACATCTTCGACCTCAAGACCAATCATGGTGAGCGTTTCCACAATCTGATCGAGCGAAGCTTCTGTTTCCAGGTGATCTTTCAGCCAGGAGAGGGTGAACTTCATTTTGTTTCTCTTGTTTTTCGCGCTGGGGCGTCATTTATCGGTGTGTTTGTGTCGGCGCGTTGCCGAGTTTGTTGAAGGCCGCTTGTCAGCTGCTGAGCCCTCCGAACAGCGTCGGCATATCAAGTGGCCGGAAGCCATAATGATCGATCCAGCGCTGGTCCGCCTCGAAGAACGGACGCAGGTCGGGCATCCCATATTTGAGCATGGCGATGCGATCGATCCCTATGCCCCAGGCGAAACCCTGATAAACATCCGGGTCGAGCCCGCCGGCACGCAGCACATTGGGATGGACCATGCCGCTGCCGAGAATCTCCATCCAGTCATCACCTTCACCAAACTTGACTTCGGCGCCGGACCGGTCGCACTGGATATCAACTTCAAGACTCGGCTCGGTGAATGGGAAGAAAGACGGTCGGAAGCGCATGTTGATATCGTCAACCTCGAAGAATGCCTTGCAAAATTCCAGCAGAGTCCATTTCAGATTAGCGATATTGGACTTCTCATCGACCACCAAACCTTCAAGCTGATGGAACATGGCGGAATGGGTAGCGTCAGAGTCCTGACGATAAGTCTTACCTGGGATCACGATGCGGATTGGCGGTTTTTGTGTCTCCATGGTGCGAATCTGTACCGGCGAAGTATGCGTGCGCAGAACGAGCTTTTCGTCCGATTCTCCCGGATTGAGGAAAAATGTGTCATGCATCTCGCGGGCCGGATGACCTTCGGGGAAATTCAGCGCGGTGAAATTGTAGTAGTCAGTCTCGATATCCGGACCTTCGGCGACTGAAAACCCCATATCGGCAAAGATGGCGGTGATTTCGTCCATCACCTGGCTTATGGGATGAATGCGTCCTGCCTGCAGAGGATCCCGGCGAACCGGCAGGGTGACGTCGACTTGTTCATTTACCAGCCTTGCCTCAATGCCTTCGCGCTTCAAAATGTCCTTCCGGCCGGTAATGGCATCGGCAATTCTGGTCTTGAGCCCGTTCAGAAGAGGGCCCTTGGTCTGCCGTTCCTCGGCACTCATCTTGCCCAGAGTTTTCATCTGTTCCGAGATGGATCCCTTCTTACCCAATGAACCAACGCGCACGGCCTCAAGCGCGTCTTCACTGGCAGCCGCGTCAATTTCGGCGAGAATTGAGGATTCGAGCGTCGCAATATCGGTCATGTTCGTGTCCGTATAACAAAAGAACCCGCGTCAGCTTGAAGCTGCCACGGGTTCCAATTTTCAATCAGTCTTTTGGAAGCGCGGTCAGCTGGCGACGGCGCCTTCAAATGCGTTGGGTGTGGTGTCCTTCAGATATTCGAGCGATTTTTTCGCTTGAGCGACTATCGCAGCAAATGCTGCAGGCTCGTGTATAGCGAGATCGGAAAGAACCTTGCGGTCGACTTCGATGCCGGCCTTGTTCATGCCGTCGATGAGACGTGAATAAGTCAGGCCGTGCTCGCGGGCAGCAGCATTGATGCGCTGTGTCCACAATGTCCGGAAGTTGCGTTTGTTAGCCTTGCGGTCACGATAGGCGTATTGCTGCGCCTTCTCGACGGCCTGTTTGGCTGTTTTGATCTGCTTGCGGCGGGCGCCATAATAGCCCTTGGCCTTTTTCAGAACTTTTTTGTGTTTTGCGTGGGCTGTAACGCCGCGTTTGACACGTGCCATGATCTATCTCCTTGGAATCTGCGGCTTATTTGCCCGCATAGGGCATGTATTTCTTGACGACGCGGGCATCAGGTTCGGAAAGAACCATTGTGCCGCGCGCATTGCGCAGAAACTTGTTGGAACGCTTGATCATGCCGTGCTGCTTACCGGCTGCTGCCACTTTCACCTTGCCGGTGCCAGTAACTTTGAAGCGTTTTTTGACGCTTGCCTTGGTCTTCATCTTGGGCATTTTGCTCTCCTTCGACGACGCAAGTTCAGGCAAGAGCCATGCTGCGTGTCATGATTTGTCAGAAAAAACAAAGGCTTCACCGACCAGCGAAGCCTTCACGCATTTCGAACGGCCAAGGCATGCCCTGCCTGACTGCTCCGATTGCTGGGGCGTATTAGACCCAAACTGCTGAAAGTGCAAGCCTTGGCGGCATCGTTTGCTGCGGTTAAAGAGAGACGTTCTCACCGCGGGATTGATCATGCGCCGCTTCGCATTTCTGTTTTTGGCCCTTTTGTTGTCTTCGCCGCTGGCAAGCGCGCAGGAGCGGCCGGAAATCCCCAATTTCTGGGACACCAACGAGCGTTTTGTGAGACCAAATTTGCAAGGCCTGCCACGCCTGCGCTTCCTGACGGTCACGGATTTTCCGCCCTTCGCCTATATTGACGAAACCAAGCGGCTCTCTGGTTTTCATGTGGACCTTGCCAGAGCTATCTGTGCTGAACTGGGGCTCAGCAGCGTGTGTCAGATTCAGGCTTTGCCATTTGGCGAGTTGGAAAGTGCCCTGAATGCCGGGGTGGGTGAAGCAATTATGGCCGGTATTCCGATCAACGCAGTCACCCGTACCCGGTTTTCATTCTCGCGTCCCTATTTCCGTCTTCCTGCACGCTTCATTGCCCGAGGCGACAGTCAGTTGAGCGAACCACTCGTTTCAGCGCTTGGCGGTGAAGAAGTGGGGATCGTTGACGGAACAGCTCATGCCGCATTCGCGCGCGAGCGATTCAGCACTGTGCGGTTGCGCCTCTTCGACACAATGGATTCCGCGTTGGCAGCGTTGGAGAAGGGCGACGTGAAAGCCGTTTTCGGAGACGGACTTGCGCTTGCCTTCTGGCAACAGCAACGGTCGAAAGATCTCTGCTGTACATTTGTCGGTGGGCCGTATCACTCGGAGGTGTTTTTTGGCCGTGGGCTGACGATAGCCGCCGGAGCCGGGAACAAAGAGCTCGAGGATGGTTTGAACTACGCACTTAACGCCATTAACGACAAAGGCACGTTCGCAGAGCTCTATCTGCGCTACTTCCCGATCTCGCTTTACTGATTTGCCCGGTTCAGGAAGGGCATTTTGAGAGACCAGATGAGAGACACCGGTCTTTCGTCCTGATAATCGGCAAGGCCGATTTCCATGTCCGGATGCCCGAGCCGCGGCTGGTCAACATAGGTTTTGAACAACCTGTCCCAGATTGAAAGATTGAAGCCATAATTGGAGTCAGTCTCATTCACAATCGAGGAATGATGTACCCGGTGCATGTCCGGAGTTACGATCAGCGCCCGCAGCACACGGTCCAGAGCCAGAGGCAACCTGAGATTTGAGTGATTGAACATGGCGCAACCATTGAGGATTATTTCAAACAAGATCACGGCCACCGCAGGCGCGCCAAGCGCGACCACCCAAGCTACTTTGTAGAGCATGGAGGCCAGAATTTCGACGGGGTGAAAGCGTATGGCTGTAGTTACGTCGAAGTCCCGGTCTGAATGGTGCATCCGATGAAAGCGCCAAAATATCGGTATTTTGTGGGAAAGGACGTGGCTGAACCAGACCGCGAAATCGAGCGCAACGATGCTGGTCAGGGCGGCCAGCCAGAAAGGCACCTCTATGAGGTTGAACAGACCCCAGCCCGACGTCTCTGCCCATAAGGCAACACCGACGGCGGCAGCCGGGAAAATCAGCCGCACGGCAATAGAATCCAGCACGACAATTGCGAGATTGGTAAACCAGCGGTGGCTCTTGGAAGCCCTCAACCTGCGTCTTGGTCGCCATACTTCGCTCAGAGCCAGCACAGTAAAGAGGCCACAAAAGACGCCAAGGCGAACAACCGCTTCATTGTCAGCAAGGATTGCCTGGAACGCCATCACTCGGTCTGGTGCCTCGCGCGGGCACCCCGTTCGATGGCAGCACAAGTCAGCTTGTCGACGCTCAAAACATTACGCAGCAATTGCAGGAACCGAATTTCCTCTGCCGAGACAGAAAGGTCTGCTGCGGCGATCTCCGCCGCCAGTGCATAGGCCGTTTCGTGGAGGTGCTTGGGCAGGGACGCACTGATCCCCAAAATGGTATCCATACCTTCATCGTCCTGCAGAATGTCCCGGCAGGTCTTGGCGGCATTGACAAGTTGGTCGCTCGAATACTTATCGAAGATTGGCAGAATTTTGATGATATTGCCGATGCGAAGCATTTCAGCATCTGTCATGGTGCTGTCAGACGCGGAGATGGATACCATCACGTAGACAAGACTATCCTGAATTGAAATTGCACTCATGGGGCGGTCTCTGGCGATTGTTGTTGACTTGAATCTATGGGTTTCCGGGCTGGCTTTCAACGCGCCATTTCGTCTTCGCGACGAACGTTTCAATCGTTTGCCGACAGGCCAATTGCGGTTGACCCGTCATCGGTGCGGCAATAGGTTCCGCGCGCAGGCATATGCCGCACTTTCCAATGAATTCGAGCTTCCAAGATGACCAACTCAGCATTTCCGCCGCTTTCAATTACGCCCTCGCTCGTGGAGGCGGCGAAGGCCAGCAAAGCCTGGCCGTTTGAAGAGGCGCGCAAGCTGACCAAGCGCTACGCGAGAGATGGTTTTCCGGACGAGGTATTGTTTGAAACCGGCTATGGACCATCCGGGCTTCCTCATATTGGGACGTTTGGCGAGGTCGCACGCACCTCCATGGTGATCAACGCGTTCCGCATCCTGACAGAGGACAAAGTACCGGTGCGCCTGCTGTGCTTCTCGGACGATATGGATGGGATGCGCAAGATACCGGACAACGTACCCAACCAGGACATGCTGAAGTCGCATCTGGGCAAACCACTTACAGACGTACCAAGCCCGTTCAGCAACGAGCATCCGTCCTTTGCCCATCACAACAACGCGAAGCTGAACGAGTTTCTTGACCAGTTCGGTTTCGTTTATGAGTTTGCGTCATCGACCAAGTACTACCGCTCCGGCAAATTCGATTCGATGCTGCGCCACTGCGTCGAAAAATACGATGAAATCATGGATGCAATGCTGCCGACGCTCGGCGAGGAGCGTCGCGCAACCTACAGTCCGTTCTTGCCTCTTTCACCGACATCCGGACAGGTTCTCTACGTGCCTATGAAGAAAGTGGATGCCGGGGCGCACTCGATTACATTCGATGATGAGGACGGTGTCGAACACACCATCCAGGTGACCGGTGGATCTGTAAAACTGCAGTGGAAGCCCGACTTTAGCATGCGATGGGCAGCGCTCGGCGTCGACTTCGAAATGTATGGGAAGGACCACCAGAACAATTCAAACCTGTATGACAAAATGTGCCGCATTCTGGGCCGGCGTCCGCCGGAGCACTTTGTCTACGAGCTGTTTCTTGATGAGAATGGCGAAAAAATATCCAAGTCCAAGGGCAATGGCATATCGATGGAGCAATGGCTCAGCTATGCCTCCCCCGAGAGCCTTTCGCTGTTTATGTTCCAGAAGCCTCGAACGGCCAAGCGGCTGTATTTCGACATCATACCCAAGACGATGGACGAGTATTTCCAGCACTTGGCGGCGTATGCCGGACAGGATGAGAAAGCCCGTCTGACGAACCCGGTCTGGCACATTCACAACGGTAACCCGCCCGATCTGGCCATGCCCGTTTCTTTTTCAATGCTGCTCAACCTGGTCAGTGCGTCGAACGCGTCTGACAAGGAAACTCTCTGGGGGTTCATCAGTCAGTATGACGCAGCTGCAACGCCTGAAAATAACCCGAAGCTTGATGAACTTGTGGGATACGCCATCCGCTATTTTGAAGACTTCGTGAAGCCGGCGAAGACCTTTCGCGATCCAACGGAGCAGGAGCGAAAGGCCATGGGTGAGCTTGCTGTGCGACTGGAAAACATGACTGACAATGCCGATGCAGAGACCTTGCAGACAGAGATCTATGCCGTCGGCAAGGAGCACGGATTCGAAAACTTGCGTGAGTGGTTTCAGGCGCTCTACCAGGTTCTGCTGGGGCAGGATCAAGGGCCGCGATTCGGCAGTTTCACCGCTCTCTACGGTCGCACCCAGACCGTAACCATGATCCGCGAGGCGCTGGCGCGCTGATAGAGGGCTAGCTGATAACGGACGAAACGTCGATCACCAGGCCATCCGGGTCGCGGACCAGCATTCGCAGCTGTCCGTAAAACATCTTGCGTGGCGGTTCGATTATCTGGGCACCGATCTTCATTGCCCGTACATGCGTTTCCTCCACGTCGTCCACCACGAAAGTCGGGTAAACGCCTTGGGGAGGCTGCTTTGCCGCAGACGGAACAATCTCGTGGTCGCGATCGATAATGCCGAGCTCAAAGGGTGTATCACCCTCCGGCTTGAGGATCACGAACCAGTCGCTGTCAAAGTGCACGCGCATGCTGAGAAGACCCATGTAAAACGCTTTCGATGCGTCTATGTCGCGGCTTGCAATGTTGAAGAAAAACCGTTGCACCATGGGTGTTCCTCTATTGGCTGGCCCAGACGATACGGGCCATCCAGTCGACATCTTTGAGATCGTAGGTCAGGTTCGGGTGGTCGGGATTTAGTGACTCAAGCTCGATCTGACTTGCCGTTTTTCGCAGCAGAACCTTGGCAAGAACTTCACCATCGTTGGTTCGCACCACGACCCGGTCGCCGCGGCGGATCGAGGTCCCCGGCGAAACGATAATGCGATCGCCATCGCGGTAAAGAGGCTTCATGGAATCGCCCGATATTTCGAGTGCATAAATGGTTTCCCCGTCTGGCCTGGGAAACTCGACCTGATCCCATCCCTGACCTGCCGGGAACCCAGCGTCGTCGAAAAACCCACCTGTTCCCGCCTGGGCGAGGCCTAGCAATGGTACAGCGGCCGGAACGGTGAAGGTGGCGGATGTGTCTGCCGAGAAAGCATCGATGGGATTGAGATCCGAGACTCTGGATGCAGACCCGCCCTCCTGTTCTTGCATCAGGCTGAGAAACATGTCGGTGCTCGTGTGGGTGGCTTCCATGATCTTGGCCAGCGACTCGGTCGACGGCCAGCGCAGACGTCCATCGGAGCCGGCCCGCTTTGACTTATTGAAGGTCGTTGGATCCAGGCCGGCATTGCGCGCCAATCGTGACACAGAGATTTGGTTATGGCGGGCAAGTCGGTCAATTGCAGCCCAAACTTGACTATGTGAGAACACGTGGCACCTGCAATTCAGGAATATTTACCTAAAACTAGGTTGGAACTTCTCGCATGTCCAGAGGTTTGCTGCCGATGGAGGGGCGGTTTCAGCGTTGATGTTTACGAGTGTTCGTTGTTCCGCCGCCGTCCGGATGTCTGACGCATGACTTCAAACAGAAAGGCCGTGGCGACGCCAAAGGCCAGCAGGCCGTTTACCGAAATGAAACCGGCCAGCAGCCGCCATTCCTTGCCGACGACAATGTCGCCATAGCCGACCGTGGTGTAGGAAGTAATGGAGAAATAAAGCGATTCCTCAATCTGGGAAAACACGTTCAACCCGAGGAACAGAATGGCCCAGATCCAAATACACAGGGTATTGGCCAGGACAACGAAGAGCACCGCGCCTGAAAAAGTCGCAAAGAACCTTCCACTTGCGCTGGCACCAAACGGATGTCCCATTTTTCGCAAGACGTTCATGGCCAGCGCCACGATCCCGACCATCACGCCCATGTTGAGCAGGATGGTTGCGCCGCCAATGATAAGTTGGGTCAGCACACGCTACTCGACAGCGGTGAAGGCCGATCGGCCTGTCGACAGGGCATGATCGATGTGATCGATTCTGTCCTGTCCCCAGAATACTTCGCCGTTCAACACGTAGGCGGGCACACCGACAGCATCCCTTTCTATGGCTTCTTTGGTATTTGAAGCGCGCACAGCGGCAACAGCATCGGATTTTGCGTTGGCAATAATTGCGTTCGCGTCATGTCCGGTTGCCAACAGGCGGGCTGCCACTTCACCTTCATCTGCGAGATCGGCATCCTCTGCCCAGACACCTGACAGAACCGATGCGATGTAGGTCGCCGGATCACCGCCCGACTCAACAATGGAAATGGCGCAGGAATCGCAAAGCGTTATGTCAAATGGCCAGTGTGCCGGCTTCAAATTGATAGGAAGGCCGCGCATCTCGGCAATGCGCTGAAGCTCTAAAAGGCGATAGCGCTGACGCACCGGCGGACGCTTTGCCGGTGGGACAGCACCGGATTCTCCCCAGAGCGCGAGATGATCGACCGGCTTGTAGGCGATCGCTACTTCATGCCTGGCAGCGACGTCGAGCAGCTGTTGATGGCCGAAATAGGTAAAGGGCGATGCGCCAACGTAAAAATAGTCAATTGTGGTAGCCATGAGGCCTCCGCAGAGGGGTGAATCGGGTGCAGACTAACCGCTCTTTCCGCGCAACAAAACCTTTGCCAGAGCTCGACCCTGTGAGGTTGATTTCAGCTTCGACGCAGCCGTCTTGATCATCGGCCTGGTGCGGTTGCTCCAGACTTCCAACCAGAGTTTTCCTTTCAGGGTGTTGGCTTTCTGGTAGCGAAGCAAGGCAACATATTTGTTGGCCCACATGGCTTTAAAGTGGGTCGGATGGCCCAGAAAGTTATAGCCCCGGTCTCCGTCTTCGATTGTTGCCTGAATAGACAATTGGTGACTGAGTGTTCCAGGCGATGCATTGGCGTAGGCCTCATCATAAGCTGATAGATAACAATGCCTTATCGAGCCTCCTTCGATATGATGGCCGACCAGATTGATGGTGACCGCAACGAGTTTCTCTCCAACCGTCAGGACGTCGAGTTCCGGGCAAAACCCGGAACCATTGCTCTCGAGCCTGCTGAGAAAATCCCGAGTATGGTCTTTGCTGAGCCCTACCGAAACCATGCCGTTGCGCACCAACCACTCCCGCTTAAGTCCGATGGCTTGATCGATCAGGCCTTTGAAGTGCTGATCGGATGGTCGGCAACGCGAGAACTTCACCCGGCCCAACTGTTCCAGTCGCCGGTATTTCTGCCGAAAATCCTTACGGCGATTCTTGCTGATACCACCCATGTAGTCGTCAATTGTATCGGTCGAACGCCATGTGACCAGGGACATGTACTCTGAGGGATCAGGCTCCAACCGATCTGCACCAATGGCAAAGGCGAGCGCAGACCCTTCCACGACCGGACTCAGTTTGACGACGTCAGCCAGAGGCAGGTGCTCCAGCAATGCCAGTCGCAATCCGGCGACACAATCGACGCCTGATTTGGTCAATGCATTGGCGATCTGAGTGTGCGGATCACCAAGGATAGTGAGCACACGCAGGCCCCCGATCTTCTCGACCATGAGTGGCAGCAACGCGACCAACTCTCCGTGTTTATGGATCAGGCAGATGTGAGGTTTACACGTCGAGTCATCGCAATACAGACTCATCCAGGGGCTACACCAACTCCAGCCCTGGAACGCAGCGTTTGCATCGCTACACTGAATTTCCAGCGCCTGCCACCGGTCGGCGTGGGCCGCAGCCTCGTCGCTCGAGGCAAGAATCTCCACATGCCAGGCTTTATGCCGGTCTTCATGCTTGTCTTTGCTCTGCCTCGGCAAGCCGGTACCCGTATGTTGAGATGTCCCTTAGCAGGCAACATAGACAAAACGCGGCACCAATTTGGTAACCGCGTTTCCTAAGTTTCGGGTTCGGTTAACGAAAGACTAAGACGTCACGCAGCAGCTCTTTGCTTGGCGGCGCCATAGAAGGTATCGCCGCTGGCGGCCATGTTCTCGATCAGCTTGGTTGGCTTGAAATGATCGCCAAACCGGGCTGCGAGTTCGTTGGCGCGGTCCCGGAAGACTGCAGGGCCCATTTCATCAATGAACGACAATGGCCCACCCGTATACGGCGCAAAACCAAATCCAAGGATCGCTCCCACATCTGCTTCGCGAATATCGGTGACGACGTTCTCTTCGACAGTCCGCGCAGCTTCCATAGCGATCGTGTACAGGAAGCGATCTTTGAGGTCTTTCACGTCCAGGCTCCCGGGGTCCTTTTGTGGATACATGTCCTTCAGTTCAGGCCAGAGCTTCTTCTTGGCGGGCTTTGGTGGATAGTCAAAAAAGCCTTTGCCACCCTTTTTGCCGATCCGCCCATGATCATCGACCAGCGTGTTGACCAGTTTCAAATGGTCAGGATTGACAGCATCTGCGCCGAGATCGGCGATGGTCTGTTTCATCACCTTCTGCGAAAGATCGATTGCAACTTCGTCATTAAGGGTGAGCGGGCCGACCGGCATCCCCACCATCTTGGCGGCGTTTTCGACCATAGGTGCGGGGACGCCTTCAATCAGCATGTTCCAGGCTTCCTGCATGTAACGCATGACGCATCGGTTAACGTAGAAGCCGCGGGAATCATTGACCACGATGGGGGTTTTCTTGATTGCCAGGACATAGTCGATGGCCATGGCCAACGCATTGTCGCTGGTGTCTGCGCCCATGATGATCTCGACCAGCATCATGCGGTCAACCGGCGAGAAGAAATGGATGCCGATGAAATTATCTGCCCTTTTCGAGGCCTCTGCGAGTTCGGTGATCGGGATGGTCGAAGTGTTGGATGCGAAGATTGCGTCGTCGGCAATTACCGCTTCCGTACTCTCCGTTACGGTTTTCTTTATCCCTTTGTCCTCAAACACCGCTTCAATGACCAGATCGCAGCCACCGAGCCTGGAATAGTCGTCAGTGGGTGTAATCAGGTTGAGCAGTGCGTCTTTTTTCTCAGCTGTAGATCGTTTGCGGGAGATCGCCTTATCCAGTGTCTCTTCGGACCAGGCTTTACCCTTGTCGGCGGCTTCCTGGTCGCGGTCGAGCAATACGACCTCGATGCCAGCCTTTGCTGTGACATAGGCAATACCTGCACCCATGAAGCCGGCGCCGATTACGCCGACCTTTTTGAGCTTGGATTTCGGTACATCCGGACGTCGGGCCCCTTTGTTCAACTCCTGCATATTGATGAACAATGAGCGGATCATCGCGCGGGCTTCCGGCGTTGTCAGCGTGTTGGCGAAGTAGCGGCTTTCCCGTTTCAGTGCCAAATCCATTGGCAGTTGCAGGCCTTCGTAAACGCATTTCATGATGTTCAACGCGTTCGGGTAATTTCCGTATGTTTCCTTGTGCATCAGCGCGTTGCCTGCGGAAATCATCTGCACACCCTGGGGCGACCAAATGTTGAGCGGAGGCTTGAAGCCTTTGACATCCCATGGCGCTTCCGCTTTTAGCCCGTCGCGGATCATTTGTTTGGCGCGATCCACCACATCCGCGGCTGGCACAACTTCATGCACGAGGTTCAACTGTTTCGCCTTAGCCGGGCGATGTGACTTGCCCTGTAGCAGCATCTGGACGCCATCCTGGGGGTTTACGAGGCGTGCAATCCGTTGTGTGCCGCCGCCACCGGGCAGCAGTCCGACCTTTACTTCCGGTAGGCCGACAGTCGCTTTTTCGTCGTCGGTCATGACACGGGCATGGCAGGCAAGCGCGATCTCAAAACAGCCGCCCATTGCCAGGCCATTGATAGCGCAAACATAGGGCTTGTCGCCCGCCTCCATTTTTCGAAGAGTCTGATTCAAACGATAGGCGCCATCGAACAACATTTGTGCCGCTTTTTCCTCGTCGCGCGCTTTTTCCTCAGCGTAAGTGCCGAGCATCGCCTGCAGCATGGTCAGATCTGCACCGGCGCCGAAAGTCTTCTTGCCAGACGTAATCACCGCACCCTTGATGGTGTCATCTGTGGCTACTTTGTCTATCCATTGCTCGATCTCGTCCATGATGTCGTTGTCGATGACGTTCATCGTCTTGCCGGGCATATCCCAGGTGATCAGCGCAATACCGTCGCTGTCGGTTTCGAGGGTGAAGTTCTTCATGGTCATTCTCCTTACACCCGCTCGATGATCGTTGCCGTGCCCATGCCGGCGCCAATGCAAAGAGTCACAAGTGCCGTGTTCAGATCGCGGCGTTCCAATTCGTCAAGAACTGTACCAAGTATCATTGCGCCGGTTGCGCCGAGTGGATGGCCCATGGCAATCGCGCCGCCGCATACGTTCATTTTGTCGTGTGGGATGTCGAAGGCCTGCATGTAACGCAACACCACCGAAGCGAACGCCTCGTTGAGTTCGAACAGATCGATATCCTCAACTTTCATGTTGGATTTCCTGAGCAGCTTGCGGGTCACATCAACCGGGCCAGTGAGCATGATGTTGGGTTCGGAACCAATATTGGTAAAGGCACGGATTCTGGCGCGGGGTTTCAGTCCCATAGCTTTGCCGCCGTCTTCCGAACCAAGAAGTACGGCTGCTGCCCCGTCGACGATTCCCGAAGAGTTTCCGGCGTGATGAACGTGATTAATTTCTTCCAATTCGGGGTAACGTTGCACAGATACGGCATCGAAACCGCCCATTTCACCCATCATGGCAAAGGATGCGTTCAACGACGCCAGGGATTGCATGTCGGTGGTCGGCCGCATGTGCTCATCGTGGTCCAGAATGGTGAGCCCGTTCATGTCCCTGACAGGTGCAATAGAGTTCTTGAACCGACCTTCACTCCACGCCTTGCCTGCACGCTTCTGGCTCTCGACCGCATAGGCATCCACATCGTCGCGTGAGAAGCCATATTTGGTGGCGATGATATCTGCTGAGATGCCCTGTGGCACAAAGTAGGTTGGCACGGCTACCGAAGGGTCCATGGGCCATGCATTGCCTGCCGCACCGATTCCTACGCGTGACATGCTCTCAACGCCGCCGCCAATCGCGACATCATCAGCCCCGGCCATGATCTTGGAGGCAGCGAAATTGACGGAGTCGAGTCCCGAGGCGCAATAGCGGTTCAACTGAACACCAGCGACGCTTTCGTCGTAGCCGGCCTGAAGCACAGCTGTTCGGGTGATATCGCCACCAGCTTCTTTTACAGGATCCACGCAACCGAAAACCACATCATCTACCAGCCTGGTATCCAGATCGCTGCGGTCGCGCAGGTTCTCCAGGATGCCCGCAGCCAGGTGGTTGGTTGGCACTTCGTGCAGCGAGCCATCCTTTTTGCCGCGCCCGCGTGGGGTACGAACATGATCATAAATAAATGCGTCAGCCATGGCCGATCTCCTGAGTATGCTTTGGGTGCCGATTACTCTGTTGGCAGTAGTTCTTCTGGTGTGGCGAAGTTGGGCAGGTTTCCGATCCGTTCCAGCCAGGCCTTGATGTTGGGATAATCGTTCCAGTCGGTATCGTAGTGTTCCGGCCAGAAGCAATATCCGGCAAGCGAGAGGTCGGCGATGCTGACACCCTGTGTGGCAACGAAGTCTCGGCCGTCAAGCCTTCGCTCCAGCACCTTGAAAGCCTGGATCATGCGCCCCTTCATAAATTGTGCCTCCGGGGTGTCGCCCTTCTTCATGAAGTGGGACATGAATCGGTATGCCGCAAGACTACCGGTGAATTTGTGATTATCGAACAGGATCCAGCGCAGGACCTCACGGTGCTCCTGCGCATTGCTGGCCGCAAACTGGTCGTATCGGTCAGCCAGATGCCAAAGCATCACGCCAGATTGGGTGATCACGGCGTCGTCCTGTGTATGGTCGATCAGCACAGGCACTTCGCCCATTTCATTGAGGGCACGGAACTCCGGCGTCCGGTTGGCGCCGTTCATGAAATCGACGAATTTGGGAGCCCAGTCAGCCTGCGACAATTGCAGCATGAGTGCCGGTTTGAAGGCGTTTCCGGATTCCAGAAAGCAGTGAAGCGTATAATCAGGCATCAGCCTTTTCTCCAGGATCAAATTGCAGGCCATTAAAGGCTCTCAGTTTCGAACTCGAGGTTGCACGCGCTGCCAGTTCGCCGCTCTCGTCGTAAAGCTTGGCTTCCAGAAAAATCACGCTCTTGCCCGCCCGGGTAACCCAGGCCTCAACGATGATCGGCCCAAGGGGAACGGCTTTCAGGAAATGTGTGTGCAGGTCGATGCTTGCCATCGAGAATTTCATACCCAGCGAAATGAAGGCATTGAAGCCCATGGCGTCGTCCATCATGGCGGTTAGAAATCCGCCCTGGATGACACCGCCGAAATTGATCATGTCCTTGTTCGGGGCAAATGACACCTTCGTGTACATCTTTTTGGAGTCGTGCTCGACCGGGACCAATCCCATCCACCTGGCAGAGGGGGGTGCCATGTCTTTGCTGAACGCGGCGGGCGAGGTCATAAGTCAAAGACTCCTTGAGATCAGAACTTTCATGATCTCGTTTGTGCCACCATAAATGCGCTGAACACGGGCGTCGCGGAACATGCGGGCGATCGGGTATTCGTTCATATAGCCATAACCACCGAACAACTGGACGCATTCGTCCATCACTTTGCATTGCAAATCCGTGACCCAGTACTTCGCCATGGACGCAGTGGTTGCATCGAGTCCGCCGTCGAGATGTTGCTGGACACAATGGTCGACAAAAACGCGAGCCACGCTGGACTCTGTTTTCAGCTCAGCCAGTTTGAATTGGGTGTTCTGGAAATCGATGATCCGGTTGCCAAAGGCCTTGCGCTCCTTGACATAGTCAATTGTCAGCGCCAGCGCCCGCTCAATTGCGCAAATGGCCTGGTTGGCGATCAGCAGTCGTTCCTGCGGCAATTGCTCCATCAATTGATAAAAGCCCTTGCCCTCCTCTGGACCCAGCAAGTTGGACGTGGGCACCCGCACATCGTTGAAAAACAGCTCCGAAGTATCGTTGGACTTCAGCCCCACTTTGTCGAGGTTGCGTCCCCGTTCAAAACCTTCAAGGCCGTCCGTTTCCAGAATGATCAGTGAGGTACCTCTGGCGCCGGCTTTCGGGTCCGTTTTGACGACGACAACGATGATGTTGGCATGCTGCCCGTTTGTGATGAACGTCTTGGAACCATTGATCTTGTAATGGTTGCCGTCTTTGACCGCCGTGGTTTTCACGCCCTGAAGATCCGACCCGGCACCCGGTTCGGTCATCGCAATGGCGCCAATCAGTTCCCCGCTCGCCATTTTAGGGAGCCATTTCTGCTTTTGCTCTTCCGAGCCATAGTGGAGAACATAAGGCGCAACAATGGAGTTGTGCAGAGCCAGGCCGAAGCCATCGACGCCCACGTGCCCCATCGCCTCGGCGATCACCGCCTCGTGTGCATAGGTTCCACCGGCTCCGCCATAGGCCTCTGGCATGGAAGCGCATAACAAGCCTGCTTCTCCGGCCTTTTCCCAGACTTCCCGGTCCACCATTTCCTGCTTCTCAAAACGGTCATAGTGGGGAAGAACCTCTTCCTCCATAAACCGTTCGGTCATTTCTTCTAGCATGGCTACGTCGCCGGTTCGCCATGATGGAGCGGGGATGTCGAGGGCTTCGGTTGGGAGAGTCAACTTGATCGTCCTTTTTAGTGTAAAACAGGCGGCTCAGGCGAGGCTGCACTCGTAGCCAACGCTGCGACCTGCCGCGACCAGACCGCCCGAGATTGTATCGAGCGGGGCGCGACACCTTCTTTGCGAGTTCATCAAAAACTCTCCGCGTCCATCGCCATCATAGTCTCAGCGCCTGTCTGTATACGTATCAGATGCGCGGCACTTTCAGGCAGAATGCGCTCCATAAAGAACTTGCCGGTCAACAGTTTGTTCTCGAGGAATTTTTCAGATCCGTTGGCACCATTTGATAGTTTTGCCTGCGCGGTATGCGCCATCATCGCCCACATATGACCAAAGGCGACAAGGCCGAAGAGGTGCATGTAGTCGGTAGAAGCTGCGCCGGCGTTATCGGGATTGGCCATACCGTTCTGGACCAGCCACATTGTCGCCGACTGCAGATCGGTCAGGGCTTTCGAGAGCGGCTCGATGTAGGGCTTCATCTGCTCGTCGTCCTTGTGTTCGGAGCAGAATTTTCCGACTTCCTTGAAATAGGCTTGCACAGCGCGACCACCCTTGCTGGGCAACTTTCGCCCGACCAGGTCAAGTGCCTGAATGCCATTGGCGCCTTCGTAGATCATTGCAATTCGGGCATCGCGGACAAACTGTTCAACACCCTGGTCCTTGGTGTAGCCCGTTCCACCGAAAACCTGCTGAGCCATGACCGTGTTATCAAAGCCCTTGTCCGTGATCACGCCCTTGATCACGGGGGTCAACAGTCCCATGAGGTCATCCGCCGCTTCACGCACTGCATCATCATCGGAGCGATGGCTCAGATCACCTTTCAAGGCAGTCCAGTAGACCAGTGCACGAGCTGCCTCGTTAAACGAGCGGATCGTCATCAGCACGCGACGGATATCCGGATGTACAATAATCGGATCGGCTTTCTGATCTGGAAATTTTGTCCCGGAGATTGAGCGTCCCTGAATTCGGTCGCGCGCCCAGTCGGCTGCGTTTTGGTAAGCGACTTCGGATTGGGCAAGGCCCTGAACGCCGACACCCAGGCGGGCCTCGTTCATCATCACGAACATCGCCTTCAATCCCCGGTGCTCGGTACCCACCAGATAGCCGGTTGCGCCTTCGTAGTTCATGACGCAGGTGGCGTTGCCGTTGATGCCCATCTTATGTTCCAGAGAGCCGCATGAGAGCGCATTGCGCTCGCCGGGATTGCCTTCGGCATCCAGAATGAATTTGGGCGCGACGAAGAGAGATATGCCATCAACACCTTCAGGCGCGCCTTCAATACGCGCCAATACCAGATGGATGATGTTGGAGCTCATGTCGTGTTCGCCAGCCGAGATCCAAATTTTCTGACCGGTTATTTTGTAGCTGCCATCATCCTGAGGCACTGCCTTTGTGCGCATCATTCCAAGATCTGTGCCACAGTGAGGTTCGGTCAGATTCATGGTGCCGGACCACTCGCCCGACAGCATTTTCGGCACATACATTTGCTTTTGTTCTTCGGTCGCATGTTCGACCAACGCCGCTGCCGCACCTGCGGTCAGGCCGGGATACATGCCGAACGCCATATTTGCAGAGGAAACATATTCCTGAATTGCTGCGTTGAGAGTGGCTGGAAGACCCTGTCCGCCATATTCTTCCGGAAAGGGCAGGGCGCCCCAGCCGGATTCTGAGTACAGGTCATAGGCTGCCTTGAAGCCCTTCGGTGTTGTCACCGTATGGTCGTCATTCCAGATGCAGCCTTCCTTGTCCCCAATTTCATTGAGCGGCTGCAACACTTCTTCGGACATTTTGCCGGCTTCGCCGAGGATGGCTTCGATCATGTCGGGCGTTGCGTCGGCAAAACCGGGCAAATTGTTGTGGCGTTCGATGTTGAGAACGTCGTTGAGGATAAACAGCGAGTCTTCCAGGGGCGCGCGGTATGTGGGCATCAATATCTCCTCTGAGCCTGATCGGGCGAACCTTTTGCCCATCGCGCCGGAATCGGTTCGACGCACTCTCCATTGCTGAGCGCAATCTGCGCATAGTCTCTCGTCAAGACAACCACAATGTGACTGAGATATAGTCTATTCTTACGTTTGCGTAAACGTCAAAATTTGTTGATCGAAATGGCCTGTCCACAGATGCGCAGCCGGTCGCCCCGAAAACTAAGGATTCTCCCGTGCAGAGAGGTGTGTTCTAATTCTGAAAGGATTCAGAGAGCTCAGCGATCTTTGATTCCAGATCATTGATGGTCGCGTCGGTCTCTACCCGGCGGTTTTCCAGTTCCCGCAATTGCGCCTCGTAGATTGACCGAAGTTTCCGCGCAGCGGTTTCGTCTGAATGCCGAAGCTCGTGCAGGTTAAGAATGTTGTTAATGGCACCAAGCGAGAGTCCGATGCGTTTTCCGAAAAGAGCAATGCGCAGACGTTCGCGATCCTGCGCATTGTAGAGCCGCGTAGTTCCTGACCGGCCGGGCGTAATTAAACCTCTGTCTTCGTAAAAACGAAGTGTTCGAAGCGTGATGTTGAATTCACGTGCCAGATCACCGATTTTGTAGACCATCTTAGCGGTTGCGTCCCCAGTTTTCGAAAACGATGCCCCGGTCGCGTGTGTGTGCCCGTCGTTCATTTGCCTTACCCTTTTGGTTGTGAGCAAAGACATATCCCGGGGCCTGGAATATGCGCCAATATGTCCGTTTGACATATACTACGTTGTTTTTGCTGAATAACATCGGCTGAGTCAAACGCGAAACGCTTCCCTTGCGGAAGGTTTTGATGGTATTTTGCGGAACTGTGCTTGGAAACCTCGCCCGCTGAACCGGATTGCAGCCATTTATTAAGAAACATTAACGACCTGTTTACCATGTTTGGTGAATGTGCGGCTAAGCCTTTGTGGGCGGATTGCGACTCGCTTGATCATTGGGTCGGACAAAAGTGAGAATAAACGATGCGGCAAGCATATGCAGGTCAATATGGCTACGGTCCTTACAATGCTCCAACCGGCTCAACTGCCGATGGTGACAGGCTGACCAACCTCAAACGGGCAATCGATTCGATCGAACAACGCCTTGGCGGGCAGGCTATGCACACAACGCCGCCTTACGCTGATCCGATGATGTCTCGCGCAGGGGTTTCTGATCTTGGATTAATGCAGGAACAGATCAATCGACTGTCCAGCCAGTTGGGCATGAACCAACCGCGCTTTGCCCAACCGGTACCAGACCTGAATGCAGCCGCCAGCGAAATCGCCCAGCGCCAGCAAATGCTCAGCCAGTCCGTACCTGGCTCCGGCTACCCAAAACATGCGGTCCCGCCGCGGCCCGCGTCCAACGGTTCGATTGAAGCAATCGGAAGTCACCTCGCCGCCTTGCGCAAGGAAATTTCCGGCCTGAAGGACGAAGTTGCCAAGCCCATCAGCGTTCAGCCCAAGGTGCCGCAATCTGATATCGATCGCATTGCCGGCGCGATCGCCGAAATGCAACGTGGTGAAAGGATCGATCAAACCGCATTTCACGAACTTCAAAACGACCTCGAATCACTGCGAGCAACGTTCCGCAACGACCTGCAGGACACCCTGAAGAACGAACTCTCCCAGGCTCAGGCAGCCCAGGCTTCTCATACCGAGCAGTTGATGAGCAGTGTGGCCGCGGATGCCAAGGTGCGGGAACAGGCGGAAATCGCCCGTGAAATCGCCGATGACGAGCGACGCAGCGAAATCAACCAAAGGCTTGATGCCCTGACTCAGGGACTGGACAGCATTGCCCGCACCATTCCGCAGGTCGCTTCTGCTCCGGTCGATGCATTTGCTGCTCAGTTCGATTCTCTGCAGCAGAGCCTCAATGCGCTGCCTCAGACGCTCGCCGCAAACGGCGTAGAGCAACATATTCATGAGCTGAACAGCAAGCTTGACGAACTGACTGCTTTCCAGTCCGCTGCGGCGGCTGCCCAGCAATCTGATCAGGCCGGAGCTGTTTCTGCCGAACACCTGGGGGCTCTGGAAAGCCGTCTGGACGAAATTGCCAGAGCATTGGTAGCAGTCTCGAACACATCTCCGGCTGCAGCGGACCTCTCATCGATTGATCGTCTGGAAGCGCGGATGAAGGACCTCGGACGGTCCGTTCATGCCATGGCCGAAGCCCATTCGGCCATGCAACAGGCGACCAACCAGGCGCTCTCAGGAGCGACCGAACGCGATAAGGCGGAATTGAAACATCTGGCCACGCGCATCGAAGGTCTGACGGAGCGTCTTGGATCCTTTGAGAAATACGCTCAATCCGGCGATCTTGCCGGTGCATCGGCGATGCTCGCAAATCCTGATGTGGGAGCGCTGGAAGGTCAGTTACGCCAGCTGTCGTCACAGGTTGACAACATCAACATCGCCAGTCATCTGGGCCCGCTCGAGTTCCAGCTGCGCGAACTGGCGGCGCGGGTGGAGGAAAACGCCCATGCCAATGCAAGTGGCGAGCAACTCGCTGGTCTTGAGGCTCAAATCAGCCAGATCATGGACCATATCAATCAACCCCATGGCGCGGGCCAGTTCGATGTCGGCGCAATCCTGACACCACTCGAGGACCGGTTCGGTCAGCTTGAGTCGCAGATCGCATCGGGTCAGCAGTACTCAATGGAGGCTGCCCAGCAAGCAGCTCAGCAGGCTGTTTCCATGATCGGCACACAGTCGGAACCTGGAGAGCTGATTGCAGCTCTGTCGGAGGATCTGCGATCTCTGCAACTGGCTGCTGAATCTGGAAACGCCCAGAACGCTGAGACTGTTCAGGAAGTCCATGAGACGCTGACTCAGATTGTCGACCGCCTGGTGGCGATTGAAGAGAACGTCGCGAAAGGTGGTTTTGAGAGCCCTCTGACAGAACCAGCGCCAGCATCGGCCGTCCGGGTAGCAACGGTTGTCACCGAAGAGGAAATTGTCGCACCCGAGCCTGAAACACCGGTTGCCCCCGCCGCTCAGACCATGCCACCGGAAGCGACAGCGCCCGAAGCACCTGTCAAACTTTCAGATGAGCTTCCGGCAGCTGAAGGCGTTCCGGAGCCCATGGTTCATGCGACACCGAGACCAGCAGCCGATTCCGATTTTGACCAGCTCACCAGACGCGCAGCCACACGGCTGAGCGAAGCCACCGGAGCGGCTCCGAACTCCATGTTGAGTGGTTCCCGGCCGCCTGAGGACATGCCGCTTAATCCTGTCGAGAAAGCGCGCCGGGCCCTTCAGGCAACCACAGCGGAAATGAATGCTGTACGGGACCAGGTAAAAACGACCAAGCCATCGGGACTCTCGGAGAAAGTAGCAGGCCTCAAGTCGAAGTCGTTTGATCTGTCAATCCTGCGCAAACCCATCGCCATGGCTGCAGCAGCGGTATTGCTTCTGGCGGGAATCGGTGGCGCCGGATATTATGCATTTGATCGAATTCTCGGTGATGTTCCGGCAAAAGTCGCTTCTGCCCCGGCGCCGAAGACAACGGCAACACCTCCCACGTCCGGCACGACAAAAACCAAACAGCTTCCAGCAAAAGCTGACAAGCGCGTGGCACGTCAGGTTGCCCCATCGACTGAACGGGTGGTCAAGGATGATGCGCAAATCGTCGTAAGTCCGTCGGCTTCGCAACAGCCAAAACCGGAGGTCGTTCCGGAGCCCGTTGCGCCGGAAGACACGGTTGCCGTGGCAAATCCACAGAGCACTCAGCCACAGCCAACGACTCCCGTTAACGTGCAACCAGAGCCGGTAACGGATGGTCCCGCTGCTAACGAAGCAGAAACAGGATCAGACGCGCAGGCACTTGCACCGACGTTCGACGTGCCCACGACCGCAGGCACTCCGGAACTGGTTGCCGCCGCAGCCACCGGCGATCCCAAGGCGCTTTATCAAATTGGCATGCGGTACTCAGACGGTCGCGAAACACAACGCAATATGAAGGAATCGGCCAAGTGGTTCGAAAAGGCCGCTGAAAGCGGATTCGCTCCTGCTCAGTACTCCATTGGCAGCCTGTACGAAAAAGGTATTGGCGTTGAGTCTGACGTGCGGACAGCCGCAAGCTGGTACGAGAAAGCTGCAGCTCAAGGCAACGCCAGGGCCATGCATAATCTTGCCGTGATCCGCGCCATGGGGAACCCACCAACCGTTCAGCCCGACATGGAAGCTGCACTTTCCTGGTTTAAACAGGCAGCTGAATTTGGCGTGAAGGACAGTCAGTTCAATCTCGGTATTCTTTATGGCAGAGGCATGGGAGTGCCACAAAACCTGGCTGAGTCCTACAAATGGTTTGCCGTTGCCGCGAAGACCGGTGACAAGGATGCAGCCTCAAAGAGGGACGAAGTTGCGGCCAAGATGGAGCCGGCAGATCTTAAAGCGGCTCAAGACCGGCTGAATGCGTGGTCTGCAAAGCCGATGGACGAGGCCAACAACCGCGTCTCAATACCTGAAAACTGGCGTGGAAAACCGGCCGCTTCACTGGACGATAACAGCCCTCAAGGCATGCTCAAGAAGGCCCAGGCGCTGCTCAATCAGCGTGGCTTCTCGGTTGGTACGCCCGACGGTCTGATGGGGCCAAAAACCAAACGAGCCATCATGAAGTTCCAGCAGAATGCAGGCATTCCTGTAACCGGCAAAGTCGACAAGCGCCTGCTGCAGGCTCTCGATATCCAGACTTGAGCCGGTCCCCGGCCATCGATTGGCCCAGTCAATCGGATTTGATGGGTCCAAACCATCAAAAAATTTGACATCCTGACGGGTCAGGCGCAAGGAAGCCGGACCAGAGGGCGGGCTGCGCTTTGGTGTTCTGTCAGCGAGCTCTGACAAGCTCTAATTCGATCGATATGCCGTGAATCTCTATCTGCCGATAGCGGAAATGTCTGTAAATGTTCTTGTGCTTTTCAGCATGGGCGCTGGCGTTGGCTTTTTGTCCGGCATGTTCGGTGTTGGTGGCGGATTTCTGATGACCCCGCTGCTGATTTTTTATCAGATACCGCCGGCCGTCGCGGTAGCAACCGAAGCCAATCAGATCGTAGCCTCATCATTTTCCGGGGCGCTTGCGCACTTCAGACGAGGCTCGCTCGACATAAAGTTGGGCCTTGTCCTGCTGACCGGCGGTATTGTTGGCTCCGCACTTGGCGTGGCAATATTCTCGTCGCTGCGCTCGGCGGGTCAGCTCGATCTCATCATTTCGATTCTCTACGTGGTCTTTTTGGGCACCATCGGGACGCTGATGCTGATTGAAAGCCTGAATGCTATCCGGAAGTCGCGCAAGCAGACCGAGCCGGTGCCACAGCGCAAGTCACACCACACCTGGATTTCCCACCTGCCTTTCAAAATGCGGTTCCGGCGTTCACAACTCTATATCAGCGTCATTCCTGTGCTCGTGCTTGGGGTGCTGGTTGGCATTCTGGCATCGATCATGGGCGTCGGAGGCGGGTTCATTATGGTGCCGGCCATGATTTACCTGTTACGGGTTCCGACAAATGTCGTCATCGGCACATCGCTGTTTCAGATCATGTTCGTGACCATCTTCACGACGATTGCCCAGTCTGCCACCAACCAGACGGTTGATGTGGTGCTCGCTTTCATACTCATGGTTGGTGGTGTCATTGGCGCCCAGTTCGGGGCTCAGATGGGGCAGAAACTCAAAGGTGAGCAATTGCGAGCCTTGCTTGGATTGATCGTGCTGGCCGTGTGCCTGCGCCTCGGCTGGGATCTGGTTACGACGCCTGAAGAATTGTTTTCGCTGGGCCTGGGGGCGGGCCACTGATGCGCCGGATTCTGTTAACTGTCTGGTGTTTTATGATCGCCGCCACGGGCAGTGCGCGGGCAGAAGACCTGCAGATCGGTCTGGCCAACGATGTGGTCTCAATTACTTCCAATTTTTCCGGCTCGGATGTCGTCGTCTTTGGTTCCATTGAAAAAGGCGACCCGCGGCTGCTGCTCACTCACAGCTACGAAATCGTGGTGTCGCTGATCGGACCGCGACGGCCCGCCACGGTGCGCCGAAAACAACGCACGCTGGGCATATGGGTGAATGGTGCCTCCCAGGACTTCAAGAACGTGCCTTCATCCTATTCATTGGCCAGCACATCTCAATTGTCTGGAATTGCGCCAACCCAGCGACTCCTCTCACGACAGATAGGCATCAGAAATTTGAACCTTCAGGTTGGCGATACCAACCGAAATCCGCAGGAAACGGACGAGTTCAGGCGTTCCCTGGAGCGCCTGAAACGTCAGAAGGGTCTCTATAGGGAGCGATACGACGGGGTGAAATTTCTCAGCCCAAGCCTGTTCCGTGCGCGGCTCCGGGTGCCGGCAAACGTGCCGATCGGACAACACACAGCGCGGGCTTTTTTGTTTCACGATGGCGAGTTGCTGGCGTCCCAGTCTGTTGATCTCGACGTCCGCAAGGATGGATTTGAACAGCTGACCTATGATCTCGCCCACCAGAATGGCCTGCTCTACGGCATCATAGCTGTGTTGATCGCCATTGCGACCGGGTGGATTGCAAGCGTCGTTTTCCGTAAGGATTGATGCATGGCGCGCTGGTAGGCGCTGTGATGGAATAAGACAGAACTGCGCCTGGTAGAGAGCATCCATGCCTGAAGCTGATGAAAAGACGGTCAAGACAGCCTGGGCCCTGACTTTGGCTGGTTTTGTACCTTTTGCCGCTCTGGCCATTGCTTCGATGGTTCTGGAAATCGATGATCCCTATAGTGGCCTCGCTGTACAGGGACTGAGCACTTACGGAGCCGTCATCCTGTCGTTCCTTGGTGGCATTCGCTGGGGCCTCGTGTTGCGCCAAAAATCCACTGAGTCGTCGGCGATGACGCTCATCCTCAGCGTGGTTCCCGCTCTCGTTGGCTGGTCCAGCCTTTTTCTTGCCATCCCGACCGTTTTTGTCGTGCAAGCGCTGGCCGTTCTGACCATGGGCGTCTGGGACTACATCGCCGGACAAAAAGGTGTCCATGAACCGTGGTTTGTGAAACTTCGCATGACGATAACCGCGTTGGTGACAGCGGCCCTGGCTGTTGGTTTTCTGGCGACCGTCTAGCGCCCCGCAAAAATGACCAATGCCTGCGCGAGGGCTGTTTAACCGTCAGAGCCAGCAGGTTCATTTCCTGAGTTTTCGATCGGGTTGGAACCTGTATAGGTCCACCGAAAACCCGGTGGCGTGGGGCCTTTGTTGCGGCCTCCCTGTTGCATCTGCTCCCAGGCGTGGGCGATAACACCGACTGAGCGGGAGAGGCAAAACAGCCCGCGTGCCAGTGGTCCGGCAAATCCAAGCTCAGCGTAAACAACGGCTGACGCGCCATCGATGTTCATCGGTACGGGTTTCCCCTTTCGCTGGTTGAGGGCCCGTTGGATGGCGCGCGCAGTATTGGCAAACCGGCCGCTGACGAGTCCATTCTCAACGGCTTCATCGACAAGGCCCAGAAGTCGTGGGGCACGAGGATCTTCGGGTTTGTGGAACCTGTGCCCAAAGCCGGGGAGGTAGCCAGATCGCTCCGATTGCCACTTGTCGATCATTTGCGCAACCGCGGGTTCAAGCGGCAGGCCTTTCTCAACCAGGCCGTCAATCAGGCCGTACAACTCGATGGCCTGCTCTCCGGCGCCGCCATGAATGTCATCGAGCATGTTAACCGCAGACGCCATTGCGCCGTTAAGGCTCAGCCCACAGGTCACGGCCATCCGCGCGGCAGCAATCGACGGTGCCTGTGGTCCATGATCAACCGCAGCAACGAGCGCACATTCCAGCAGATATGCCTGATCCGCGGTCGGCAGCTCACCGCGTGTCATCAGCCATATCATTTGCGGGAAAGTTACGTTGCCGGTCAGTTGCTCGATCGGGTGGCCGCGAATGTGAATTCTCCCTGGAGCCATATCGATGATGGACGTGCTCCACCAATCTGAAACCTCATCATGCGTTCCGCTCATATTGCACCGCCCTCCTGCAAGGCCTGAATTTCATGGTCGCCCAGGCCAAGCTCCCGCCACACCGAGCCGTTATCCTGGCCAAGTTCGGGAGGAGGGCTTTCAGCTCTTGGCGCTGTTCCATCTATCTTCAAACCGGTTGTCACGACCCGGATGTCCCGTTCCACACCAGGCACGTTTTGAAAATCCGCAAGGAACCCGCGATCTGCAATCTGCGGCGTCTCCAGTATTTCGGACACAGTCAATACAGCGCCCGAAGGCACCCCGATGTTGTTAAGCTCGCTTTCCCAGTCATGCGCTGACCGGGTCACCAGCACAGCCTCCAGTTTTTCCTTTAGCAACAGGCGGTTGATCTTTCGGTCCTCGCGGGTCGCAAACTCAGTCTGCTGGATGAGGTCATCGAGACCGAGATGTCGGGCCAACAGCGCCCATTGCTCGTCCTTGTTGGCGGCGATGTTGATCAGCCCGTCCGCGGTCTGAAAGCTCCCCGAGGGGGCAGAGGTAGTGTTCTCGTTTCCGCTTGGATGCGGCTCAACGCCGGCAATCAGCAGGTTGGACACAGCCCAACCCATGGTCGCCAGAACAGATTCCAGCATAGATACATCCAGCAGGGCTCCGCGCGGCCTGCTGTTCAGGGCAGCGGCAATGGCGAAGGCCGCCGTCATGCCGCCAACAGTGTCAGCAATGGGATAACCTGCCCGCAGGGGCGCGCTGTCCTTGTCGCCGGTGATAGACATTAAACCTGAGGCGCCCTGAATGATTTGATCATAGGCAGGGCGGTGCATCCACGGTCCGTCCTGCCCAAATCCTGATATGGCGCAGTAAATAAGTTCCGGTTTGATCTGCTTCAGTTCACCGTAGTTGAGACCAAGGCGGTCCATAACACCTGGACGAAAGTTCTCCACCAGAACGTCTGCTGTTTGGACCAGTCGCTTGAACAGCGCCTTACCCTGATTGTTCTTGAGATTTATCGTGACGGATTTTTTGCCCGCGTTTTGGGCCAGAAACGACACACCCATATGCTTCTTGCTAAGCGCCGGGTCGGCACCCAGTTGTCTTGCGAGATCACCGCGTTCCGGCGCTTCGACTTTGATGACTTCGGCTCCCAGATGCACCAGTTGATGGCAGCAAAACGGTCCGGCAAGAACATTGGTCAGGTCTAGAACGCGAATGCCCTGAAGCGGCTTTGACATTTTGCCCGTCCGGTGGATCAGATTCTCAACGACCATAGCGTTGGCTGGCTTCCTGACAACCGGCAGGTGCAGCTATCCCTGGTTCTTCGGCCCACCGCGCGTTGGAGGATTCTCGGCCTCATAGTCGGACGTAAACCGGTGTCGCTCGATCATGTCAGGCGTGACGAACATTGCCTGTGCTAAGATGAACTCCCGGTGGAAACAGGCAGCTTTCGCCTTGATGCCTCCCAGTGGCGCGGGTCATCACCGATGAACAATACGCAATACGGACTGATCTGAAAAAATTTCGGCAGCTGCGGTAGCTGTTCACGGACTTTTTGAACTTTACAGACTACTGACACGCAGATGTCAGTAGTCACATGTTAGAGATTCGCCTGATAAAACCATCGATCGGGCTTTGAGCATGACCTACATTCCAGGAATTCTGTTGGCTTATTCAGCGTTTCTTCTGGCGATAGCAAGCCCGGGTCCCAACATTGTTGCGGTGATCGGGACATCGATGAGCGTCGGCCGGGCATCGGGCGTCGCGCTGGCATTGGGCGTGGCCTCAGGCTCGTTCACGTGGGCGTTGCTTACTGTTGTGGGTTTGTCGGCACTAGTGGCAGCCTATTCGTCCGCCCTGATGTTCATCAAGATCTTCGGCGGACTTTATTTGCTTTGGCTGGCCTACAAGTCTTTCAGAGCCGCCGCCGCCAGAAACGATATTGAAGCCAGGGAACTTGCCGGAGGTCGACGGACATTGTTGGGTTACATGAGCCGTGGCTATGTTGTTCAAATGACGAACCCTAAGGCCGCTCTGGCCTGGATCGCGATTATCTCGTTAGGCATGCAGGACGGAGCCCCCTGGTGGGTTGGCTTCGCTATCGTGGGCGGCACATTCCTGCTGTCGATAGCCATCCACCTACTCTATGCGGTGGCCTTTTCGACCCCGTTCATGGTTCGGATCTATTCTGGCGCTCGCCGCCGTATCCAGGCGGCGCTCGGCGTATTCTTTGCGCTGGCCGGCATCAAGCTGTTGGTGAGCAGGTAGCCCTCTTTGACAAAGCCCGACTGACAGCTTGAAAGCTGGATTCAGAAAGAGCCGGCAGCGCACCAAGCTTCCTTGCAGCGAGAATCTTCGCTAATGCCGGTTCCGAACTCATGTCGAGACAACGCAATTGTTGCAGTCCAACTTCGACACCGCCTTGATCCGCTGGCTCGGTTGGCCTACTTCCGCATGCAACAGCGCATTCACAGGGGCGAACTTCATGGCATCAGGACTCAATCGCTTTCTTGGCGACAGCATCGGACGCACGCTGGTCAAGCTTGCCGTAATCTCATTTGTTGTCGGGATTGTCATGAGCGCTTTGAACTTGTCGCCCAGGGCATTGTTTGACGGTATTGTCCGATTCTTCCAGCGATTGTGGAATCTGGGTTTCGACGCAATCTACGGCTCGCTCGAATATTTCTTCCTGGGCGCAGCGATCGTCGTCCCGGCCTTTCTCTTGATACGGTTGCTGTCGTACCGCTCCACGCCGCGTGGCTGATGCCCACGCCAGGACACCGCTTCGCTCCTTTGAAGTAAACCACCGGTCGGTGCTCGCCATCGCCTGGCCGATGACGCTGGCCTACATGTCTACCCCAATCCTCGGCCTCGTGGATACGGCTGTCGTCGGTCAGCTTGACAGTGCCGCCTTGCTCGGCGGTTTGGCAGTTGGCGCTATCCTGTTCGATATCGTCTTCACCACCTTCAATTTCCTGCGCGCAAGCACGACAGGACTCGTGGCGCAGGCCCATGGTGCCGGCGATATTGCCGAGCAGCGGGCGATTTTCTACCGCTCCGGCATTGTCTCGGCAGTGGGCGGCATTCTGGTGCTGGCAACCGCGCCCCTGTTATTGTGGCTGGGCCTTCATTTCATGGATGTGACTGCCGCGGTTGAGAGTGCCGTGCGCGATTACTTTTCCATTCGTATCATCGCTGCGCCACTCACGCTGATGAACTATTCCATCCTCGGCCTTTATCTGGGGTTGGGCAGGGCGCAAACCGGCTTGATTCTGCAAATCCTGCTCAACGGTATCAACATCGTGCTATCCATCTGGCTCGGGCTGTATCTGGGCTGGGGGCTCGAAGGGGTGGCATGGGCCACCGTAGTTGCTGAGGCCGTTACTGTGCTCGTCGGCTTGCTGCTGACCGGCAAAATCTGGACCAGCCCAACGCCGCTGGCAACGCGCCTGAAAAACAAGGCGGCATGGCTCAAAATGTTCGGCCTGAATCGCGACATTATGATCCGGTCCTTTCTTCTGCTCTTCGCATTTGCGTTCTTCACCGCGCAGGGCGCCCGCTATGGTGAGGTAACGCTGGCTGCCAATGCAGTCCTGATGAATTTCTTCATGGTATCAGGGTTTTTTCTGGACGGTTTTGCCACGGCTGCCGAAACACTGGTAGGACGCGCAGTCGGCGCCCGTTACCGTCCGGCGTTCAACCGCAGTGTCAGGCTGACGCTCTTCTGGGGTTTCGTGTTGGCCGGTATTGCCACTGTGGTTTTCTTCCTGGCCGGGCCCTTGCTGATAGATACGCTGACGGTGAACGAACCTGTACGGGCAGAAGCACGGGTATACCTGCCCTGGGCTGCCCTTACTGCGCTGGCCGGCGTGGTGGCGTTCCAAATGGACGGCGTCTACATCGGTGCCACCTGGTCAAGGGACATGCGCAACATGATGATCCTGTCCATCGGCGTCTACTTTCTGACCTGGTGGATTGCGACCCCATGGCTTGGAAATCACGGACTGTGGCTGGCGCTTGAGGTGTTTCTCGGTTTCCGTGGCATCACGCTTTATGCCCGTCTATCGACAAAGGCGCAAAGCACGTTTTCAGAACAGTCTTGACTGTCAGGGCTGCTCAAATGCCAATGGCGGTCTTGTGCCGTCGACGGTGTCAGAGCTCTAGTCCAGCGTCCGCTCGGCCCATTCGTTCGCGGTACGCCCCGTGACCTGGGAGACCGTGGAAAGCCCCTCGACCGTCAGGCGTTTTGAAAGTCCGGCAACAATGCGGCCGGGCAGAAACGGTCCGCCATAGATCATGCCACTGTAAAGCTGAACCAGCTGTGCACCGGCCTCCAGTTTGGTGAAGGCGGTTGCCGCATCGGTGACACCGCCAACTCCTATGAGCGGCAACGAAATCCGCTGAAACATTTTTGCAAGAACAATGGTAGAAAGCTCGAATAACGGTTTGCCGGAAAGGCCTCCCGCCTCATCTTTGTGGATGGACCGCAACCCGTCTCGAGACAGGGTTGTGTTGGAGACGATCAGGGCATCCACTTCCGATCCTTCCAGCACGCTGGCAATCGCGTCCATCGCACGCTCATCAAGGTCAGGAGCAACCTTCAGAAAGAGCGGCACCCGGCGACCGTTGGTTTCCGCTTCCTGCGCGCGCGCCTCACTGACCTTCTGCAGCAGTTCTGCCAGTGGATCGGCATCCTGAAGCGCACGCAATCCCGGTGTGTTGGGAGACGAAATGTTGACGGTGAAGTAAGTCGCCAGATTGGCGAACGCGCGGATGCCGGCCACATAATCCTCGATAAAATCGGCACTGGATTTGTTGGCGCCGATATTGACACCAACGATCCCGGAACGCGGTTTTTTTGCAGCAGCTCGCAGCTCCAACCTGCTGCGCGCGACAGCATGCCCCTGGCTGTTAAATCCAAGGCGGTTGATGACGCCTCGATCCTTGATCAGCCTGAATATCCGCGGCTTAGGATTGCCAGGCTGAGGCTGTGGCGTGACTGTGCCGATTTCGGCATGACCAAATCCGAGTCGCAACAACGCATCCGGAACCTCGGCGTTCTTATCGTATCCTGCCGCCATGCCGAGCGGGTTTGGAAAGGACAATCCTGCCAGTTCGACATGGAGTCTAGGATCCGCCTCCGCGTCATATCTTGGATGGGCGCCAGCCTTTAATGCAGCAATGGAAAGGCCGTGAGCTTTCTCTGCGTCAACGCTAAAGAGCAGCGGTTTGATCGCAATTTCATAGGGATCAAACATCGGTTTGGCTGCTGTCCAACGGCAGTTTGTGAGATCCATCTGGCGCAACAGTAATGGCTTTGGCCCACAGGATCGCGCTCATGGGGAGGACAGAATAGAGATGCGGAAAAAGCTCGTCGTTTCGCGACTTTTCCCACTTCAGGTTGGCCCCAAGATTCTCGGTCTCGACCGCAACCAACAAAAGATCTTCCTGCCCGGCAAAGTGTTTCGCTGCAGTTTCGCGGGCCTGGGACGCGGTCGAAAAATGGATAAACCCATCACACACATCGATCGGTGCTCCCGTGAAGACGCCCAACTTCTCAGCCTTTTTCCAATCCTCGGCCGGAGTAATTTTGTAGATGAT
>CALIOE010000161.1 GCA_938044775.1 uncultured Rhizobiaceae group bacterium
AACTTCTTTCGTGGTTGGCACTGTTGCCATGTTGTCTGCCGTTGGCGGGCTTTATCTGGCGTTTGAAGACATTCCCGATCCAGCGCAGTTGGCTCCTATGGAACTGATCAATCTGGGTCTTGGGATTCTTTTCTGGGCGATCATCTGGTTGGCTGTGTTTTGCTGGATCCAATTCGCGCTTGTCTTTAAGCGCTGTCGCGATGCCTTTGGCATTACCACTCTGGCAAAGATTTACCTCCTGTTTTCGTTTCTGGCGATCATTCCAATGATTGGAATCCTGTTCGTGTTGTTCAATCTCGTTTTCCTGGGGCTTCTGCTCTTCAAGAAGGGGGTGGATGCCCACGGATTCGACGCGGCAGCCGTTTTTGGCGAGGTCGAAGCGGATATCCGGGCAGCGAACCCGGAAGCATTTGCCCGCGCGAATGCTTCTCAACAGACATCGATGCTTGATCCGGACTACGATCTTGTGAGCCGGGCGGCAGAGCTGAAACAAACGCCACAGACCGAGGCTCCCCGTAAGCCTGCATCGAAACCTGCTGCATCCACGAACACCGGGTTCGGCCGACGCACCAGCAAACCTGCATTCGGTCATCGTTGAACCCGCTTGCCTGTCCAGGAGGCCACGCCTAAACCTGCCTGATGACCATTATCGTATTTGATTCCGGCATTGGCGGCCTCACGGTTCTTCGCGAAGCACGCGTTCTCATGCCTGATCACCGGTTTGTCTATGTTGGTGACGACGCGGCATTCCCCTATGGCGATTGGGAGGAGGGTGCCCTTATCGAGCGCATGCTCGGTGTTTTTGACGACCTCTTAGCCCGCTATTCCCCGGTTATGATTATTGTCGCCTGCAACACGGCTTCAACGCTCATCCTGCCCCATCTTCGCGAGCGGTATGACATTCCCATTGTCGGCACCGTACCAGCCATCAAACTGGCTGCGGAACTGACTTCCAGCGGCCAGGTATCTGTTCTGGCAACACCGGGCACCGTCCAGCGCGACTACACAAGATCGCTGATTTCCGAGTTTGCCTCGCGCGTTAATGTGCGGCTTGTCGGTTCCGAAAATCTGGCTGCGATCGCCGACAGGTTCATGCTCACCGGGCAGGTGGACCCGGATGCCATCAACGATGAGATCAAAGATTGTTTTCAGGACAATCTGGGCGCCCGTACCGACATTGTGGTGCTGGCCTGCACACATTACCCATTTCTGACCAATATCATGCGCCGCCTTGCGCCATGGCCGGTGGATTGGCTGAACCCTGCCGAAGCAATAGCGCGCCATGCCAGGAGCCTGCTGCCGCCGCCCGGGAGCGTGACGAACGTGCAGGACGTGGCCGAATTCACAGCCGGCGTCCCAAAGGCTGAACTGCTGCGCCTGCTGGGCGGTTTTGGGCTACAGGTGGCAAAGTAATTTCGATCTTGTGCGCAATGTCACTCCAGTGCCAAGGCGTCTGGCCTACAATTGATTCCATCGAAACAAGAGGCTGGGGCAGCCTCAGCGTCACCTTCACAGGAGTCAGCCCCATGACCGTTCTCGCATTTACCCCAAGAAAAACTCAGCAATCAGAAGCCGAAAGGCTCGCAGTTCGCAGCAACGAAGGCTTTGTCAGCATCGTTTACAGCTTTGAGTTCGAGAAACATAAGCGTGCTGCTCTGGCCGCTGAACTTGGAGCCTCGGTTAAATTTCTGGCCAGCGATGAAGAGTTGAGCCGCTAGACCGCTGGCGGTGTCCGGCGCAGCGCATCCCGTTTGATCTCCCGCTTTCGCGGGGATGTCCGAACGCCCGATTTCCGGGTTTGACAAGCCGTGAGGTTTGACCTAATCCACACCCATTCGCGTCGGTTTCCGGCGCGTTTTACGTATCCCGTGGTCAACCTTCGCAAAGCGTGCGCGTGTTGGCCTGTCGGTCCGGACAAACAGCCGGGCAGAGGAGGGTGCGTTTTCTCGTTCAGCTGCGGATGGTCTGCGGCTGCAAACCTTTGAGGAAATGCCATGAGCAAGCGCCATAGCACGAAGTACAAAATTGACCGCCGTATGGGCGAGAATATCTGGGGACGTCCGAAGTCGCCGGTTAATCGCCGCGAATATGGCCCCGGCCAGCACGGTCAGGGTCGCAAGAGCAAGCTTTCAGACTTTGGCGTGCAGTTGCGTGCCAAGCAGAAGCTGAAGGGCTACTACGGCAATATTTCAGAAAAACAGTTCCGCAAGACCTACGATCAGGCCTCCAAGATGAAGGGCGACACGGGCGAAAACCTGATTGGTTTGCTCGAACGCCGTCTTGACGCGGTGATTTACCGCGCAAAGTTTGTTCCAACGGTTTTTGCGGCCCGTCAGTTCATCAACCACGGCCATCTCATGGTCAACGGCGTGCGCACCAATATTCCATCCTACCGGGTTAAGCCCGGCGATGTGATTGAAATTCGCGAGAAGTCCAAGCAACTGGCAATCGTGCTGGAAGCAGTCCAACTCGCCGAACGCGATGTCCCGGAATACGTATCCGTAGATCACAACAAGATGACTGCCAGCCTCACCATGGTCCCTGCATTCTCGGATGTGCCCTATCCGGTCATGATGGAGCCAAACCTGACGGTGGAATTCTACTCACGCTAGACCGTGACTTCGAGCTGAATTATCAGGGGTCGCTCGAAAGAGCGGCCCTTTTTTTGGTGAATGAAGATGAAAAGAGCGTTGTTTTTGTGCACAGCCAACAAACTTCGGTCGCCGACTGCAGAGCATGTTTTTGCCACCTGGTCCGACGTGGAAACAGATTCAGCGGGACTGTCGCAAGGCGCAACCTCGACGCTGTCGATAGAACAGATTGAATGGGCCACCATCATATTCGTGATGGAGAAAACTCACCGCAACAAGCTTTCCAAGAGGTACAGAAGACACCTCAAAGGCAAGCGCGTCGTCTGCCTGGATATTCCGGACGATTATGACTACCTCGACCCGTTCCTGATCAAGCTGTTGGAACGTAAGGCTGGACCCTTTCTTCGACAATGACGCCATCCAACCGGCGTTGTGAGAATTGTTTTGCATTTCCTGCGGATCTGGGATGACCCAATCTCTATAACGAAGGTATTATGAGGTGCTAAGAGTGTCGCCAGCAGAGCAAACATTGGACACAGCCGTGCAACAGACGGAGCCCAGAACCGATACCTGTCACCCCCTGTTTCTCAACGCCCCGTCTGGCGTGGAGTTCAATAAGTTGCGTAAGCGATTGCTCCGCAATGTCCGTGAAGCGATCGAAAAGTTTTCGATGGTTGGCGGGGAGGGCAGAGGCGTGCGACCCAGGTGGCTGGTCGGACTTTCAGGAGGCAAGGATTCATACGGGCTGATTGCATTGCTGCTGGATCTGCAATGGCGTGGTCTGCTGGATGTGGAACTGTTGGCTTGCAATCTCGATCAGGGACAGCCGAACTTTCCCAAGCACATTCTGCCCGAATGGCTGAAAGCCAACAATCTCGAGCATCGTATAGAATACCGGGACACCTATTCAATCGTCACCGAGAAAGTGCCGGAAAACGCCACCTATTGCGCGCTCTGTTCGCGGTTGCGGCGGGGCAACCTATACCGAATTGCCCGCGAAGAAGGCTGTGATGCACTGGTACTTGGGCATCATCGGGAAGATATATTGGAGACCTTTTTTCTCAACCTGTTTCATGGCGGTAAACTGGCGACCATGCCGCCCAAGCTGCGCAACGACGAAGGTGACGTCATGGTGCTGCGGCCGCTGGCCTATTGCGCTGAAGAGGATCTCACCAGGTTTGCTGCCCACATGGCCTTTCCGATTATCCCCTGCGACCTTTGCGGTTCGCAGGATGGCCTTCAGCGCAACGTGATGAAGCAAATGATCGCCGAGTTAGAAACCAAAATGCCGGGCCGCAAGGATACGATGATCCGCGCCCTCGGAAATGCCAATCCCAGCCATTTATTAGACACTCGTCTGTTTGACTTCGCGGGATTGAATCGAGACAGCTAGCCGCGTCGAAGCTCGACAAAGTGCTCAGTTTTTGTTGTCGGAAAGCAGCGGATCGACCGCGCGCCAGATGAACTGCATAAGCGGCATGATGTCCTGACCGAAGGTGACAATTTCATCGATCAGCTTGGGAGAGCTGATGAGCTTTTCGGGCAGTTTTCGGCTGACTGTGTAGCTCTTGTGTCTGAGCCAGAACAGCAAAGTCTCGTCAGATACATCCCTGAAACCCGCCGGGGTTCTGGAAACCATGTTTTCCGGGCCAATCGGTAGCTTCTTTGCTTCAAGATGTTCCACCAGCGCATAAAACTCTTTCTGTCGCGCCACAATCTGCTCCCGCATGGCCTTAAGTTGCGGCGACGGTGGAAACCACAGACCCGATGCCAGGAAACAGTCACCAGGTGAAAAGTGCATGTAAATGCCACCGGTATCCTTCTTGGTACCATTTCGCGTCAACACCGCGGAGACATGGGTGTTGTAAGGATGCTTTTCCTTTGTAAAGCGAATGTCGCGATTGATGCGAAACAGTGAAGATTTGCGGGTGCCGAGCAGCGGAATGCCAGCGCTTTGCAGGCGATCTGACGCCGCATCCACGAGCGTTACGAGAGGTTCACGCAGATTGGTATCGTAGAGCTTCTTGTTTTCAAGAAACCATTCGCGGTTCTGGTGAAAGCCCAGCGCCTTTAGAAAGGGCAGGGCATCCTTACCAAAACCACTGAATGCAGGATCTGTTGTCATTTGGTCCGTTACCAGCTTTGCATGTTGTCGGGCGCGCGCAATTCCTCAAATTCCAGTTTTGAGAAATCTGCGACAAGGTCTGCTGTCTCCAACAACTGTCCGGCCTTGCATTGCGACCATCCATTCAAACTGAATAATCTGCCTTCACCCGAGAACAACAGTTTGTCGCGGCCATACTCAAAGACCCAGTCGCATCGTGCCAGCCCCTGTTTCTCGAGCTGCGACGAAAGTTCGAGGAGTTTGTCTGTCATTGTGTCCGAGGGGGCAATGGCACAACGCTTGACCATTTCGACAGGGATGCCTCCCGGATGGGCTCCGATTGACCTTGTTTCAAAGTACTTCGGGAGATTTTGCTTGTTATGGGGAACCAGCGAGTGTTCGTCTTCAAAGAGATCAACGCCATGGGAGCCGTTGAAGACCCCGCCTCCGGTCCAGGTGCCATCTGCCGGCCAGAAGGCCAGCGCTGTGAAATAGGGGCTCTTGCTCAGGGCAGTCCAGGTCTGTGACGGCGGTTTAGGCACCGTGTTTCCTGGACTTTTTGCGCCCCCCATATAGGTGGGTATCTTGCGGTTCGGTCGCTTTTTCTTTTGATGTTTCAGGCCGTAGGCATAAATTTCCTTCAGCGATCCGCCGCTAAACAGCGGATTCGTAGCTGGCAGTGAATCTTGCTGCAATGGCCTGTGATACTGAGTGGCAAAATATAGGATTTTGTCGCCATCGGGTGTGAGATCACAGAGCACGATGCCGCCACGCATCCATTGACCATGGATGAAAGTGTTGTTCTCCACATC
>CALIOE010000162.1 GCA_938044775.1 uncultured Rhizobiaceae group bacterium
CGGAGGCGATTAGTCCGGCAGCATAGCTTTTTGGATCCAGGCCCAGTTGACGAACAATGCCGCCGTAATCCCGCACCAGCCATTCATCGAAGATCGTGTCATTTTTGGCTGCGCAATCGGCGATCACGCGTATCTTAAAGCGCCTTCCCGTGGCGGGTCCGAAAGCGCCATCGCGGGAATGGGTGGCGGTGGTAATAATCCGATGCGAAGATAACAGCCCGGCCGTCGGATCGCCTGACCAGATCACGTCCTCGCCGAACAGTTCCCGGTCCGGAAATTCATGCACTGTTGCCATGGTGGATGCGATAACGGCCTGGTTGCCTCGCTGAATACCCATCGGCGATCGTACCGGGATGTCCGGGGCGTAATAGCTGTTCAGCGTCCCGATACCCCGGTCTTCCCAGATTTCCCGGGTTATGCCGATGATGTAGTCGGGGAAATCTTTCCAACGCTGTGAAAAACCCTTGATGCTCACGTCCTGCTTCCTTAGTCGGCGGTCCAACCGCCGTCGATGATGATGCTTGTTCCTGTAATCAGGGCGCTGGCGTCACCCGCCAGAAAGACGACTGCCCCCATGATGTCTTCAATCTCGCCCACGCGACCAAGTTTGATTTTTTCTTCGAGCCACTGAACGCGCTCTGGATTGTCGAAAGTGCTGGCGGTCATCGGGGTCCGGATAAAGGTGGGGCAAATCGTGTTGACCCGGATCTGATGTGCAGCGAGTTCGATGGCTGATGCCTTAGTAACGCCTTCGATGCCAAATTTTGACCCGCAATAAACGGAGCGATCTATGCCGCCGACGTGACCCATCTGGCTTGACGTGTGAATTATGGATCCACCATTGCCGGCCTCGATCATGCCTTTGGCAACTTCCTGCGCAACAAAAAAAGCCGCTTTCAGGTTCAGGTCAGTGATCAGATCGTAGTTTTCCGGTGTTACATCCACATACGGCAACGGCTGATTGGTACCGGCATTGTTGAAGAGGATGTCGAACGGTCCGTGCTGACGAACAGCGGAGACCATCGCGGCGTGGTCCGCGACATCGAGCGAAATACTTTCGGCTGAATATCCCGCGCTGCGCACGGCTTCCGCCGCTTCACCGATTTGTTCTGCATTGCGGGCAGCCATAACCACGTGGGCTCCGTGTTCCGCCAAAGCCATGGCACCGCCCAGGCCGATGCCGCGCGATGCTCCGGTGACCAGGGCGCGTTTGCCGTTCAGTTGAAAGGTAGGTGTACGAGGCAGATCTGTCATATAGTTTTCCAGGCTTCATCGGGGATTGTGACTGAGCGAGCCTTATTGAATTCCCGCATCCGCGCAAGCACGTCCACGCCGATCTGGCTGTACATGTGCAAAAGGTCGACCATTACCCAGTTCTCGCGAATTCTCCTTTGACCATCCGAATCCGTTTCGAGGCGCCAGAAATCAAGGCTGCGCATGTCAATCTTCTTGTCGGTCGGTGGAATACCCAACCAACCAGGGTGGCTGATCGTCTGGATCATGTCCGGCCAGCCGGTGACCGCAGCGTAGTCACCGTCACCGAAGAAATGGTAAGTGATCTCGTCCACATATTGTCCGCGATCAGGCATGCCGTTTAAAAATGGAATTTGGTGCCAGTTGCGGAAACCGGCAATTCCCCGCCCGGTGCCGATCCCGGAAGGCCCATACCAGTTCATTTTCGGATGCCAGTATTTATCCATTTCCATGGCTTCAACCGGCTCACGGGGATGGCGCTTCATTGCCGTCAACATGTCCATTATGTGCTGACACGACTGCTGGCTGAGTTCTTCATTGTGTGGGCCGGAAACAAGGCCGTCCTGAGTCGCCGGACCGGGTATGTGCCATTCTTTTCCCAGGCTGGGCTGCATCGGCCATGTGCCGGCCTGCATCATTACTTCCGGGATGTCCCAAAGCGCCTGAAACTCGACAACCTTGCTGTTTTCGAAGCGATAGAATTCGTGGAATCGCATATGCACCTGATGGCCGGTGGGCTGAATGTCCAGCCAGGGACGGACGAACGTTCCGGTATAATATCCGCCACAGCCGACCCAATGTGCGCCTTGTGGTGTGGGTCCCGAAATAACGATGTGATCGCGTCGTTCGAGATCGGGCACAGCGTTGAACAGCGGGGCATAAGCCTGTGTGTAGAACGCGACGCGGCCGTGAATCGTCTCAAATGGAAAGGCCAGATTGAAAACGGCATCCTCGGCCATGACTTCAGCCATGGTCGATCGCACGGCGTTTTCCGTGAAGTCGTATTGTGCAGCACGAAGAGGGGCGATCAGGGATTTGTGCCTGGAGGGTAGATCCATCTACTCAGCCGCATCCGCCAACGGTTCCGCTGCCGCGCCGTAGGGTACATTGCGCCCACCGTAGCGGCGCACCCGCACGTTGCACTGTTCGGCATGACCAACGAAACCTTCGAGCATGCATAGGCGTGAGCCGACTTCGCCGATACTCGCCGCCGCGTCGTCGGTCAGCACCTTTTGATATGAATGTGTCTTGAGGAATTTACCCACCCAAAGGCCACCGGTATACCGGCCGGCGCCTTTTGTTGGCAGAGTGTGATTGGTGCCGATTACCTTGTCGCCGTTCGCAACGTTGGTTCGGGGACCGAGGAACAAGGCGCCGTAACAGCTCATATTTTCCAGGAACCAATCATCCCGATCAGTCATCACCTGCACGTGCTCCGATGCGATTTGATCAGCCACCTGCAACATCTCGGCATAGGTGTCGCAGACAATCACCTCACCGTAGTCCTTCCAGCTTTTCGAAGCTGTTTCGGCAGTGGGCAGAATTCTCAGAATCCGATCGACCTCCGCCAGAGTCTCTTTCGCCAGTTTTTCGGAGTTCGTCAGCAATATGGCAGGTGAGTTATAGCCGTGCTCTGCCTGACCGAGCAGATCCGTGGCACACAATTCAGCGTCCACACTTTCGTCTGCGATCACCATGGTTTCTGTCGGGCCGGCGAAGAGATCGATGCCGACACGGCCAAACAATTGTCGTTTTGCTTCCGCCACGAAGGCGTTGCCCGGACCGACGATCATGTGACACGGGTCGATTGTTTCGGTGCCGAGAGCCATCGAGCCAACGGCCTGTATGCCGCCCAGCACGTAGATTTCGTGTGCGCCGCCAAGTTTCATTGCCGCGACAATTGCTGGATGTGGTTCGCCATTCTGGGGTGGCGCAGAGGCGACAATTCTCGGCACCCCGGCCACCGACGCTGTCAGCACCGACATATGCGCCGATGCCACCATGGGGAATTTGCCGCCCGGGACGTAGCAACCGACGGACTGAACGGGAATGTTCTTGTGGCCAAGAATAACACCCGGCAGTGTTTCCACCTCAACGTCAGTCATTGAGGCGCGTTGAATTTCGGCAAAATTCCGGATTTGAGCCTGGGCGAAGCGAATGTCTTCCATGTCCTGGCGGGGGACTTTTTGAATGGCCGCTTCGATTTCGCTTTCGTTTAAGCGGAACTTATCTGGTGAGTAATTGTCAAATTTCTGGGAAAGTTCGCGAACCGCAGCGTCGCCCCGGGCTTCGATGTCGCTTAGGATGTCCTCGACGGTGGCGCGGACCTTTGCGTCATCTTCTGCGCGGGCTTCTTCGCTCCGAGCGTCTTTCAGATGGCGGATCATGACTGGCTCCGGAATATCTCTGTATATGGGGGAACACTAGAAGTCTTTGCATACGTATGCAAACAATCTGGGCGAAGAAATTTTATTTGTTCCAGGGCAGCTGATCTGGCCGAAAACCGCGCTTTGGGTTGTCCGTCAGCGTTTCCCACCCGTGACCGTTGTAGGGATCTACGCCGAGTTGCTTCATAACGTCAGGAAAGTCGACCATCACCCAATTGTCGATGATTTTTCCGTCAACAACTTTCCAAAAATCCATGTAACGAATGACGACTTTCCTGCCCGTAGCTTCGATACCCATGAATGAACCGGAATGGGTGGCCTCCTGGCGGCCAAAAGCTGCTGCCCATTCGCCGTCAAATATTCTGGCTTCATCGATGCAAACCTTGTCTGAAAAGGCTGCCTGAAACGGTTTTTGCCAGGCTTCCTGAAACTCGTGCAGACCTTCTTTGTAGCCGCACCCGGCATTGCCCATCCAACGAAAATCACTGGAAAAAAACTCTCCGATATCGGCAATGCGATGGTCGTTCAGCCCATCGACCATGTTTTCGATAACCTGGCGCGTCGCGGCCGTTTGTTGCGGATCGTTTCCCTTGGTCAGTATCCCCTGTTCGGGACGTGCGCCACTCATGATTTCTCCCGTATGTCGTCCAGTACCATTTTTGCTCCCCGGTAGCCGATCATCATGCTGGGTGCATTCGTATTGGCTGAAGTAATCGCAGGCATGATCGACGCGTCGAGCACCCATAGGTTCCTGGCACCCCGTACCTTCAGCTGCGGCGAGATCGGCGCCTTGCCTTCGCCCATGCGTACAGTTCCTACCGGATGGTAGGCTGTCGCGCACCTCTCCTGGATAAAGGCTTCAATTTCGTCGTCTGACTGGACCTCTGGCCCAGGATAGACCTCAGGAGCGGCGTGCGTTTTGAATGCAGCTTGCTTAAGGATAGATCGCAGCTTTCGGACGCCATGCTTGAGCGTTTCAGTGTCACGTTGATCGCTCAACAAGCCAAGATCGACTACTGGCGGATCATAACTCTTGGAGGACCTCAACCTCAAAGTGCCGCGCGATGCCGGGCGGCAGACATTCACGTCAGCGCTGTATCCCGAGCCCCACTTGATCAACCGACCTTTGAACCCGGTTGTGAACGGGATGAAATGGGACTGGCAGTCCGGTCGATCATCACCGTCGTCACCGACCGGTGCCGCTCGAAAAAAGGCACCGGCCTCGACAATATTGGACGCAAGCCGGCCCTTGCGCCGCAACAACCAGTTTGCTGGTGACAGGGCCCAGCGGGGCAGTTGGTTGATTGTGAGGCCGTAGCCCGAATTTGGTCCTTCATGGTGGACGCCGACGGCGGGATGGTCGTGCAGGTTAGCGCCGATTTCCGGGGCATCCGACTGCACTGGTATGCCGAGGTGTTGAAGATCCTCTTTTGGCCCAATGCCTGATCGCATCAGGATGGCCGGGGACCCAATGGAGCCGGCACACAAAAGTATTCCGCGTTTCGCTGTTACGATGCGACCATCGAGCAACACTATTTTTCTCGCATCTCGCTGTTCGAACTGAATTTTGTCCACACTGGCACCAGTGATCACAGAGACCGCTCCGCTTTGCTGGGCAGGGCGCAAAAAAGCATCCGCAGCTGACCACCTGGCACCATTGTGCAGGTTGAGGTGAAATATGCCGGCACTCTCTCGCTCGGGCGTAGGGGGGGCATGTCCGTTGCTACCCAAAGTTCTCGCGAAGCCATTTGACAGTGGATGAGGGTGGGCCAGAGCGACGGGCTTCAAACGGTTCTCAACGGCTTCAAAGTCACTTTCAATCTCGGTCCACCGCCAGCCCGGCACATCCCAATTGTCGAAATCGTCCCGTCGACCACGAAACCAGACCATGGAATTGATCGAACTCGAGCCACCCAGCATCTTCCCGCGTGTAACCTCGATTGAGCGCCGTCCCAATGTCTCTTGCGGGGTCGACTGGAATTTCCAGTCGCGGCCGCTTCCCCGCGTGTAGAGGAGTCCGAACGGGACTTTGACCTGCGGTACCCGGTCGGTTGAACCGGCTTCCAATACGGCGATTGTGCCGACATTCGCTTCGCTCAATCTGTAGGCAGCGGCGCAACCGGCAGAGCCGGCTCCGATCACGGCAAAATCGAAATCAAGCGACTCACTCATGAGGGCCGGGCACATTCACGCTGGCAAAAAGATCGAACCCCATCTGCAGCAAGACGTGTGGTATGTCGACAAAGACCCAGTTTTCGACGAGCTTTTCGTCCTGACGACGCCACCAGTCGCAAACCCTCATGTAAAGCATTTTGTCGGTGGCGGGCTGATCGAGAAAGGTCCTTGTCTGAAACGCGTTGAGAGATGGCCATCCACCGGAACAGACATAATGACCGTCAGCACATCTGATGAAGTGTCGCGTTTCACTGCCCTCAACGGCGCCGCCGGTCCAGCTTGAAAAGCATTGCTCGAACGGAACCTGGAATGACGCAAAGTTCTCGATACCGATAAAGCTGCCAAATGCCGCCGGACCATACCAGATCATGTTCTCATGCCAGTAGGGGCGCCAGCCCTGATCTGGTGTGTTGAGCTTGAGCAACATGTCTGTGACCATGGTCAGGGACTTTTCCGATTCCGCAACATCGGAAGTTATCAGCACCACGCCGTCCCCGGTGGCCGGGCCAGGCAGGAAACCGGTATATCCGGGTGTTGCTGCGGGACCATGCGATAGGGGCCATTGGTTAACAGCCATCATGAGCTCGGGAATATCCAGGTAGATGTAGCTTTCGACAATCTTGCCGTTCCGCATTTTGTGAAATTCGCCAACACGCAGATAGGCAAGACGATTGCTGGCCTTTATGCCCAGCCAGTCGTGGGCAAAATGTCCACCGTAGTAACCCGTAGACGAGACCCACTCTGCGCTGTCGAATTGGCCGCCCATAAGGATGTAATCCTGACGGTGCAGTCGTTCAAACGACTGCAGGAGTGGGCCAAGAAAGCGCTTCAGATAATCCTTTGTTCCGACGAGCTCGTTGAACGGATGAACCATGTTTATGGTAGCATCATCGGCAAAGATGTTCTCGACAGCGCTGGCAAAACCAGAGCTGTCAGGCCCCGCCAGAATATCGAGGTAAGCCTTGTATTTACTTTTGTTCGATTCATTTGCCATGGGTGATCCCAGAGTCAGTGCGGCAAGTGTTCACCAGACAGTCCATCGAACAGGTGACAGATGTCTGCCGGCACCGAGAGAATTACCGGGTCGCCGATCGCTGCACGGTATTCCTTGTCTGCTTTGACAGACACCAGTCCGCCGCCGGCTTTTACCGTGACCATCGTTGCTTCACCCAGCAGTTCCATCGAGTAGACAGGTGCCGACACCTGTCCGGAGGCTTTTGCGATGGATGCGTCTTCTGCTCGGAAGCCAAGAGTTACCTTACCCGAGGGCTCTTTTGACAGCCCTGTGATCTTGACGTTGTCGCCCGTAAACGTCCCACCGGAAATCTCTCCTTCGAGCAGATTCATGGCGGGTGAGCCGATAAAGGCTGCGACAAATGTATTGGCGGGGTGATCGTAGATATCGACCGGCGTTCCGACCTGTTGCACGACGCCGGCACTCATGACGACCACACGGTCGGCCAGTGTCATCGCCT
>CALIOE010000163.1 GCA_938044775.1 uncultured Rhizobiaceae group bacterium
CGGCCTTTTTCGTTCATGATACAGTAACAGGCGGCTTTCCGGTCCATCCGTCCGGAGTGACCTTCGTCACAGCGTCGGTAAGGCAAACGTCATGCCTCGATGTAAAAGCAAACCTGTCTCGCATGCTTGACGCTCTGCGATACAGAGCTTAACTCTGCGTTACAGAGTGATTGCTTTGATGAGTGCGAACCATGGTCGATCTTCACATTACGAATGGTGACGGGGCAGCAAATATCATCAAGGCCAGTTCAGTCGAGGGCGATGTGTTGCCCTGGCGCGACCCGATGCATCACGGCCCCTTTCCCGCTGGCCTTGGTCTTGATGAACTGAGCGAGCTTCGTGGCCGCTATTTTGCCGGACCCGACGTTGCAGATGGCGACGCCGCTCGTGATTTCAAACTCAGGGATGATCATCTCAGAGCAGCGGACAAATATGAACGCGTTGTTCTCTGGTATGAACACGACCTGCTTGATCAGCTTCAGATACTCCAGCTGCTCGATTGGTTTTCCAAAGCGGCTATTCAGGACACTTCTTTGGAAATGATTTGCATCGACGCCTTCCCGGGCATTGAACCGTTTCGCGGGATCGGCCAGCTGAATGCGGAGCAGATGGCCTCGCTCATGGATTTTTGTCAGCCGGTTACATCTGGTCAATTTGAACTGGCGAAGACCGGCTGGGCAGCGTTTTGCTCCGCCGAACCGCAGGACCTGGAATCTTTCGTGTCTGGCGACCTGAGTCCCCTGCCCTATCTGCAGGCCGCGCTGATCCGTCATCTGGAGGAATTCCCATCGAGTGAATCCGGATTGATGCGGACTGAAGCACAGATTCTGGATCTGGTCGCGAGGGGGGTATCCGCGCCCGGAACGGTCTTTTTGAAGAATATGGAGCTTGAGACAGAATTCTTTATTGGGGACTGGAGATCCTACAGGCTCATCGGCAATCTGTGTTCAGGTGCCACCCCCCTGCTGCAGACCGACTCCGGTGAAAAATTCCGGCATCCTTCCGATACCCGTTTTCAGCGGGGAACGTTCGCAGACCAACGGTTGCTGCTAACACAGGCCGGCAAGCAGGTTCTTGCCGGCCGGCAAAGTGTCTTTGGCATCCTCGAACGGGACTTGTGGCTGGGTGGCGTTCATCTTCGATCCGGACATCGGATGTGGACATGGAATGCTGATCAACGTTGTCTTCAGATAAGGGAGCCATAGCGGTGGCGGACCTGCCGGTGTTCGACCCGGTTTTTCACCAGACCGTACGCACCCGACTGGCGGCTCTGCTCCGCTTTGATTCGCGAAGTTTTTCGGAACTGAAGTCCGCCCTTGGATTGACCGACGGCAATCTCGACGCCCATTTGCGAAAGCTGAGCAGCTCAGGTTACTTGCACAGTCAGATGGTGTTCGAAGGACGTCCGCACACCGTCTATCAATTGTCTGAAAGCGGGATCAAAGCCTTTGATTCATATGTTGCCAACCTGGAGCAACTGATTGATTTAGCGCAGATCGGGCTGAAGAAGTGATCTCCCGTCCAGCCCTGAGGTGGGATTCAAAGGCTTCGCACCGTCGGGATCAAGGAAATATGGATGGCTCGCAATTTCACACGTCATCGGAAATGAACGGCCGCCCCGGGCTCTGAGCCATCATTCGACTCTGATCACCGCGTGGCGGCTTCGCGGCAAACGCTTATCGGCAAAAACACGGGCCGTTCGCGTGGAGCGACAGCAGCAATGCTCCTCGAGCGGCAGGGCGGGTACTGGCAAAGTGTCACCAATCGAAGCAGCTTTAATCGGTCTCCCATATGTCAGTCAGGCTGGCCTGACCTGGTTCAGGACTGGGTGGCAAAACTCGCTGTGGCTTCAATGAATTTGGTCCGTAACCATTTGTGGCGTGGGTCTTCGTTAAAGCGGGAGTGCCACATTAATTCGAACTTCGATGCTTCGAGCTGAAACGGCAATTCCTTGATGACCAACCCTTCGGTGTTCGCAAACGACTTAGCCATTTGCTCAGGTACAGTCTGCAGCAGGTCGGTTGTGGCCAGACTCATGAGCGACGCAGTCCAGTGAGGACTGCGCTTTCGTATCTTTCTCATGTGGCCAAGCTTCCTGAGCAGGCTGTCAATATGGGAGCCGGGACGCTCTCCGGTGTGGATAATTGAGTGAGGATACTCAAGGTATCCCTCAAGCGTCAGCTTGCCTTTTGCCAAGGGATGACATTCACTCATGACGCATACAAACTTGTCCTCGTAAAGCGGCTCGATGACGCACGCTTGTGCGGTCACCGGCAGTCTTGCGCCGAACAAAATATCGGCTTTCCCCTCGAGGATTTCATCAACCGAATAGACTGAGCGATTTATGATGACGATCTCGACATTGGGCGTTTCATTTGAAATTGCTTCCATGAATTTCGGGATGACGACCACTTCTCCGTAGCCCAATGTGCTGACTCTGAACTCGCCGGTCTCCATTGTGGGGTCGTAAGTCGGTTTCGTCAGGGTCCTCTGAATCTGCTGCAGAATGCTTTTCACCGGTTCGACCAGACTCTCGGCTCGAGCCGTTGCCACATAGCCGGCAGAAGACCGTACAAGCAGCGGATCATTAAATGTGTCACGCAACCGGGTCAGGGTTCTGCTCATAGCAGGCTGAGAAATTTTCAACCGTATTGCCGAGTTTGTAATATGACGCTCCTTCAGCAGAACGTCTAACGCGATGAGCAGGTTCAGATCGACATCTTCAATATGTTTTTCACTCATAGTTCTTATAACTATAATGCATTGGACACATGTCAATCGTTAGGGCACATGAGGGCTTGTAAAACCTGTTTCGAAATCCTTTGAACGCGAGCCGAATCTTGTTGTCGTTCCCATGAACCGCAAAGCCAGGCGCGTGTGTTTTCGGATGGGTGGTCCGCTCTGGGGCAAATTGATCGGACCACCCGAACCGAGATCTGCATGTTTTACCTAAAACGGTCGCGACTGGCTCGGGGCATGAGCCAGTCGCTGACCAAATCCGCTCCGACTGATGATTGTTGTGGGTCAATCGATTGACATCCCAGAAGGACCTGACCCGAAATTCCAGGATCGGGCTTGAACTTCTTCGGGCGCTCACTTGTTATCATACCGGACTTTTTTGGGTGTTCGCAGCCCGTTCCGTGATGAAGCGACCCGTGGTTTCCCCGTCATTTCATTGACAATTTGAGGCATGGTAGAATCATATTTGCCAACAGGCTTCATGCCTTTCGTCCTTCCCGGACGAGCGCATCCACATCAAGCGGAGCATTGTTCAATTTCGGACTTCCGTTGCTTTGAAGCGGCCATTCAGACCGGGGACGATCGCGATAAAATTCCAATCCATTGCCATCGGGGTCATTAAGATAAACCGCCTCACTCACCCCGTGATCAGCAGCGCCGGTCAGAGAATGTCCTGCACATTGGAGCCGATCTATGACCTGGCCGAGTGTTGCGCGATCCGGAAACACAAAGGCGATGTGATACAGACCGGTATGACCGTCAGGCGGTGAAGTGCCCTCCAGGCTTTCCCAGGTGTTCAACCCGAGGTGATGGTGGTAGTCATCGAAGGAAAGAAAGGCCGCATGTTCTTCAAAAAGCTGCATGACACGCATTCCGATGACATCGCGATAGAATGCAATTGCACGATTGAGATTTGACACCTTCAGGTGTCCGTGCCCGACATGTGCACCGGGTATGCCCTGGACTGATTGCGTCAATTTCCAACTCCTTGCTGATTTTGTGGTGCCAGTTCCCCAATCGCCGCGCGTGACACGCGATCAAACGGAGCTTCAGTGGGGCACAGGGTTGCCACGACAACCTTCGGATAAACTTTGAGCATTGTCACTTCTCACGATGCGGCACTCAGCTCGGATATCTGGTCGTTGGCAGCACTCAGCCCTGCCGCTTCATCGGCCATCAATCGCCCGGCTTCAATAAGTGCAACATCTGTGATGCCAATGAATCCGAGCGTGTGTTTCATGTAGTCGGTTGCAAAGTCGACAGCACTTCCGATTTCAGTCCCGCCGGATGCGACCACCAGATCGGCCTTTTTGTCTTGCAGCAGGCCAATCGGTCCGTCCGGCGAGTAATTAAGTGTCCACCCGGCTCTGCCAACCCGATCGATCGACGCTTTCAAAACGGCTGGCGGCCCGAAATTGTGGATCGGCATGCCAATGACAGTCGTGCTTGCAGCTTCCCGTTCGCGAACAAGTTCGTCAGATTGCCCGAGCCTCAGCCTTTGGGTGGCGTTGCGCTCATCGGCTGATGGCGGCGAAACCTGGGAGGCCAAGCCCGATGGCTTACCTCAAAGTGGTTGCCTCTTCACGGTGTTGCGCCAATCGATGGCCACTGATTCACATGCAGGCGTATACTTCGGAACCAACACCGGCTCGGTTTTCGCCAGTTTCGACGAAGGCAAATCCTGGGCAGAAATTGCCCGGCACCTGCCAACGATCCTTTCAGTGGAGACCCTGAACCGGTAAAATTCGATGCAAGACAGTTGCGTGGCTTTGAGACGCAGGTGTCTAATTGAGCTGGACTGGATGCATGCAGAGTGAACCCGTCACATGATGACCCAAATCGAGGAATTCCTCAAAAGCCAGGCTGTCGAACTGGAACGCCATAGTGTCGTTGAAAGAGAAGACATGGTGAGGCGCTGGCTCGGCGCCTATGCCCAAAATGTTAAGAGGGAAACCGGTTCCTGGATTCACAATGGATTTAAATGGCATGGATTCAGCTGGAAGTATGAGCAGGCAATCGAAGGAGAGATCGCGCTGCGAGAGTATCAAAACCAATGGCCCGCCCCTTATGTGATATTTGATGAGGAAGAGACCTGGTCATACCGCTGTACTTCAGAAAAATACCCCGATTTTTCGGCCTTTGGCGCCGACATTTATGTCGCACATCATAACATGAAATGGACCATGGTCTTCACGCACGAACAACCTCATGATGGCCCGTATTTTGCGAAACTTCGGTGCAAAGACGGAATCTGAAGCTTGCAGGCGGGTGCGTTATGAGGGCGGGTCCTATGCCGTGTTGCTCAATCAAGCTCCAAGTTTTACTTCCCAGTCAGGTTCGAAGCAGTCATTCGCCGCAAGCGATGGTTTTTGCAGCAAATTGCTGGAACAGTTTGCTCGAACGCAAAACTGAGAGCGACTTGCCATGGTGCTTACGAACTCCCCCATCATTGCTTTTTTGGCGACCGCCAATGCACTGAAAGCGCGTGATTTTTATGAGAGCAAAATCGGGCTTACATTTTTAGAAGAAAATGAATTTGCGGTAGCGCTTGAGTCCAGCGGCGTTGAGGTTCGAATTCAGAAGGTTGCAAATGTCGTGCCCCAACCCTTCACGGTATTGGGCTGGCAAGTTGTATCAATCGTCGACGCAGTCCAGGACCTGTTGGACAGAGGGGTGCCATTCAAGAAGTTCGCTGATCTGGAACAATGTGAACTGGGCATATGGACTTCACCTTCCGGTGCCAAAGTCGCGTGGTTTACTGATCCCGATGGGAACATGCTTTCCCTCACCCAACGGTAAGAATGTCGCAGCGTCAGCTTCGATCATTGGGCAATTTGTTTTCGTCGTCCCAAACTCCGGTGAAACTAAAAACGATAAACAACACAACCAAGCCGATGGCCAGTTGGTAGGGCCAGGCAAGCCCGAACAGATCAAGCGCGATGATCATCACACCCACAACTGTGACGCATCGAAGTATTGCCGGCATGTGTTTCTTCAGAATACTCATTTCCTTATCACAATCTCGATCTACGGCGACAAATCGATCGCCAAATGCTGCACGCAGGCCCTTGGATGACGCGAGGCACCTGACTTAATCTGTCTCAAAGAAGTTACGATGCAACGATCACTGCGCGGTTGCCACGAAACATAACTTACAAGGTGTAAACTGCGATCGCCGTGGCTGGCTCGGCGCACAAAAAAGCCAGAACCATTCAAGCTTTGGCATAGGGGCAGACCTGTCGTGGTTTTGAACGAACGAATCTCGACTTTTGTCCAAAGGCGAAATTTGAGATACGTCTAAATCGGGTCGCGAAGCCCGCGTTGAGTCTGCCTCATGCTGAACTGTGTTCCCTGATCGTCGGAACATCTCACCACAAGTCCCCAATTGGTCGTGTTTTTTTCAATGACCATGCCGCCAAGGGTCTCCAGCCGCAAAAGCGATTCCGCGAGATTTCGAACATCAAAGCAGGCATCGGAGGCATCAGCTGCGCCACTCTGCGAGAGGCCGAGACCGACTTTTGTATTCGAAACATTGGCGTGCTTGTCGAACGTCCATCCGAAAAGATTGCCGTAGAATGCACGCGCCAATTCGACGTTCTGCACGCCCAGCGTAAAGAATCCGAGCTCTACCGACATGGCAGTTCCCAATCAGCCGGGAGGTGTGGAACCCATGAAATCGTCTGCGCGTGGAGAAAATGGCGCCTCATTTTCCGCCATTCCCGTTACCATTGTTGCCCTGCCGATTGGCGCCGCCATTTCCGTTGCCATTGCCGAAGTTACCCTGGCCGTTGCCACCACCATTGCCATTGCCGTTGTTGCCCTGGCCGTTACCACCGCCGTTGCCATTACCATTGCCGTTATTGCCCTGGCCGTTACCACCGCCGTTGCCATTGCCGTTGCCGTTGTTGCCCTGGCCGTTATCCGTGTTGCCCCGATAGCCGGAGGTGGACGAAACGCCTGAAATAGACGCGGTGCTCGATGTCACCCCTGTTGTTGACGAAAACCCGGACCTGTCTGCTGAGGAGGATACGTTTTGTCCGGTGCCGACATCGGCGCGCTGGCCCGATGCGTTGTCGACGACCCCCACCAATCCGCGCGCCACCGATACTGTGCTTGTGCGGCCATCACTCGTCACACTGAACTGCGTTCCCTTCACGACCGCTGCCAGGAGCTTGGTGTCCACAAACACCCTGTTCATACGGCCCTTCTTGATGGCAAGGTCAATGCGGCCCCGTTCATGCCGAACCCTGATTCTGCCGTAGGCGCTTTGTGAGCCTGTAATTCCCGTGAGTGAGTTCGGATTTACCAGAATTACATCGCCACCGCGGCGCAGTTTCACCCGACCGCGGCGCTTTGTGTTGATCCATGTATTGTTCGGCAAGCGCATGCCATTGACAATCTGCTTCCACTCGCCGCCAGCGTGGGAGTAAAAGGTCGGCTGACTGACTTTGATGACAGTCCATTCAGAAGCCGTTGCCGCCACGACCCAGGCAAAATATAGCAGTGTCGTTATTGCAAACAGCTTACGTGTTGGGTTCATGGTCGTTTTTCCGGGGCACGGATGATGATGGATTCGCAGAACCATTACCCGTCGCGGGTAAAAAACCGGAAAGTTTCTGAGCTGCAGTTTTAATCGTCGGCTTCAGGATTGCTTCATCATGAACCTGGTCACCGGTCTGGCTAGGATATTCAGCAGAACTTCCATGGGTCGACAGAGACACCTGCTGAGGGCTTAACGCTAAGCTCGCCTGGCCAGACCCGTGCCTAATATTGCCCGGTTGGGGAAGGCCAGACCATTCAGCAGGCGCGGGCATCCGACCCGAGCCGGTCAGCTTCAGCCTCCGCCAGCCAAAGCTGCACTTGCTAATCCAGTACCCACGCCGGCTATCGAAAGACCGCTTGTTCTGAACTGCGGGTCGGTTCCACTAGATCCCCGCCGCACCCTGTTTTCCTGCAGCACCTTTGCGTTTCAATTCCAGTTTTGGTCGGTCATCCAGAATTCTGACTTCTCTTTGCGGGAATGGAATTTGAAGATTATTCGCCTTCAGCGTGCGCCAGACTATGAACAGCACATCCGAAGAAAACTTGTTCTTCCCGTCATCAATTCCGTCGGCCCAGAATTCGACCGCAAATTCAATGCCACTGTCACCAAAGCCGCGAAGCTCGACATCCACGGGCTCAGGATCATCAAGAACCTGAGGGTGGGTTGCGACGGCACTGGCGACCAGATTGGGAACGGCTTCGATATCGGTATCGTACGACACCGAGAAAAGTACTTCGTATCGCTGTCGCGGATCGTCCCTCGTCCAGTTAACGAAAGTTGTCGTAATGAATTTTTCATTTGGCAACATCACTTCCTTGCCGTCGAAAGTCTCAAGCGTGGTCGAGCGCATGTTGATTTCCTTCAGAATTCCGGCTTTGCCATCCTCCATCTCGATGTAGTCACCGATCGAAAGTGATCTTTCGAGCAGAATGATCATCCCCGAAATAAAGTTGGCGGCAATCTGCTGCAAGCCAAAGCCAAGTCCGACACCGACCGCACCACCCAGTACAGCCAGTGCTGTCAAATCGATGGCCATCAGCTGGAAGAACACAATCCCCAAAACGACAAACAACAGGATTGAATAGAGCTTTGCGACAAGAGACTTGGAACCGAGGTCGAGAGCTTCCTGTTTTTGGATTACGCTGTGACCGGCAGTGTTGGATTGTCGCCCAGCCCAGAAGAGGATGGCACCGAAGATTGCCGCCTTGGCAAGAAACAGAGCCGACAGTCGTATGTTTCCCAGTTGCAACGCGACTGTATCGAGAAACGCGGTGAACTCATCAAAGACTCCGAACACCATCATCAGAGCACTCGGCAGCACCACCAGGTTGATGATCCTTTGCAGCCCGGCAACCGGCACAGAAAGTTCGACCGCTTTTTTCAGCGTGAGAACAAGAGCAAGGCCTTGCGCGATCTTGACCAGCCAGGAACTGCCGGTTGCGGCATCCAGCACCGGAATGACGGCACCAAGAACAAGCACAAGTACGAGCGGAGTTGCCAGATCCCGGGCGCGGTAGATCAGCTCGCGAGGGAACAGCAACCGTCCCTCTTTTGGTTCGGTATTGAGCAAGGGAATGCGCTTGCGCAATAACTTCCCGAGGAACCCGGCGATGAGCCACGCGGCAACGATGCCAGCAATTTGCGCCCAGAAAAGTGGGGACTGGAGCCAGACCAGCACGATGGCCCAGACCTCGAGCAACTTGGCTTTATAAACTTCAAGATCGGCCATGTGGCATGTTCTCCCCGGTTTCCAACGAGTGGGTGTTGGCACGGTCTGTGCCACAAACGTCGAAACATTGTGATCTGTTGCTGCTGTCTTGGGTAGTCCGGATAGCTGATCGAGAAGTCAAGTTGTCACCACGATACAGTTCTTCTGGAAACATACTGACGTTGCGTCTCTGGAACCGTTCTCGGGTGTAGCCTGCTTCTGCTGTGGCGCGAGGATTTTTCTGCCGGCTTACGCCGTAATGAGACAAGGCGAAACAAGCGTCGCACCAGGACACGGAATACACGCGGATCCGCTTTCGCTCGTCTGATGTTTTGCTCGTGCAACTCCAAAAGCTTCAGTTTGATGCTGTCACATTCGCGGTATGGCCTGGCGTGATTGAGTAACTGATCGACCAGGAATCGTACATACAGATCGTCATCGTCGGCGTTTGGGATTTCCCTTGCCAGAATAACACGGCAGCATTCGTTCATCTGTTCGCTCAGAACTTCAACCTGACCCCACTCGCCCCGGCTCCTGGCAGCCTCCAGTTCCATATTCAGCCGACAATAGGCGGAAAGCAGATCGCACTTCATTTGTTGTTCCTTTCCAGTCATCGCAGGACCTTCGCTTCACGCGCACACTGCAGAGGATTTTTTGCCGGCACTGTGGCTGGATCCAGCGAGGTCGCAGTCTCTGCCACCGAGCTGAGAGGGTTTCCGAAAGCCGTTAGCCCCGCTCAAGCGTTGAGCGTTCCTGACTGGATACTCCGGGACCGGTGGGGCCGCAGAATTATTGAGGTTCAATGACGCCCCTCAACCTCAATCGACCCAGTCAGGAACTATGCGATGTGGACACTGCACATCGCGGAAAGGGTGTCGCATCGTTTTATAGTATAGTAAAACGAATATTAATTATATATAGTATCGAAAATAACGATGGAATACCACAATGGATGCTTCTCTAATCAAAACGTTTCTGACGGTGGTAACGACGGAAAGCTTTGTTGCTGCAGCTGAGCGAATTCATGTTACGCAGTCGACAATAAGTCAACGAATCCAGAAGCTTGAGCTGATGTTAGGGCATCAGCTGTTCAAGCGCTCCAAAAGCGGCGTCGGGCTGACAATCAACGGTGCCAAGTTCGAACCCTATGCTCGATCGCTGATGCAATTGTGGGACGAGGCTCTCTATCAGACTTCCATGCCCGAGGGCTTTACCGGCAATCTCTCGCTGGGTTGCGAAGAAAGCCTTTGGCCGGAGCTGTCTGCAAACTGGGTGGTTCAGCTGAACGAAACTCTGCCAACCACCGCAATTAGTTTCCAGACCGGAGAACCGCAAACATTGTCGAATCTGCTGCTACGGGGCCAGCTGGACATGGCCGTTCTATACATGCCGGTCCTGCGCCCGGGCTTTCAAATCGAACATATCATGGATGACCGATTGGTTTTGACCAGCGCAATTGAAAACCATGACGGCAATCTGGGTGATGACTATGTTTATGCGGACTGGGGTCCAGAGTTTGCCATGGCGCACAGTCGGTGGTTTCCGAGCCTGAGACCACCGAAGACCGTCCTTCAGTTGGGTCCGGCAATTGCCAGGTTTCTCATCAACAACAACAAGACGGCATTTCTGCCCTATCGCGTTGCCGACGACTATGTGGCAGAGGGCAAGCTGCATTTTGTGAAAGGTGGGCCCGAGTTTCCGTTTCCCTCCTATGCGGTCTGGACGGAAAACAAACCCCGAGAGCTTTTGAACAAAGCTCTGCTTGAATTGAAACACGCTGCTCAAAACGCTCCATGGATCGAACTCGATAAGTAGTCGGGAATTCGAGGACAGCTCGGGATTTCCGTTCACCTACAATACTGCTCAAAAAGATCTGTTGTCCTGGATTTGATCTGCTCAAATTTGTGACTTTCCGCTCCCAGCGTCGCGATCTGCAGTAGCAGAAACTGGATGAGCATTTTTGCATCTCGAACGGAACTGGGCTGATGTGACAGCAATTGCTGCCAGCGCTGCTCAATTTGACGATCCAGTTTTTCGATTTTGTACTCGCAGGCGACTGCTACAGCAGCCTCCAGTTCCGCGTTAACTCTGCAAAATTCTGCAATTGCTTCAACGGCCCCGGGGCATTGTTCCGACCATTCTTCAATTACTTCCGCCTGAGGCTGATCAGAAGAGGAATGATTATTCACCGGCATAGACCACCCGCTTTACCCGATTGCTGGCAGCAAGGCTGGTTGTATCAAACTCCGAATATTGGCTCGAAAGCTGCGCTCGGGCCCTTCGAAATTCGATTTGGTTGGCAATTATCCTTGTGCCGGCCGCTGGATGATCAGGTTTGTCGACTGTCTCGACGATCAGCTTTCCACCAGGAAGATAGATCGTACCGAATAAGGATTGAGCGTCGAAACTCCTGATTACAAACTCCTGATTTGTGAAGGCACTCCTGTCCTGGAAGAACAAGATTCCGCGCATTGGCCCCGCATCGGGAGCCGTAAGTTCAAGCCGGGTTGATGTGCCAAAACCAAACACCGCGCCGTCGCCCTGGAAGTGGATCCCGACATTTTCCCCAGCCAGCGTTGTTGTTCCACCCAGGATCAGCGGGCCGTTTTTGAAGATGTATATTCCGGATTCAAGCCGTATGTCGGCGGCATTGAGCGCGACGATTCCACCACAATAGACGCCGGGCTGCAGGGTATGAGTCCCGCGCTTCAAAGAGAGGTTCCTGTAGTCACAAGCTTCCGCGCTCTTTGCGCCAAGTCTGGTCAAAGGGGCGTCTGACCTGTCCGGTCTGAAAGTGGGAGTTGCCAGACCGTTTCCGCCACTGCCGCGTGCTGAAGTTGCCCGCCCTTGCAATTCATCCTCTAAGGGAGAAACGGCGTCCACCACTCCATGAACGACACAACGCTCCATGCCTGAATCTGGCCATCCAGGTGCCATCACTTCGAGGGGCTCACCATCATTCAATGCGACCATGCAGGCCGGATTGCCGTCTGTTTCGCCGTTCGCTGTGGGAAGTACAGGTGCCTTCGAACCAATGTCAGAAAATTCGACTTTGGATGACCTCACGGCTGGCCCACCTTGCGACTTCGCGCCCGCCTTTGATTCAGTGATGTTGCGACCCGAATTCCCGCTGGACGCGAAGAGTGCGAGCGCACCACAAATTGCGACTGCAAACAGCAGTCTGCTTCCCACGGATGGAAAGTTGTTCTTAAATACTCTGGTCACGAATTTGCCCCGATACCGATTACCGCTTTGTCAGCGGTAGACGGCCTCTTTTCCAAAATGCCTGGTCAGCAGGTAGTAGACAACCGCTCTGTATTTGTTGCGGTTTGAACGTCCATAGGTGTTGATCACGTTGGCGATCGCAGCCTCAAGTTCTATGCCGTCGGGTAGACCCAATCGTTTCACCAGAAACCCAGTCCTGACTCTGTCAAGTTCCGCCTTGTCGGAACCGGAAACCGTGGAAGCGTCAGCATTGTAAATTGACGGACCACAGCCGATTGTGACTTTGCGCAGCAAATCCATATCGGGCGTTACGTTGCATCTTTCTTTCAGATCCGAAGCATATTTCAGGATCAGCTCGTCTCGTTTTCCCATGTCGGGTTCATCCTTGTATTGGGTGTTCCCGGCCGGTTTTCCTTATGCTGGGTTGGAAGACGAGGCTACAGCCCTTGCCCCAAAAACCTCGTCGAACCCGGCCGGGAACGTTGCGGTGTCCAAACATCGAACATCACGGGCAGGATGTCGCATTTCCAGATGATGCAGTAAAACGAATTTAATAGATATATAATATTAGAATTTCCGATTTATTGGTCTCCGGTGCGGGATGATCGGCGTCATTCTTCGCTCGCTCCCACGCCGCCCACCATGCGGATATGTGAGCCAGAGGCTTAGTGAACGGCCGGGCAATAAACCGGCAACAGCAAACGCCGATAGACCGACCTTCGCAGGCTGCTGCGAAGGTCGGTGGCACTCACCACTCACGGCAGACAAAAGTGCTTTTGGTCGGGCGTCCTGAGAGCTTGGTGTCCGGTCATTATTTCGGTCGCTCGCGACGATGGCCAGCAATGAAAGCAACAGCTGTGACGCAGCGCCGCCCATATTGCGTTCTGTTTGCCACGCACATCAACAACACAGACGCAACGTTCTTTGGATTGAATCACAAAAACCGTCTTGGTGCTAAACGGCGCTGTTTCTCCAGGAACCGTTTTCTGTCCAGACAGCGACATGGGCGGGTGCCGGAAATCTGACCGCACCGTCTTTTGCGGCAAAGTGGCTCAACCGATCCTGTGCCGCGATGACCAAATCTTCGAACCCTGAATCGTCAATCATGTCGGCCAGGGTCCAGCCACGCACATCCATGCGCACCCATTCCCGTATTGATGGAAAGCGCGCAGAGCCGGAAACCGTGGTAACAGCAGCATCGCCCAGCCCGGCAGTTTCAAGCAGCGCCATGAATCTGTGTTTATCGCCCAATACAAATGGCGCCCGCAGCGCATCTGCAGCTTCGCGGCCAAACATTTCATCAATCAGTTCAATCATAGCCGCATAGCCGGCCGAGTTTGCAACATCGTCCCAAACCGACAAAGCAATCCGGCCACCAGGCCGCAACACCCGAACCATTTCACCCAGCGCCTTTGCTTCATCCTCAAAGAACATCAAGCCGAACTGACAGAGAATGACGTCAAAAGTGTCCGACTCAAAGGGAAGCGCTTCTGCTGTCCCTTCAGTCCATTCAATGTCGGGCGCACGTGAACGGGCCACAGCAAGCATATCATCATTGCAATCAAGACCGATGATCCGGCCAGTGTCCCCAACCCTCATCGCTGCCTCGCGGGTGGTCGCCCCCGTTCCGCAAGCAACGTCCAGAACTCTGCAATCTCCCGCAATACCTGCGGCATCACAAAGACGGCCTGCCCATTCTCCAAACAGTGCCGGAACAAAAAATTCGTCGTATATCTGAGCTGCGGATTTTGTGACTTGCCCGCTTGCTGCTGCGCTTAACGTCATAGGTTCACCTGTTGAATAGCCGTGTCTTGCTGCCAATAGTGACGTCTCAGGCGTCGCCGAATATAGTACAAAATCTGTAGAAACCTGATGGTGCACCCATGAAGTCCTACCGACAGTTTTGCCCGGTTGCCAAAGCGGCGGAGCTCTTTTGCGAACGGTGGAACGCTCTCATCGTTCGAGATCTGGCTGTTGGACCAAGGCGGTTCACTGATTTGCAGCGCGGGGTTCCGCTCATGTCGCCATCACTTCTGTCTTCAAGGCTCAAATGGCTGGTAGAGGAAGGTGTTGTTGCGCGCCACGACTTTGGCGAAAAACGTCCCGGCTATACACTGACCGAAGCAGGGCGCGAGTTTGTTCCATTGGTTGAGGCGCTTGGTATCTGGGGGCAACGCTGGACGCGTCGTGAGCTGAAGGAACATGAAATGGATTTAGGGCTCCTTGTCTGGAGCCTGGAGAGTTCTTCGAACCCTGATGCGTTCGATGCAAGTCGCTGTCTGATCCGACTTGAACTGACAGATCAGACCGCTGCAAAGCGCTATTGGTGGTTTCTCAACCAAAAGGGGCAATGCGAATTATGTGTCGACGATCCCGGCGGCGACGTAAACCTTTATCTCGCCTGTACGCTTGCAGACGCGATATACATCGTGAGGGGCGACATAAGCCCTGCTGCCGCTATTGATATGAACAGATTGGAGGTTATTGGCGACAACTGGGCGCGCCGCAATCTGACCAAATGGCTCAATCTGGGGCCGGTTACCCAAGTAGCTTCACGTCGCCCCGACACCCGGTAGGGCCGATCTGTTTGGTGTAGGACGCCCGGTCCGCAAACTGAAATCAGTGCGGTGCTG
>CALIOE010000164.1 GCA_938044775.1 uncultured Rhizobiaceae group bacterium
ATGCCGGGGGAACTACATGCTCCAATTGCGGGATGCTCCGATGAGGTTCGACTCCTCTCCTTGCAGGCGCCCTTAGGCTCGGGCGGGACTCCCGGTTGTTTCTTCAACCCTTGTTGCCAGTATCGAATAAAGAAAGGTCACTTGACGAATGCCGATGGAACTACATCAGGACCCGGAGACGCGTGGTTCGAGCCACGCTGGGCGAATTCGCACCATAGTTCAACATGGAAGAACGCCGGGTTATCGTCTCATCACAGACTTGTCGTCAAGGCACAGACAGAAAAGGAACATTTGAGGCGAATGCCAGCAGAACTACATGGTGTCGCAGGTTCGAATCCTGCCATTGTGTCTCTCTTGATGCAGCGTAGCTCAGCGGTAGAGCACAACTCTGTTTTGCAAAATTTTGTCGCCTCATCAGCACAATTCAGGGATCGGTCCGACCGGCCACAGCGTCGCAAATGGACGAGGAAAGTCAAAATTATGAACTCTCGATCCCTGACCAGATTTTTCGACTGTAACTCAGTGGTAGAGTGCCTCGCTGTTAACGAGGATGTCGCAGGTTCGAGCCCTGCCAGTCGAGCCAAACAAGAGATTTGAAAGGAATACGGGAACACTTAAGGGCGAATGCCGACAGAACTACATCGTTGTGGACGACCAGGTCGCGGGTTCGAATCCCGCCGCTGCTAACACTTTGGGGCAGCGTAGCTCAGCGGTAGAGCGGGGAAATACGTTTTGTCACTTCTTGTCGCCCGACGAGATTGAGGGATGCTTGCAGAACTACAGGTAGACGCACTTGGTTCATGGATGAACGAAGGTCCTAACGGGCGTGCTGGTTCAAATCCAGCCCGGAGGAATCCGGTGGCGGAAATTAATTTTGCAATTCACTTGCCCTCTTCCGCCCCCGCACTTGCGGACAAGACGACACGGACTGGCTCGACTGGGTGCTGACCACTGGTCTGCAAACGTCATGCTCATTCATTGTCGGAGGTGTTCGGTTCCCAGGAAGGAAAAAGATGACCAATAACGAAACTGAAAAACTGACCAGCGAACTGTTGGAGACGTGGGGACATAAACCCGGCAAAGCATTCGGCGCTGCCCTGCGTCAGGGTCAGGCCTCTCTTGAGGATGGACACAATCTGGAACAGGTTCGCGAAATGCTCGAATCCTACAAACCGCCACCGGTAATTCCACTCCGGCCGGAAGGTTCGGCTCCTTTTCACGTTAACATCGATGCTGAAGCAAATGATGAAGTTGAAAACGTCGAAGCCGTTAAAGACCACATGACCGAGTTGATGCGGACTCCAACTGTGGTCGCAGGAGCCATTATGCCGGACGCCTGTCCCGCAGGGCCGCTGGGTACCATACCTGTGGGTGGCGTAGCTGCGACAAAAAATGCCATTCATCCCGGCATGCACTCGGCGGACATCTGCTGTTCGGTGATGATGACGGACCTTGGCACTGCCGACCCGAAATCGGTGCTGGATGCGGCACAGAATATCACCCATTTTGGTCCGGGCGGGAGGGACAATGGCAAGCGTTTCACCGTGTCGCTGGATCTGATCGATCAGTTTCGCGAGAATCGTTTTCTGAACAACCCAAAGCTGCTTCGATCCGCTCAGGAGCACATGGGCACACAGGGTGATGGCAACCATTTTTTGTTTGTTGGTACTTCACGCAAAACGGGAAAGACTGCCCTTGTCAGTCACCATGGTTCACGCGGCCCCGGAGCTCTGCTTTACAAGGCTGGAATGCAGGTGGCAGAGCGGTTCAGAAAGGCACTGTCGCCGGCCACATTGAAACAAAATGCATGGATTCCTGCCGATACCGAAGAGGGTGAAGCTTACTGGGACGCCCTGCAATTGATCCGTAAATGGACCAAAGCCAATCACAATGCCATTCACCAGGCGACCTGCGATGCCTTGGACATCCGGCATCAATTCCGCTTTTGGAATGAGCACAATTTTGTCTTCAAGCGAGATGATCTTTTCTATCACGGCAAAGGCGCTACTCCTGCTTGGGAAGAATTCGCATCTGACTCATGTGGATTGACCCTTATTCCACTCAACATGTCAGAGCCAGTGCTGGTTGTTCGCGGTAAAGATGCCGAACACGGGCTGGGGTTCAGCCCGCATGGAGCCGGTCGGAATTTCTCGCGAACCGAGCACAAGCGGAGAAACAGTCAGCTGACGCCTCAGGAAATGCTGGAACTCGAAACCGAAGGACTGGATATCCGCTTCTTCGAAGGAAAGATCGATATTTCCGAGCTTCCGTCCGGTTACAAAAACGCGGCCGCTGTTGTTCGGCAGATTGAAAGTTACGATCTTGCTGAGATCGAGGACTACATTGATCCTTATGGCTGCATCATGGCCGGTGATATCGAGCCATTCTGGATTGCACGCAAGAAGGCTCGAAAGGGACGGCGAACGTAGTTGCCTTCTTCAGTCCACAGCGGCCAGGAGATCCATGGCGGTCACCTGGTCGAAGTGAACGTGCCTCGTCATCAGTTCCTGCGCCTCGACGGATTTTCTCGACAGGATGAGTTTTGCAATTTCCCGATGTTCGTTTGCTGATGACCTGATCGTCCCGGGATACCGGTAGCGCGCCCGGTAGTAAGCCATTAGCTTTCGTGCATTGGTTTTGATCAGTTCCAGCAGAAACGGATTGCCGGCGGTCTCGGCCACGGTTTTGTGAAACTGCAGGTTCAACTGATAATAAGCGCGGGCATCGTCTTTGTGATCTTCCCGTTCGAAGGTTTCACATCTGATAACTGCTGCTTCCAGCGACCTGCCCTGATCGCTGGAAATGCGGCGCGCAGCCAGCCCTGCAGCCTGTCCTTCCAGAGACGCGTGGACTTCCAGAATGCTGAGGAATTCTTCCAGAGTCGGTTTGAAAACGACCGCTCCCCTGCGGCTTTTTCGGGCGATGATCCCGGTTTGCTCGAGCCGCAACAATGCTTCGCGCAGCGGGGTGCGGGAAATATCCAGCTCTTTGATAAGTGTGTCTTCTGCGATCAGATCACCGGGATTGAGGATGCCGTCGTCAATCTGTTGAAGAATTGTCTCGATAACAGTGTCTGTCTGGCCGCTCATTTGAGTTTGCTCACGGTCGAACCTGATCAGACGAAGTGTATGTAGAAATCCCGCAGCGTCGCTGCATCCATCTTTTCGGTTTTTTCCGCCTCCATCCGGCGCATGAAAATCTGGTTGTCACAAAGCAACTGGCCGACCGCAGCGGTGAGCGCAACATCCGCCTCGAGATCATTCATCGCTTCGTTGAGTGTTGCTGCAACCCCATGTTCGGCATCGGTCTGTTCGAATCCGTCACCTGTTTCCGCGGGCGTCAGGTCATAATTGTTATTGATTCCCAGCAGACTTGCCTGAAGCACAGCAGCAACTGCGGTATAGGGATTGGCGGTCGCGTCTGCCATGCGATGTTCCAAACGCGCTTTTGCGCCGCCTTCGGCCGTTACGCGGGTCGTGACATTGCGGTGATCGCCACCCCAGTTCTGCCAATAGCCAGACAGACTGGCAGGCTGAAGCCGCTTATATGACATCGCACTCGGTGCCAGAAGTCCGGCCAGACCTTTGTGATGGTGAACAAGGCCTGCGATGCAACCGGTGGCGATGTCGTTGAGATGATCCGGGCCGCTTTTTCCACCCTTCGACAAGGCATTCTTGCCGTCCTTGTCGGTAAAGGAAAAATTGATATGCAGGCCTGAACCGCCTGCATCTTCGATTGGCTTTGGCAGGAAACTCAGGATTATCCCGTACTCGAAAGCGACTTCTCTTGCCATCTGGCGGAACAGAACGATGTCATCGACAGCTTTGATCGCATCATCGAATGTCAGCGTGTATTCAAACTGGGGGGCATCGTATTCTGCGGTGATCATGTCGATGCTGAAGCCCAACTCGTCAGCCATATCCCAGATTGCGTCGTTAAACCCGGCGGGATCAGTGATCGGGCCGGTGCCATAAACAATCGCGCCCGGTGCATCGTAGGGCACCAGTTTGCCGTCGGCATCGTGCTGAAACGCGAAAGCTTCCAACTCGATTCCAACTTTTGGCGTCAGGCCTTTTGCCTCCCACGCGGCAACCGCCCTGCGCAGCGCCCCGCGCGGACAAACGCCGAGCGGCTCTCCCGTGGTGTCGTAGAGATCACCGATGACGATTTTTGTCCGATCTTCCCAGCCATCGCGAATATCAGCTTCTGACCAGCGAAGCTCCATGTCCGGCAGGCCTTCCATCATCATCGACCCCGGTGATGGAAGAAGGTCACGGTCGTAGTGTACCCCAAAGGTGGATTGACAGAACCGGGTCTCGCTCTCGCGGATTTTTGACGCTGGTAAATACTTGCCTCGAACAAGGCTGAGATGGTCACAGAAGACGGCGCGCAATCTGTCTGACATGATAATTTCCTTATGAAAGCGAAACGGTAACGGGAAGTGATTTGATGCCGTTCACAAAATTGGAGCGAACGAATTTGTGCGGACCCGCAGGTTCAATCGAAGAAATGCGTTTTGCCAGTTCTTCGAAGAGAACCCGCACTTCAAGTCGAGCCAACCACATGCCGAGGCAGACATGCGGACCGCCCCGACCAAATGCCATGTGACGATTGGGCTCACGTTTCAGATCCACACGGTAGGGATCATCAAACACGGTTTCATCGCGATTGCCGGAGACGAACCAATACAGCACCTTGTCGCCCCTTCTGACGGTCTTTCCGTGCATGTCGAAGTCACGGGTTGCTGTGCGCCGAAAATATGAGGCGGGCGAAGCCCAGCGAATGATTTCATCTGCAGTCGCTTGCGTTATCGGCTCATTCCTTAACTGCCCCAACAATTCCGGTTGATGGCACATCGCCTGTATCCCTGCGGCGATTGAATAGCGGGTTGTGTCATTGCCCGCGGCAACCAGCAGGCAAAAAAAGTTTTTGAACTCCTGACCGCTGATCGAGCGACCATCGCGCCCGGGCTGCTGGATCATATGCAGGATACCATTCGTATCACCCATCGCCGCTTTGCGTTCCATCAGCTTGTCAGCATAGTCAAAAAGTTCAGCGCCGGCAGGCGAATTGAATGGCATGAGCCGGTATTCATCTGTTTCCAGCTTGTCCATGACGAAGTCGGTAAAGTCGGAATCCGTGTTTGCAATCAGGGCGTCGCCTTTTTCGACAAGCCACGGCAGATCTTCTTCGGGGGTTCCCAGAATTCGACCGAGCATGCGCATCGGCAACTCGCGGGCGATCTCCTTGGTGGCATCAAAAGTGCCTTTCTCCAGCGCCTGATCCAATATTCCAGCGCACAGATCGCGGATCGTCCCCTCAAATTCTTCCATCACTTTGTTGGAAAACGCTTTGGCAACTTTCATACGGGTCTGCATGTGTTCAGGCGCATCGGTTTCCTGAAATGTCCTGCGTGCCAGGTACTCTTCCCGGCTTTGATCTTCCATGCGAATGCCCTGGGCCGAGGAGAGCAGTTCGGTCTGACCGTTCAAATCCAGAATGTCCTGATAGCGAGTCACCGACCAGTAGGGCTTGCCGCCTTCCCATTCGGTCCAGCTGAGCGGGTCGTCGCGCCTTAGCCGCGCAAAGGTATTGTAAGGAACGCCGTTGATGAACGTATCATGGTTGGAGATGTCGGCATGGCCGTCATCGCTTGGCTTCCAAATCGTCAACCCGACCTCCCAATGCGCCGACAATCGACGGAATTGAAGTTCCCAAAAAAATATATTAGGCATTCATAAATATATGTAAAGGATGTCCAATGCTGATCGCAATCTTGATGACCAACACGGACGAATCCGAATTCGCCCAACGGCATCCCAAAGATGGCGACAAATTCGAGACCCTTCTGCGTGAATTGCGACCGCTATGGCAGTTCGAAGTTTTCAGTGTGAAGGATGGTCGGTTTCCTGGCGACACAGGCCGCTTTGATGGCGTCTTGATTACGGGGAGCCCGGCGTCTGTGCGCGATGGTGAACCCTGGATCGCGCAACTTGAAGATCTGATACGTGAATTGCATGCGCTCAAAGTGCCCATGTTCGGTGCTTGTTTCGGCCATCAGGCTATTGCGACAGCATTGGGTGGTAAGGTGGATTGCAATCCCGGAGGCTGGGAACTGGGAACGGTCGAAACCGAGTTCATTGATGGCCGGCAGAAGAGGCCACTCAACCTCTACGCTGCACATAAAGAACAGGTTATTCTTGCGCCGACAGGCGCTGCCGTTACAGCGACCGCTGCAGGCTGTCCGATTGCGGGATTCGCAATCGGTGATCACATCGCCACCACACAGTACCACCCGGAAATGACTCCTGAGTTCATTGCAGCACTGCTGGATGAACTCGAAAGAGAATTGGATCCAAAGGTGATCGCCGCGGCAAAGGCTTCGCTTGAGACGAGGGCCGACCGAAACGAGATCACAGAGCTTATGGTTCAGTTCTTCGAAACGGCCGGACGGCGGGTGAATCCAATGGACAGTAAGACCGCTGCCGGCTGACTATAAAACGGGCTCTCGAGGTGCCGGCGACCACAATGTCTGGGGAGCCTGCCTGCAATGATGAGTCGCGATGGGCATTTACCTGCAATCGCGGAGGAATTCCGGGCCGAAGTTCAAGGGGCTGTGCCGCCACCGGTCGTTATGCGGTGTTCGTCAGATTGATCCGCAGCCCGTCATGACCGAGATGAAAAGCGCCGCCCCAATCGGGCGCGACGGCGTCGTGCCAGTGTTTTTCCGTGAAGTCGGGATCATCCGAAGGTATCAGATGATTAAGTGCGAGCGCCTTAACCTCGGCCATTGAGGCGATCTTTCCGGCATCAGGTGCCATGGTGTGCGAGCGCAACCAATGCTTCATCAATCGGTCGTCGGTATTGCCAATTCGCTCGAACAAGGCGGAAAGCGCTTCTTCAAGCATGGCCTCGTGGATCAGCAGGTCTGCATCTTTGGCAAAATCTGCCAAACCGGGCAAATAGGCGGTATCGCCGGAGAATACGACATCATGTTTTCCGTTCGACAGCCGAAGAGCAAACGTATCCACCAAAGGAGGGTGTTCGTTCCGCATGGCGAGAACCTTCAAACCCTGATCCTTCAGAACTTCCCCATCATCCAAAACCCGGAACGATATGAGCCGGCGAATATCCGGTCTTCCTTCATCCTCTATGCGCAAATCAATGTCAGCCTTCATGGCCAGAAGAAAATTCAGCCAGTACTCTTCAAGACCTTCAGGCCCGATTACGGTTACGGGCGTTTTGAGACCAGCGGTCCAGGCTGTGTGCAGCAGCGGGCCCAACTCAAGATAGTGATCGGAATGCAAATGCGTGACGAAAATCAGATCAATCTCTTTCAGCGCCATACCCTGATCGACGAGCCCTCTTGTTACCCCAAGGCCGCAATCAATGATGACTTTGCGTCCATTCAACACCAACAGACTGGAAGTCGGGTTAGTGGAACCCGTGCGAATGGCCGGGCCACCCTTCGTGCCCAATAAGGCAGCGAAGCTGTCATCTGCAGAAATACTATTCATGGTAGCGATTCTCTCGGGGCGACTGGTCATTGAAGCGAGGAAAAACCTGCATCAAGCGCGTCCAGAATTTGATCGGTCTCATCTTCAGAAAGAATCAAAGGTGGCGAGAGAATGAGATTTGGACCGGATACCCGAACCATCGTACCGTTTTCATAGACCGCATCCTGCAGCTTTATCGGAATGGATTTATCAACCGGAGCCTTCGACTTTCGATCCGAGACGAGTTCCAGCGCCGTCATCAACCCATGTCCGCCGCGCACGTCGCCGATCAGTTCATATTTGCCCATCAGCTTTAGAACACCTTTGTACAATTGGGCGCCTCGCGCAGAAGCGTTACTTGCCACATCCAGCCTTTTGGTTTCGGCAAGGCACGCGAGCGCCGCCGCAGCGCCGACCGGATGGCCCGAATAAGTGTAGCCGTGACCGATTGCCGCTGAACCGGTCGTGTCGGATTCAAAGGTGTCAGCAATGCCTTGCGAGAGCATGACTGCGCCAAAGGGGAAGTAGCCATTCGTAATGGCCTTGGCTGTGCACATCATGTCGGGCTTGATTCCCCAAAGCCTTGAACCGCTCCAAGCACCGGTGCGTCCGTAAGCCGTGATGACTTCATCAGTGATGAGCAGAATTCCGTTTTTGTCGCAGATTTTGCGAACCATCGGCATGAAGGACTTGTGTGGGGGAATCACGCCGCCAGCGCCAAGAACGGGCTCCATGATGAAGGCTGCAATTGTCCCGGCACCCTGAAATGCAATTTCATCTTCCAGTGCGGCGGCGCAAAGTTTTGCAAGCCTGGCGGGATCGGATTCATCAAAGGGGTTGCGATAGGTATACGGCGCAGGAATGTGGAAACAACCCGGCAGAAGCGGCTCGTAGGCAGTGCGGAAATTTGCGTTTCCATTGATCGATGCGCCACCCATATGAGTGCCGTGATAGCCCTTCTTCAGACTGATAAACTTCGTACGACCGTGCTCGCCACGAACTTTATGATACTGGCGTGCAAGACGCAGAGCGGTCTCGATGCTGTCTGAGCCACCCGACGTGAAGAATGCCCGGACCAGACCGTCTTCGGCAAAGAAATCCGCCAGTTCATAAGAGAGCGAAATAACGGCATCGTTGGAAGTGCCGCGGAAAGTCGAATAGTAGGGCAATGCATCGAGCTGTCGGGCGATCGCTTCCTTTACCGGCTGGCAGGAATAACCAAGGTTCACGTTCCAAAGACCGCCTACGGCATCGATGGTTTCTCTGCCATCAACATCCTTTATTCGCACGCCGTTTCCACCAGTAATAATCTTTGGCGGGTTCGCCAGACTGTCGGCGGGATGCGCCATGGGATGGAACATATGACGGGCGTTATTCTCTTTCAGAAAATTTGAATCTTTCAATCTGAGAGTTCCTACTTCAGTGATTGTGAGAGAGTTTTTGACCAGAGGTCTTCCAGATCTGCGGGAACAGTCCCGCCCCAATTGAATGAGATCCGGCGGCTGGCGAGAACGAGGTTTTGTTTGATATTTCGCTCTGCTTCTGCAGTGAATCTTGTGGCGGAACATGCCACCGAGACCGTTCCGGCCAACAAGCCCGTCTGGTCGAAAATCGGTGCAGAACGGCCGCAGACTTCATCGTCGAGACTCCGATCGGCAAATCCAAAGCCCGTCGCCCTGATCTGCTGAATTGCGGCATCAAGATCCTGCTCAGTCGTCAGCGTAAGGGGGGTGAAAGCGCTCATGTTTTTCCTGGCGAGATCGGTAAGTCCGTGCGGGCCAAAGGCCAGTGCACAGAGGCCTGACGCCGTAGCATGAAGCGGCTGCGTGGGGAGATCGACGATGGCTCGGGTGCTGTGCTTTGTCGATTCGACCGCCTCCAGTGAATAGAGAGTCGTGCCCGACAAAATGGAAACATGAGCAGTTTCACCCGTCGCCTCCGCCAGCTCTTTAAGGGGCGCAATCACTCCGTCCTTACGAGGAACGGTGACTTCCCGCAATTGAGCCAGGGGCAGAAGTGCCGGCCCAAGACGATACTGCTTGGTCAGGGGGTTCTTCTCAACAAACCCCTTCTCTTCAAGAGCTTGCAGATGACGGTAGGTCGTCGCCTTGCCACGATTTGCGAGATTGCAAAACTGCGAAAGGCCGATTTCCGGCCTTGCTGCTGAAAAGTGGCCCAACAGATCGAGTGTCTTTTCTGCAGTCGACATCTTTGTCCTCGCCTCGGTACGGAAAACAGCGTTGACATAAATTACTTAACATGGCAAGTTTTTTATGCAACGGTGTTTCACTATATAAAACTACTCAGGGAGAAAATAATGTCCATTCTAGCAAGATCTTTATTGGGGGCAGCGCTCGCGGTTTCAGCGATGACCGTTGCTGCCCACGCAGAATATCCGGAAAAACCAGTTCAATTCGTGGTGCCGTGGCCGCCTGGTGATCTCGAAGACGTATTGACACGCATGATCGCCGAAGACTTTCAGAAAGAGTACGGCGTAGCGGCCGCTGTCGTTAATAAACCAGGAGGTGGTGGTGGCCCGTTCCCGGGTGCTGTGGAGGTCGCCAAGGCACCGGCAGATGGCTACACGATAGGCTCATTTATCATTGCAGTTCCCGTGGTTGGGCCGAAAGTAGGCATCCCGGAACTCAACCCGGATCCGTTCGAACCGTTGGGTAATTTCCTGACCTATCCGTTTGTCATCGCCGTAGGAAAAGACGCACCTTATAGCGACATGGCCGGCCTGGCAGACCATGCCAAGAGCAATGATGTGGTGCTGGGTCACTTTGGCGCGCCGCTGGTTCCGACTAAGGTGACAATGGGATTGGCCAAAGAAATGGGCTTTTCATTCGCTTCAGACGCGGCTTTTGACGCGCTGGACTGCAATACGCTGGCCTCTGGCGATGTTGATGTGATCAACACGACGCTGCAGCTCATTCTTCCCTGCCTCAAAGACGTGAAGGTGCTTGCCTCGATCGGTTCTGAGAGAATACCACTGACACCTGATACGCCAACCGTTGCAGAGCTGGCGCCTGCACTGAATGTAGCGCTGTGGAATGGATTGTTTGTTCACAAAGATACGCCGCAAGATGTGCGTGACAAGATCATCGCAGTCGCCAAGAAGACCGTCGTGTCCGACCGGGCCAAGAAGCTGGCAACGGAAACCGGTGCAACGATCTACTGGCAAGGCGCTGACGAAGTGAAAGCGCAGATTCAGGCCGATATTGCCACGCTGGATGGGATCGACAAAGCGCTCGGAAACTGACTGAGAAGACCTGCGCGGGCCCGATTTCGCTCGCGCAGGTCGGCAAACGGGAGATCTGTGAGATGTCGCGCGTGAAAACACTGCAGTCCTTGTTCAAGCGATACCGGCGACCCGGCGATATCGTTTTTGCCTGGGCACTTCTCATAGTGTCGGTTTTCCTGCTGTCGCAGATTTTTCAACAAGCGGTCTACAAACCTGGCGGAAAGCTGTTTGCGCAACCCATCTTCTGGCCGGCTGTTTCATTGACCCTCATGACCGTCTTCGCGGCATTTCACTTGCTCGGGTCGGCGTTGTCTGAACGACTGGAGGGCCGACTAACAGAAGTGCTTCTGTGGATTTCTGCACTGGAATACGCGGCCTGGTTTATTCTCTATGCTGCGGTTGTTCCCGTTGCCGGCTACTTGCCTTCAACGCTCATTTTCGCGGTGTTGCTGGTCATCAGAGCGGGATTCCGAGGCCGGGTGGCAATAGTCTCAGCCCTTGTAAGCGCACTTGTTATCGTCGTGCTTTTCAAGACTTTCCTGCAAGTGAAGCTGCCGGCGGGGCGGGTTTATGAGGCTTTGCCCGATGGATTGCGGCAGATCATGCTGACCTATTTCTGATCGGAGCGATTGATGGAAAACCTTATTGCTGGGGCCGAACTGTTGGCCCGGTGGGACGTTTTGTTTGCGTTGCTGGTCGGGTCGATTGGCGGTGTGGCGATCGGTGCCATTCCAGGGGTCGGACCCGCGGTTGCCATCGCAATCCTGTTGCCAGCCACATTTTCGCTTGAACCCATTGTTGGACTTACCATGCTTCTGGGGATCTATGGTTCGTCGATGTATGGGGGTGCGATACCTGCAGTCTTAATCAATACACCAGGCACGGCAGTTAACGCGTTGACCTCCTACGACGGCTACCCGATGACTGAGCGGGGGGAAGCGCACAGAGCCGTTTCGCTGGCCTATAGTGCGTCATTCTGGGGTGGAATCTTTGGTATTATTTGTCTGATCCTTTTGTCCCCCGTTCTGGCTGTTATCGCGCCCATGTTCGGCAGTCGCGAGATTTTCCTGGCAGCTCTTTTGGGTATCATATTGGTGATTTTGGCCCACCGAGGTCAGATTTTCGCCGCCGGCATGCTGGCGATGTTTGGCATATTCCTTCAAACCGTTGGCCTGGATCCAACAACTTACACTCAGCGGTACACCTTCGGGCTGACATTCCTGAGTTCCGGCATCAACCTTATCGTTGTCGTGCTTGGCCTCTTCGCGCTCAGCCAGGCGTTCTTCCTGCTGACGGCCCCGAATTCCAGCCCGGACGCCAAACCCGTCAAGGGAAACCTGATTGCGGGATTCAAAGAGCTTTTACAGCATAAACGCGTTGCGACGGTGGCATCGGGTTTCGGCGTAATACTGGGAATGATCCCTGGCACTGGTGAGTTCACGGCACAATTCATGAGCTATACCTATGCCCAGAAGACCTCGAAAAGCCCTGACGAATTCGGCAAAGGCGCTCCGGAAGGGTTGATAGCATCGGAAGCGGCCAACAATGCGGTTCCTGCGGCAGCAATGATCCCGCTTCTGGCGCTTGGTATTCCCGGAGAGGCGCTGACGGCGATGATGCTCTCGGTGTTCTATGTGCACAATGTGATTCCGGGCCCACAGCTGTTTCAGAACAATATCGACCTCGTCTACGGCCTCTATCTGGCACTTATTTTGCTCAATATTATCGTGTTCGTCTTTTTGTTGTTCTCGACCAACCTGATGACAAAAGTCATCCGGGTGCCGACGCGGTTTTTGGGCGTTATGATTCTCATACTGTCATTCGTGGGGGTCTATTCATTGCGCAACTCGCTGACGGATTGCATGATTGCTTCCGGTTTTGGTTTGCTGGGTCTGATCCTGAAAAGGCTGAATCTTCCTATCGTCCCGATCATTCTCGGCATGGTGCTGGGTGGGATTATGGAGGTTAAGTTGCGCTCGGCCATGCCACGCCTCAAGACCCCGTTTGATATGATCGACCGGCCGATCTCTTTCATTCTGTTTGCTCTCATTGTTCTGGTCATTGCGCTTCATCTGCGGACGTTGCTCAAGGAATACAGAGCGCACCGACCTGACGAAGATCACGAAATTCACGACACACAAATGCGGTAAGATCCATGGATCAGAACAAGATTGACTCCCTGCGCGCGAAAGACATCCCGCCTCGTTCCCACTTGATCGATGGCAAGGCCGTTCCGGCTTTGGATGGTAACACAATGGAGATTCTATCGCCTGTCGATGGAGGCGCTCTGACCACCGTTGCCAGAGGGACTGCGGAGGACATGGATGCTGCCGTTTCCTGCGCCCGGGCTGCATTCGAGGACCGTCGATGGGCCGGGCAGCCGCCCGCAGCTCGGAAACAGATTCTGCTGAAGTGGGCTGAGCTCATAGAGGCCAACGCGCTTGAGCTTGCCGTTACCGGTGTTCGGGACAACGGAACCGAGATCGCCATGGCGTATAAGGCCGAGCCCGGCTCAGCTTCGGGAACAATCCGTTACTATGCTGAAGCACTGGACAAGGTCTATGGGGAGATCGCGCCTACCTCCAGCGATGTCCTCGGCTTGATCCACAAGGAGCCCGTCGGGGTGATCGGTGCAATAATCCCCTGGAACTTCCCGATGATGATTGGCGCCTGGAAGCTTGGGCCAGCACTCGCCATGGGAAATTCGGTTGTTTTGAAGCCGGCTGAGACCGCGTCGCTGTCGCTTTTGCGGATGGCAGAATTGGCTCTGGAAGCCGGATTGCCACCCGGCGTTCTTAACGTCGTTACTGGCGAGGGCGCGGTTGTAGGCGAGGCGATGGGTCGGTCTATGGACGTGGATGTTCTGGTCTTTACCGGCTCCGGGGAGACCGGCCGCCGGTTGATGGAATATTCCGCGCAATCGAACCTCAAGCGCGTTTATCTGGAGCTTGGCGGAAAATCTCCCAATATTGTGTTTGCTGATGCACCTGACCTGGACGAGGCAGCAAAGGTCGCAGCGCAGGGAATTTTCAGGAACTCGGGGCAGGTCTGCGTGGCAGGTTCGCGATTGCTGGTTGAAGCATCGATCCACGACGATTTCGTCGCTGCCGTCTCAAAAATTGCCGAGACAATGCGTGTTGGCGATCCACTGGAGCTGGAGACGCATATCGGTGCCGTGAACTCCGAACGACAGCTGATGCAGAACCTGGAGTTCGTGCAAACAGCAAAGGTTGAAGGTGGTGAGGTCGTCACAGGCGGAGAGCGAATTCTCACCGAGACGGGTGGCTACTACATGTCACCCACCATCATCACCGGCGTTACCAAGCAAGCAACCCTTGCTCAAAAAGAGGTCTTCGGGCCGGTGTTGGGCGTCACCGCATTCGACAACGACGATGAGGCGATCCGCCTTGCCAATTCTACGGTTTATGGTCTGGCAGGCGGTGTGTGGACCTCCAATCTTTCGCGCGCCCACAATATGGTGCGCGCTGTGCGCACCGGCGTAATGCATGTGAACACCTATGGTGGCGCGGATGGTACTGTCCCGCTCGGCGGCGTCGGTCAATCGGGCAATGGTCACGACAAGTCACTGCATGCGCTGGACAAGTATGTCGATCTCAAAACAGCGTGGATCAAGCTGTAGTTGCGATCTTTCGGGGAGGAGCCTTGATGCCAAAAAAAACAATCCTGATCGTTGGAACTTTTGATACGAAGGACGATGAGCTTGGCTTTTTGGCTGATGTGATCCGGGATCAGAACGGCCATGTGCTCACCATGGATGTCTCTGTGCTCGGAGACCCTTCGAAACCGACCGATTACTCCAAGCATGATGTGGCTGAAGAAGGTGACAGCTCCATTGAAGCGGCTATCGCTTCAGGGGATGAAAACCAGGCCATGCAAATTATGGCCAAGGGTGCCAGCCTGCTGGCGGCCCGGCTATATCTGGAGGGGCGATATGATGGCGTGATCGTGTTGGGCGGTACGATGGGCACAGATCTGGCATTGGATGTTTGTTCGGCACTGCCCTTGGGTGTTCCGAAATATATCGTTTCAACGGTTTCCTTTTCTCCCCTGATTCCAGCTGAACGGCTCGCCGCAGATACCCAAATGATCCTCTGGGCCGGCGGGCTTTACGGTTTGAATTCGGTCTGCAAGGCTTCATTGAGCCAGGCTGCGGGCGCGGTGCTTGGAGCAGCAAGTGCGGTCGTGGCACCCGACCGAACCAAACCGCTCATCGGAATGACCTCGCTGGGCAAATCGGCACTGACATACATGGTGAGGTTGAAGCCTGCGCTGGAGGAACGTGGTTTTGAAGTGGCGGTCTTCCACGCCACAGGTATGGGGGGACGGGCTTTTGAAAGCCTGGCCGGGCAGGGTGAATTTGCCTGTGTCTTTGACTTTTGCACCCAGGAACTTGGCAACCATATTCATGGATCAAATATATCTGCGGGGGCCGGACGGCTGACCAATGCCGGGCTGAACGGAACGCCGCAATTGGTTGCGCCCGGGTGTTATGATCTCGTCGATATCATAGGTTGGCAGCCGCTACCGGAGAAGTGGGCGAACCATCCACATCATGCGCACAATCGGTTGTTGACATCCATTGTGCTGGATCAGGAAGAGCGCAAAGCTGTTGCTCGCGCGCACAGCGCTCAACTGGCCAGGGCCACGGGACCTGTGGCTGTTCTGCTTCCCTCCGATGGGCTGGGTGAATGGGATCGAGAAGGAGCACACTTGCATGACTCAGCCGGACTCAGCGCGTTTTTGTCTGAGCTGGAGGCAAGTCTACCCGCACACGTAGAGACACACAAAATTAGTGGTCACATTAATGATCCGGTTTTTGCGGAAGCGGCCTTGTCGCTTTTTGACAGCTGGTGTGCCGAAGGAAAAATTGCGCACTAGCCATCGTGTTGAGGGTCAAGTTGAGCAAGAAGGTCCAGCAGCTGTTCGTACTTGTCTTCACCAAGCGTGTTCTTGAAGCCCGCAACAATCTGCGCAGCATCTTCGACTTTGTCGTCAATGATCTTCTGCCCGGCCGGCGTGATCGTTACCACTTGGCGGCGGCGGTCGTTTTCATCGCGCGTTTGGGTCAGAAGTTCTTTTTTGCGCATGGAATTTGCGATCCGAGTCAGACTGGGAAACAGCAGGCTGGCGCGGTCTGCCAGGGTGCCCACGTCCATTGGTCCATGCTCTGAAAGAACGCGCAAGACGCGCCACTGTTGCTCAGTGATGCCGGTTTCCGCAAGCATCTCGCGGATCGGGGACATCACTCCCTCCCGCGCGCGGATCAGCGCTATCGGGAGTGAACGGGAGGTCGACGGGAGTTCATTGGTCATGGCGTTATCAACGAATTTCAGCGTGCGCATTCACGTGCTGCCAATTCGAGATTAACAAAGCAAGTGTATTGTGTTTAACTTGACAATGATTGCTTTGTTAAATAAATTATTTCTGTGTTAATCAACAATGCGGAGCGACCCGACGTTCCCGGGAGGACAATGTATGACGGCGCTTGAGGCCAACATCAAAAAACTGGACGAGCACCTGAAGCGGTTCCGGCAGAATGGGATTGCCAACCGCATCGCGGGCCAGGACGTTGCAGGTGATGGTGGCGTTTTCCAGTCAACCTCGCCTGTTGATAAGAGCACGATCTGTGACGTCGCTTACGGTACTGCCAAAGACATTGACATGGCGGCAATGGCTGCAACCGATGCCTTCACAACCTGGCGAGATATGGCTCCCAAAGAGCGCCGCAAGATTCTCATCAACGTGGCGGAGCTGATTGAAGAACGGGCTGAGGAAATCGCACTCCTGGAATGCTGGGATACCGGCCAGGCGATGCGCTTTATGTCCAAAGCTGCGCTGCGGGGGGCGGAGAATTTCCGGTACTTTGCTGACCAGGTCGTGCAAGCACGCGATGGGCAGCATATGAAATCGCCAACCCTCATGAACATTACAACACGCGTACCAATCGGCCCGGTCGGTGTGATCACGCCCTGGAATACGCCGTTCATGCTGTCGACCTGGAAAATAGCTCCGGCGTTGGCTGCAGGCTGTACGGTTGTCCACAAGCCGGCGGAAGCCTCCCCCTTAACCGCACGTCTTCTGGTCGAGATTGCTGAAGAGGCCGGTCTGCCACCGGGTGTTTTGAACACGGTCAATGGTTTTGGTGAAGGCGCCGGCAAAGCGCTGTGCGAACATCCGGCAATCAAGGCCATCGCCTTTGTCGGAGAAAGCAGCACTGGCAGTCTTATTACCAAACAGGGCGCAGACACGCTGAAACGCAATCATCTGGAGCTGGGCGGCAAGAATCCGGTCATCGTGTTCGAGGATTCAGATCTGGACCGCGCATTGGATGCCGTCATTTTCATGATCTACTCGATCAACGGCGAACGATGCACGTCATCTTCACGCCTGATCGTCCAGGAAACGATCCGTGAGGAGTTTGAGGCCAAACTGACAGAACGCGTAAACAATATCAGGGTTGGTCACCCGCTGGACCCGGCTACCGAAATCGGACCGCTTGTGACCGAGGAGCACTACAACAAAGTCACGAGCTATTTCGACATTGCCAGGGAGGATGGTGCAACCATCGCGGCGGGTGGCAAGACGATCAGCGATGAAGGCTATTTCGTACGTCCGACACTGTTTACAAATGCCAACAATAAGATGCGCATCGCACAGGAAGAGATATTTGGTCCCGTTCTGACTTCGATCCCATTCTCGACTGAGGATGAGGCGCTGACTATTGCCAATGATATACCTTACGGACTCACCGGCTATGTCTGGACCAATGATCTTACCCGGGCGTTGCGCTTCACGGACAGGCTCGAGGCGGGCATGATCTGGGTGAATTCCGAAAATGTACGCCATCTTCCAACGCCCTTTGGCGGGGTCAAGGCCAGTGGTATTGGCCGCGATGGCGGCGACTGGTCTTTCGAGTTTTACATGGAACAAAAGCATATCGGTTTTGCGACAGGTCAACACACCATCGCTCGCCTGGGAGCATAATTGCAGAAATCCCAATTCTTGAAAGGAGCAGGTCATGGGAGAAATTGTGCTTGCAGCAAAAATGACTCATGTTCCGACCCTGTTGATGTCGGAACAGGATGGACCCGTGAAAGGAAAGCGTCAGCCGGCCATCGATGGTCACCGTGAAGTGGCGCGCCGTGCCAAAGCACTTGGCGCGGATACGGTGGTGATCTGCGATACGCACTGGGTGCTCAACGCAGGGTTTCACATCAATGCAAACGCTCATTTCGAAGGGCTTTTTACATCTAACGAGTTCCCACAATTCATTCAAAACCTGCCTTACAAGTATGACGGAAATCCGGGATTGGGGGATGCAATCGCCAGGGTGGCATCCGACAAAGGGGTGCATACGCTTGCGCATCACCTCGACAGTCTTGAGTTGGAGTACGGCACTTTGGTTCCGATGCGGTTCATGAGCCGAGAGCATGAAATGAAAGTCGTCTCCATCGGCGCCTGGTGCACCGTTCATGATCACGATGAAAGCCGGGTGATCGGCGAGGCCATACGAGAAGCTGTAGAGGCCAGCGACAGCAGGGTTTTGCTCGTCGCTTCGGGCTCGCTCAGCCACAAAATCTGGGCAAACAAAGACTATGCCGCCAACAACGGTACCTTCACCATCAGCTCGGAATTCAATCGGCAAATGGATCTACATGTCCTTGAAATGTGGAAAGACGGCGATCACGCCACATTCCTGAAGATGCTGGGCGACTATGCGAACTTTTGTTGCGGTGAAGGCTCGATGCATGACACCGCGATGCTTTATGGCGCCCTGGGATGGGACCTCTACGACACAAAGTGTGAAGTCGTCACAGAGTATTTCCCATCGTCCGGCACCGGACAGACCAACGTCATATTCCCCGTTCACTAGGAGACCCGGAATGCCCATTCCCTCGCCCAACCTCTACCCGGATTTCAATACGATCCGGCTTTCCCATGCCTGTCTCAATGTGAAGGATCTGGCAGCGTCGCGGAAATTCTACTCCGAGATATTGGGGCTTCAGGTGACGGATGAAAGCGACAGCCATGTCTATCTGCGGGCCATGGAAGAGCGAGGTCATCACTGTGTCATCTTACAGAAGTCCGAAACTCCGGGCACAGTTGAAGTCATGGGGTTCAAAACCTTTGACGAGGCGGATCTGGACAAAGCCGAGGCGTATTTCAATGCAAAAGGCCGTCCGACGGCATGGGTAGAGCGTCCTTATCAGGGACGCACATTGCTGACGTCCGACAATATGGGGATCCCCATCGAATTTTATCACAAGATGGACCGACTTGAGCCCATCCATCAAAAATACGCGCTCTACCGTGGGGTCAAGCCTCTGCGGATTGACCATTTCAATTGCTTCTCTCCCGATGTGGATGCCTCGGTCGAATTCTATAGTGATTTCGGTTTCCGGGTAACGGAATACACGGAAGATGAGGAGAGCAAAAAAATATGGGCGGCATGGATGCACCGAAAGGGTGGCGTGCACGACATGGCTTTCACCAATGGTCTGGGGCCGCGGATGCACCATGTGGCATTCTGGGTGCCGACGCCTTTGAACATTATCGACCTGCTCGACCTGATGTCGACGACCGGCTATGTGGACCATGTTGAGCGCGGGCCGGGCCGACACGGTATTTCGAACGCCTTCTTTCTCTATATTCTCGATCCCGACGGGCATCGTATTGAGATCTATTGCTCAGATTATCAAACTGTGGACCCTGATCTTGAGCCGATTAAATGGGATTTGCAGGACCCGCAGCGCCAGACCCTATGGGGAGCACCCGCGCCGAAAAGCTGGTTCGAGCACGGCACCAGATTTGTCGGTGTGGACACGCAGGATTCTCAGATTGCCGCCAGCCCGATCATCGCACCATGAAGATGCGAGTCGTGCCGCCGTTCGCTTGCCGATAAACAATGGAATGTCTGGCGATGTCCGGTATGCCGGGCAAGCCGAAACAGGAGCCTGAATATGCGATTTTCAACATACACAGCAGCGGGGCAGACCTATTACGGGGCGGCCGCCGGGAACGGCATGATCGCGCTGAGTCCGGAGTTTCCGCAATGGCCTACGCTGCTGGACGTCGTGCAGGCTGACGCTCTGGATCAACTGACACAAGCGACGGTTGATAAGTCCGTCACTCACACCGACTTCCGGTTTGAAATGGTCATGCCTAATGCACCACGCATTCTTTGCGTAGGAGTCAACTTTCCCGACCGAAATGCCGAATATAAGGATGGCAGTGAACAGCCAAAATACATGTCGCTGTTTCCACGTTTTGCCAGCGGGTTTACCGGACACGACCGCCCACTGATCCGCCCTCCCGAGAACCACACGCTCGATTATGAAGGTGAAGTTGCCATTGTCATTGGCAAAGGTGGTCGACGGATCTCACAGGAGGATGCGTATGATCACATCGCTGCATTGACGCTTTGCAACGAGGGGACAATTCGTGATTGGGTACGGCATGCAAAATTCAACGTCACCCAGGGAAAAAACTGGGACAGTTCCGGAGCCATCGGACCATGGCTTGTGCCGTTTGAGGACCCAAAGCAGCTGGACGAAGCCCGCATCGTTACGCGGGTAAATGGTGAGGTTCGCCAGGATGATGTTCTCAGCCGCATGATGTTTCCGATCAAACGCGAAATCGAATATATTTCGACTTTCATGGCGCTTCGGCCCGGCGATGTGATCGTGACGGGAACCCCCACCGGCGCAGGCGCTCGCTTTGATCCGCCCCGTTATCTCAAGCCGGGCGATATTGTCGAGGTTGAAGTCGAGGGCATCGGCATCCTGCGCAATGGAGTAGAGGACGAAGTGGTGTGATCCCGCACAAACGGCACGCGTCGCATCCGATTGGCAAGAGGCTGCGAACACACGATTGATCGAAATGACGCCCGGTGAGGAAGCAAATCGATGACACGAAATAACGAGAGCCTGATCTCAGACCGGGCCCGACTCCTGGGGCCGAAGCTTCCGACCTTCTATGAAGAACCTGTCCATATCGTGAAAGGCGAGGGCGTCTGGTTGTGGGATGCGGACGGACGCAAATATCTGGACTGCTATAACAACGTGCCCCATGTCGGGCATTGCAATCCTCGCGTGGTGGAGGCCATCCATCGCCAGGCAAGCACGCTCAACACTCACACCCGCTATTTGCATGACGGCATTCTCGACTATATCGAGCGGCTCACCGGCACAATGGACGCGAGCCTGAACACTGCAGTTCTGACCTGTACGGGTTCGGAGGCCAATGACATCGCCCTTCGTATGGCCGAAGCAGTAACCGGAAAGCGTGGCATCGTTGCAACCGACGCCACCTATCATGGAAACACCGCCCTGGTCAGTCAGCTTTCGCGCTCGAACATTCCGTCAGCCGGCTTCGGACTCGACCGGTTTTTCCGTTTCGTTCCGGCCCCTGACAGCTATCGCAACACCGATCCGGACGGCAGCAATTTCGCCGATGCGGTTACAACAAAGATCGAGGAGCTGAAGGCATCCGGCATTGGTTTTGCGGCCCTTGTGGTCTGCCCCTACTTCCTGAACGAAGGGTTTCCCAACCATCGCGACGGCTGGCTGAAACCAGTGGCAGAAACGGTGAGAAAGGAGGGCGGCATCCTCATTTGTGATGAAGTCCAGTCCGGTTTTGGTCGAACCGGCACCCATTTCTGGGCTCATCAAAAGATGGGCGTGGTTCCCGATGTACTGACATTGGGCAAGCCGATGGCAAACGGTCATCCGGTTGGCGGTGTGGTGACCAATGCCGAGACAATGAAGGTCTTTCGATCCGGATTCCGCTACTTCAACACTTTCGGGGGCAATCCGGTTTCCTGTGCTGCAGCTATGGCGGTGCTGGAGGAGATGGACGACAAAAAGCTCATGGCCAATGCCAATCGTGTTGGTGAATATGCCCGCGGCCGGCTGGAAGCGATCAGGCAAAAGTACGACTGCATTGGTGATGTGCGTGGTTCAGGGCTGATATTTGGAGCGGAACTGGTGCTGGACCGCGAAAGCAGGAAACCAGCGAGTGCGTTCACCGATCGACTTGTCAATGCAATGCGCCACCGGGGAATAATTCTGTCCAGGTTAGGGCGCGGCAAGAACACTCTGAAAATTCGTCCTCCCATGCCATTCACTGTTCATAATGCCGATCTGCTTTTTGACACACTGGACGAGGTCCTGGCCGAAACGCCATTGATCCAATGAGATCGAAAGTAGAAACGGCCCTTAAACACTGGGGAATGGATGGTGCAACTTATCGCCTGATCGCGGCGCGGGAGAACCATGTCTTTCGCATCGACTTCGACGACAGCTCCTATGCTCTTCGTCTGCATCGGCAGGGCTATCGCAGCGATGCTGAGCTTTTGTCCGAACTGCAATGGATGAGCGCGGTTTTTCATGACGGTCTGAGTGTACCAACCCCGATTGCTTCAATCTCAGGTGATTATCTAAACGTTGTGGAAGGCATCCAGATCGACATGCTCACCTGGTTGGCTGGCGCGCCATTGGGTGCAGCAGGCAAAGATCTGCAGATCAAAGACCGGCCTGGACAGTTCCGCAGAATTGGCCGTGAAATGGCAAATTTGCACAAGGTATCCGATGGCTGGACGCAGCCGCCGGGATTTCGTCGGCCAGCCTGGGATCGGCCCGGGCTGGTGGGCGAGGCGCCGGTCTGGGACCGGTTCTGGGATAATCCAACCTTATCAAATGAGGATCGGGAATTGTTTTTGGAGCTCCGAAGGGTCGCGGATGCTGAACTTGCTGATCTGGAAAGCCAGCTGGATTTTGGCTTGATTCACGCGGATCTGGTGCGCGAAAACATAATGATTGATGGCGACAAGCTGCAATTTATCGATTTCGACGACGGCGGATTCGGGTTCCGGCTCTTCGATCTGGCAACGACGCTGATGCCGAACCTTCACGAACGAGATTATCCTGCACTCAAGGCTGCCCTTTTTGAAGGCTATCGATCGGTGCGGGAGATTGACACCGGGCCGCTGGATTTGTTCCTGCTGCTGCGGTCGACCACTTATGTGGGGTGGATCATAACGCGCATGGGTGAAGAGGAATCAGCTGACCGCAATGAGCGCTTTGTCGATAGGACCCGAATGCTCTGCAACGCGTACCTTTCGAACCATACGCACTGAGGAAGGGCCGCAGAAGCCAATGTCCATGATGGCGCCCCTTTGTGGCTCTGGCCATGGGCATATTCGGGCTGCGGTGGATGAGCAGTGGGAGCGGAATTTGAGGGGTGCACAGGATCAGGGCGATGATGCACGGCTCCGGCACTTGGGGCACAAGCGCCGCCAATGGGTAGGGTAGGTTGCCATGCACCATCAGGCTCGAGCCTAGACTGCGAAATGCGGCACTGTCGAGGCGGGCAAGGTCTCAAACAGGCGAAGTCCCGTTACCGGCGAGGTAATTGATTCGCCTCAAACTTTGGCTCAGTCCTACCCGACACAATAGGTGCGGGTCTGTTTCTACCGGCTCCGGATTTCGAAAGACCATACGATCTTTCGGCTAAAAAGAGGTCGCCAATGCTCCGCGATGCAGCGTTCTACATTATGCTGGCGTTTTTGTTCAGCCATGAACTGGACGCCGTCCGGCGGCATGAATGGAGGGTTTTGCCGCTCACAAGCTTCCTGCCGGACCGCACCGCGGCGCAGCTGTTTATCTGGATGCATGTTCCGCTGTTTTTCTTCATCCTGTGGTTTTCGAAGGAGAGTACGGAGTCTTCTTTTGCTGCGGGCATGTCGGTGTTTTCGATTGTTCATATCGGACTGCACTGGATCTATCGAAAACACCCGGCCTATGAATTCAACAATGTCGGCTCCTGGTTGCTCATCGTCGCGACGGGAACTTTTGGTGCTCTTCACTTGCTGCTTCTTGGCTTTTGACAAACCTATCTTCCGGGCGCTCCCCTGCAGCACCACAATTCCATCGATTCGGAAAGGCAGCCTTGCTCGTTGGCGACGATGGTATCGGCGGCTCGCGTGATCAACCGGTCTGCGAATTGCCGCTTTGGTAAGCGGATTGCCGGCTGCATCGAACGCAAAGAAGACCTGGCATGAGAGAACATTCGAACCTTGCAGGGCCAAGTACTTTGCCGCAAGGCATTGAGCCGATTGATGCCGCCAGGAATTTCAGTGTCAGGACATCGTCTGCGAATCAGCGACAGCGAGCTTCATAAATTCGACCCCGGCTGTTGCGATAACGGCAATAGCCACGACGCTTGGACCGCCCAATCAGTGCTCCGGTAACGGCACCAATTCCCGCACCCACAACTGCCCCACCGACTTTTCCGGTCGCGAGGCCACCTATGGCGGCACCTGTTGCTCCGCCGATAACCGCGCCGCGTTCCGTCGTGGTACAGGCAGACATGGTCACCATGGTTCCCGCGACAAATAATCCAGTAAGGATGGGTTTCAGCATTATGGGATCCCTTCTTCGAAGTGAGGTTCTGCTTGGTGACTAATGCGATCTCTCGATCAGGGTGGCATTGATAAAGATCAAAACTGAGCGCTGGCGGTTGCTTTCAGGCAACAGGCACCCGCGGCTGATCTTCGGCCGACGCACCCGGTTAAAAAACCCATGAGACCACTGCATGAAGTCACTTTCGGGTTGAGCATCACACATTGTTTGCCTGGTTTGCAATCCAATCAAATACGCGTTCCGGACCCTGGAGTGAGTTGGAATTGTTTCGAGACATCACGTATCCGGCATCGCTCGATACAATGTCGTCGGTTACCTGAACCAGACTTCCACTTTGCAGCAAACCGTCAATCAGGCCCAGCCAACCGAGCGCGACTCCATCACCTGCAATCGCAGCCTGGGTGACCATGTCGTAATTGTTGAAACTGATGTAGTTGCTGGAGCGGTTTCCGGTTATTCCAAGTCTGGTAAACCAACCCTGCCAGGTCTGCCAATGGGCACTGGGAGGTCGCGACAAGCTCAGCAATTGAGCATCCAGCAGCTGCTCCGCGGATGATAAATCTCCCGACTCAGCAAGAAAGCCGGGACTGCAGACCGCGGCCACCTGTTCTTCCAGCAGTAATATGTCACCGTCCGACATCGACTTCAGAGGAGCAACATGGATGGTGATGTCGCAATCGTCCCTGTCGTCGGGCGGTACTTGTGATGCAAGGATTTGAATTTCGATCTCATCACCCAGCTCGGCGCGCAGATGCGACAATCTTGGCAACAACCAGAATGTAGAAAAGGCAAAATCTGCTGAGATCCGGACTCGTGGTCTGGACTTTCTCTCCAACAGAGCGTTGACCGATCCGCCTATCTGCTTCATTGCCGGACCAACGACATTGAGCAATCGCAAACCTTCGTTGGTCAGCGAGACACCGCGGTGTTCACGTTTGAACAAGGTCACACCAAGTTCCAGTTCCAGCCCCTTTACCCTTTGCGACAGTGCAGACTGTGTCAAACCCAGGGCGTCCGCAGCGCCGGTAAAGTTGCCATGCTGCGCTACGAGACCAAAGGCGAAGAGGCCGACCAGGTTCTGACTCAACTTCCTATTAGCTAAATTAATGTCACTCATAATTAATTGCCCACTGCAAACTCGAACATTCTTGTAACACAAGTGGCACTGAGGAGACTAAAAACGATTTAGTTCTATTCGAACTGCGTTTTTGGAGCATAAATGGACAGGGGAGACGCATGTCTATCAAACCGGCTTTAACGGACTTACCTATTAATACAGCTGACGCGGGATTTTACCGGGGCTTCAGCCAGATCGTCACGATCTCGTCGAAAGTCCTGATCGGAGGACTGGTCGTTTGGGCAATCGCGTTCCCAGAGCAGTCAGGCGCCGTTCTCAACGGCATCAACAAATTCATTCTTTCATCGTTCGGAGCCTGGTACATCTGGACTGTTACGCTGTTCGTATTGATGTGTATCGGATTGGCGATCTGGCCGGCGGCCGGCCGACTGAAACTTGGCCAGTCTCACGAAGTGCCGGAATTCTCAAACTTTTCCTGGTTCTCGATGATGTTCGGAGCGGGTATCGGGGTTGGCATGCTGACCTGGGCTGTGGCCGAACCGGTCTATCATTTCAACAACAACCCTGAAGTTATCCAGGGGATCACAAATGCGGCCAATGCTGACAATATCCGCATGGCCTATAAGTGGTCGTTTCTGCACTGGGGTCTTGGCGCATGGGCTTGTTATGCCGTTGCCGGCCTGGCGCTTGGCTTCTTCAGCTATCGCCGAGGATTGCCGCTTACAATGCGATCGTCCCTCACCCCTCTGTTCGGTTCTAAACTCTCAGGCTCGATGGGCCATATCGTTGATGTTGTTGCTGTGGTTGCCACCATCCTGGGCGTGGCACAAACACTTGGCTTTGGCGTTGAACAATTCGTTGCTGGCCTGACACGGATTGGTATTGGTGGCCTGACAAACGAAGCTGGAACCGCAAACACACTTGGTGTGCTTGTCGCAATTGTCATCATCATGGCTGCATCGACACTCTCGGCGTTGTCCGGCGTTGGCAAAGGCATCAAGTGGCTTTCCAACATTAATATGGGCCTGAGCATTGCCCTGCTGACTTTCTTCCT
>CALIOE010000165.1 GCA_938044775.1 uncultured Rhizobiaceae group bacterium
GACCCTCAAGACGCGTTGCCGAAGGCGTGTTCATGGCCCGGGATCTTATCAATATTCCGGCCAATGACATGGGCCCGGATGCGTTGGATCGGGTCTTCCGAAAACTGGCAAAGCAGCACGGCGCCCGCGTCACGGTCACCAAGGGTGATGCGTTGCTGAAACAGAATTTCCCAATGGTTCACGCTGTCGGCCGGGCTGCGCAACAGGCGCCACGTGTTCTCGATATGAAATGGGGCAAGCTGAAGGATCCCAAAATAACACTTGTTGGAAAGGGCGTTACATTTGATACCGGCGGCCTCAACATCAAGCCGGGCTCGTCCATGGCGCTGATGAAAAAGGACATGGGCGGTGCGGCCAATGTCCTCGGCCTGGCCCATATGATCATGGATGCGAAACTGGCTGTTAGGCTGCGGGTCATTGTCGGTGCCGTTGAGAATTCGATCGCTGGCAATGCATTTCGGCCCGGCGATGTGCTGGCGAGCAGAAAGGGGATCAGTGTCGAAATTGGTAACACCGACGCCGAGGGCCGTCTCGTGCTTGGCGACTGTCTGGCGTTGGGCGATGAAGACAGGCCGGATGTCATGATCGATATGGCCACTCTGACGGGTGCAGCGCGTGTAGCACTCGGTCCGGACCTGCCGCCTTTCTACACTGATGACGAGAATTTTGCTGCCGCTCTGACCGAAGCAGGAACTGCCGTGCACGACCCGCTTTGGCGAATGCCGCTATGGCATCCCTACGACGATCTGATGAGGTCAAAGATTGCTGATGTGAATCACATCAACACGGCGGGCATCGGATTTGCCGGGTCTATCACAGCGGCTCTGTTCCTGGCGCGTTTTGTTGAGAAGACGAAGAGCTGGACTCACTTTGACATCTATGGCTGGGTTCCAAGCGAAAAACCCTGGGCCAGGGTTGGCGGCGAAGCACAGGGTATTCGGGCGCTTTATTCCATTTTTGATGACCGTTACGGATAGGCCCGCTTGTCATTGGTCGCCCTCGCGGGCAAACTGATACGGTCCCGAAACAACACGTGCGTTTGTTATCATGCCCTTGCTTCAACCCGGTCAGGCACTTACCCTTTGGCAACGTGCCTTGCTGGCCCAGGTGCACAATGCCGACCCGGATCTCACGGTTCGCCAGATGACCATTTTACTGACTGTTTATCTCAATCCACCACCACACACGGTGCGCGGGCTGGCTGAGTATCTTGGTGTCACCAAGCCAGTCATTTCTCGCGCCCTGGATACGATGGGTACTATGGGACTCGTGCGCCGCAAGCGGGACGAACAGGATCGTCGTAATGTCTTGATTCTTCGAACGGTGGACGGTTCACTATATCTTCAGCGGCTTGGTGATCTAATCATCGAAACGGCAGGAGAAGTTGGTATCTGATGGGTCCTGAACTGGACAAGCGGTTGCATGCTTATCGCGATGACCTCGCCGATGAATCATTGCGGGGTAAGGTTGAGGCCGGGCGTTTCGTTGAAGGCGTTACACGCCGGGTAGTGCCCCACTTTACCGATATGCTGAGGGAACCACGCGACGGTGCCGGACTCGATACCCAGGTTCTGCACGGTCATGATGTGATGGTGTTTGACCAGGCAGATGGCTGGGCCTGGGTTCAACGGCTCGGCGATGGCTATGTCGGATATGTGCGCGCTGAGCACCTGGGTGATGCAGACGTGACCTGCACCCATATGGTCAGTGCGCAAAGAACCTTTCTCTATCCCGGTCCTGACCTGAAGTTTCCGCGCTGTGGCTACCGATCGATGGGATCGAAGCTGGTTGTCGTTGACCATGCAGAAACTAGGGGAACGCGCTACGCTATTCTCGACACAGGAGAAGCCATTATTGACCGCCACCTGATCGCGATCGGCGATTGGCGGGATGACTACGTCGCCGTTGCTGAGCAGTTCTTGCAGGTACCCTATTTGTGGGGAGGGGACACCGGATTCGGAATCGATTGTTCCGGTCTCATTTTCCTCTCCAATATGCTGTGCGGAAAGACAGTTTTGCGCGATTCCGACATGCAGTCGACCAGCATCGGCAGCGTCGTGGAAACGTCCGACTATCAAGACCTGCAGCGCGGTGATCTTATTTTCTGGAAGGGTCATTCGGGGATCGTCATCGACCACGAAAATCTGCTGCACGCCAACGGCAACACTATGGATACCACCATAGAACCGATCGCCGAAGCGGTCGAGCGTATCGCTTATCTCTACGCGATGCCGACGCTCGCGCGCCGACCCTGATCTGTTCACAAGCGGTTTAGTCTGTGGAAAACCGTTTGCGGAACTCGCTGGCGGGATAGACGCCCAGAATGTTTTTTTCAGCCGAGAAGAAATCCATTTCTTCGAGAGCAAATTTCACATTTTGCTCTTCTGGATGGCCTTCAATATCAGCGTAGAAAAGCGTGGCCGTAAACCGCCCGCCTATCTGGTAACTCTCCAGTTTGGTCATGTTGACATTGTTGGTCGCGAAGCCTCCCATCACCTTGTACAGGGCGGCTGGCACGTTTCGCACCCGGAACACAAAGGTTGTTACAGCCGGACCTGAATCAACGGGCGGAATTTCCGGTTCCCGCGACAAGACAACGAAACGCGTGGTGTTGTGATCCGCGTCCTGCACGTCTTCTTTGAGGATATTGAGGCCGTAGAGCTCAGCGGCAAGACGCGGCGACAGCGCCGCGGCTGTTTTGTCGCCCATATCAGCGATCATACGGGCAGCTCCCGCAGTATCGCCGGCAATGACCCCCTTCCAGCCATTTTCTCGAATGATTTCGCGGCACTGCCCAAGCGCGTGAATGTGAGAATAGACTGTTTCGATGTCGTTGAGCGTTACTCCTGGCAATGCCATCAACTGAAAGTGGATCGGCAGGAAATACTCGCCAATGATGTGAAAGCCCGAATTGGGTAACAATTGGTGGATGTCGGCCACGCGTCCGGCGATGGTGTTTTCTATCGGGATCATGGCCAGGTCGGCCTCGCCGGATTTCAGCGCGTCAAATGTGTCCTCGAAAGTCGGACAAGGCAGGGGATCCATGTTGGCGTAGACATTGCGACAGGCAGTGTCCGAATTTGCGCCGGGCTCGCCTTGGAACGCAATTTTTCCTGATCGATTTGGCATGAAATGCTCTGGTACTAACTAAGCAAAGCGCGGGCGCGCTCTAGGTCGGCGGGAGTATCGACACCAAGCGGAACCGTGTCAACGAGCGCCGCGTCGATGCGCATGCCGTCTTCCAGAGCCCGCAGTTGCTCCAGCTTTTCACGCAGCTCGAGCGGCGACGGATCAATTGAAACAAAGCGTTCCAACGCTTCGCGCCGCCAGGCGTAAAGACCAATGTGGTGATAGAGTGGGCCCTCGCCCCAGGGCGCCGTCGCCCGGCTGAAATAGAGTGCGCGCAGCAGATTGGGCCCAACGCTGGTGCCGATCAGTTTCACCACATTTGGATTGGTACGCTCGGACTCTTCCGTGATCTCGGTTGCCAGAGTCGCCAGATCGACACTGCGCTCGCGCAGCGGGCGCAGGCTGGCTTGAATGGAGCCTTTGTCAATTGTCGGCAAATCGCCCTGGACGTTGATAATGGTTTCACACAGACCTTGCGGGTCGACCTTTTTCAACGCTTCCCAGATCCGATCAGAACCGGAAACATGATCGTCACGCGTGATAACAGCTGTACCACCGGCATGACGCACTGCATCCGCTACATCCTGCGTGTCGGTCGCAACCACCACCCGCCCCACTTCGGCCTCTTCGGCACGGCGCATGACCTGCACGATCATTGGCAGACCAGCAATATCGGCAAGGGGTTTTCCGGGCAGCCGGGTTGACGCCATTCTGGCGGGGATAAGTACAAGGCTGGCTTCAGGCGACATGGGCGGGGATTCTCCGGAAAACCCTTCAGTTTCAGGTGATGGCGGGTCAAAAAGTCTCAGACAAGAGGCCTCTTATATGTGTTGCAACCCAAAGGCAAAACGCATAGTTTCCGGCCACAAACAAACAAGCGCGAACCCATGCGTGCCCGGTTCGCGGCATTTCCTATCCGGAGCAACTGTTAATGGACTCGATCGAGCGCACAAAAATATTCGCTGCCCTTCTTGCCGCGGCTTTTGTTATGCTGGGCCTGACCTTCCTTTCCGATGGTCTTTATCACAGCGATGATCCCGAAAAGCCGGGCTATGAAATTGCCGGCGCAGAGCCGGATTCAGGCGCGCCCGCTGCCGAGGCCAAAGGTTCTCAAGTGGAAGATATACTCCCGCTTCTGGCCAGTGCAGATCTTGCGGCCGGCGAAAAGGCCGCCAAAAAGTGTGTTGCCTGTCACAATTTCAATGAGGGTGGCGCCAACAAGGTCGGGCCGGCGCTCTATGGTATCGTTGATCGTCAGATCGCGTCTGTTGAAGGGTTCGGCTATTCCGGCGCGCTGAAGGCCTACGCGGCGGACAAGGTCTGGGACTATGCAGAGTTGAACGGCTTTCTCTACAAACCAAAGACCCATGTGAAAGGAACCTCCATGGGCTTTGCCGGCGTCAAGAAAACCAATGAAAGGGCTGCGCTCGTGGCGTATCTTCGCTCATTGGCGGCCACACCGGCTCCACTGCCTCCGGAGAGTTGAGCCGGATCGCCGTATTTCAGGAAAGCCGGGTTTTGCACCCGGTTTTTTTGTGCGCGGATTCACCCGGAACGGAACCATTGCGATGACAAAGACGTAACTTGAAAATTGCCTCATCTGTGCCACCCTTATTGGCTACCAAACGACTTTCTGCCGGAGACCCGCTCATGAACCGATTTGCCGCCTTCATTGCTCCGGTCCTGACTCTCTGTCTGATTTTTGGAGCGTTACAGCGGGCTGATGCTGATGACCGGGTCTGGAGAACATCGACTTCTCTGATTGGGGAAAGCAAATATGCCGATCCAGCCAAAAAGCACTACGACCACGTGAATCCAGACGCCCCCAAGGGCGGAACCATCAATTCAACGGCGCTTGGCTCATATGACAGCTTCAACCCGTTTATTGTCCGAGGTTCACCAGCCGGCGGTTTGAACTATCAGGGGGGACTGCTTTGGGATCTCCTCATGGCAAAGGGAATTGATGCACCGGCCGAATCTCATCCACTGATCGCCGAAGCTTTCACCTATCCTGATGACTTTTCCACAGCCACTTACAGGCTGAATCCCGAGGCGCGCTGGCACGACGGAAAACCCATCACAGTGGAAGATGTGAAATGGTCAATGGAGATGATGAAGGCGCATTCTCCTCAGTACAATCAGTATTTTTCGCACGTCACGGAAGCCAGGATCGACAATGAGCGCGAAATCACCTTCATATTCGACCAAAAGAACAACCGTGAGCTCCCTTTGATCATTGGTGATCTGCCGGTCCAGCCAAAACACTGGTGGGAAGGCACCGATGCCAATGGCAACAAACGGGACTTTACCAGGCCGACGCTTGAGCCGCCGCTGGGAAGCGGTCCCTATAAAATCGGCAAGTTTGAGGCCGGTGCATCGATCATATGGGAACGGGTCAAAGACTACTGGGCCCAGGACACCTTGACGCGAAAGGGCCGCTACAACGCGGATTTCCGCAAGATCACCTATTTCACTGATCCCAACGCCATGTGGGAAGCTTTCAAGAAGGGGGGATTCGAGGACATTCGTCGGGAAAACAGGGCGGAATACTGGGCGCGAAGGTACAACTTTCCGTCGTTCAATGCCGGAGATGTAAAAAAGGAAGCCTTTCCGGAATCATCCGGCCACGCCATGCAGGCCTACGTTCTCAACACCCGCCGTGAGCAGTTTAAAGATATTCGGGTGCGCCGTGCCCTTATTATGGCCATGAATTTTGAGCGCATGAATCAGGATCTGTTTTTCGGATTCTATCAGCGCACAACTTCCTACTTTGGCGGCACTGAACTGGCTGCCCAGGGGGTGCCGCAGGGCCGTGAGCTTGAAATTCTGGAGCAGTTCAAGGCGGAGCTTCCCGCTGCCGTGTTTACCGAGGAATACACGTTGCCGGTCTACAAGGAGCGTCGCGACGAACGCCGTATTTTGCGAGAGGCCTTTGACCTTCTCAAAGAAGCAGGCTGGACCAATAAGGGCCGTCAATTGGTCAATGAAGAGGGCACGCCGTTCAAGCTGGAGATTGTCGGCTTCAATCCCAGCAGCGAGCGGATCTACGCGCCATGGATCACCAGCCTGAAGAAACTTGGCATCGATGCGAGTTTCCGGGTCGTGGACACCGCGCAGTATATTGAGCGGGTCACAAATTTTGACTTCGATGTGGCCACCTTGTCGGTACGGCAATCCCAGTCGCCGGGTAACGAGCAACGGGAATACTGGACGACTGCAGCCGCAGAAAAGCCGGGTTCACGCAATTATGCCGGTATCAAGGATCCGGTCGTCGATAAGCTTGTCGACATGCTGATTTTTGCCAAGGACCGGGATGAACTTGTAGCTGTAACCCGGGCTTTGGACCGCGTCCTTCTGCATGGCAATTATGTGGTGCCACAATGGAATTTGCCGGAAGTGTGGGCAGCTCATTGGGATAAGTTCGAGATTCCACG
>CALIOE010000166.1 GCA_938044775.1 uncultured Rhizobiaceae group bacterium
CAGACGGGAAAAATTTCTGATATTTTTGAAATCGGCAACCCGTTGAAAATATTGCCGAAAACTGGAAAAGATGATATTACCTTTACGTCAAAGGAATTTTTTTGTTGCACTGCACAAAAAATGCGCCATATGTGTACTGTCCGGGTCGGAATTGACCGGATGTGAACCATAGCTTCAACAAGGATGGACAGAACATGACTACAAAGACAAAAAGCAAAACCACAAAATCCGCTTCCCCAATCAAGGAAGAAGAAATTACACGCATGCCTTCACAAATCGCCGCTTCTACGCGTGAATTCGTCAAGCGCTCTGCAGCGACAGCCAAAGAGCGCGCTGAAAACCTTCACGAAGGTACCGAAAAATTCAATTCAAGCCTCGAAAACGGCATGACCCGTTTTGTCGGTGGCTATGTGTCCGTGCTCGGCGGTATCGCCGAAGCAACTTTTGCGAACGTAGACCACGCACTGACAACTGTTGAGAAACTGGCAGGAGCGCAATCCGTTTCTGAAGCCGTCAGAATACAGTCTGACTATGTGCGCGAAAGCACCACAAACAACATGAACCGGGCACGCGATGCTGCAAACATCGCCCGTGAGATGGTCGTTGAGAACACGTCTTCCATGCGCGACCAGTTCGCCAAAGCCTGGCCTTATGGCCAGAAAGCCGCCTAAGGCAACCGTCACATCAAGATGACGCGAAAAGCCCGCTGAAAAAGCGGGCTTTTTTGTGCTGAGAATTCAGTTTGAAACCCACACGTCCAGAACATAGCGGTTCTCAGCGGTCAGTTGGTTCATCCATGCCTGCGAAGCATCGGCACCTTGATCGGTCTGTTCCGAATGAATCAGCTCAAGCGTTCTGCGAACGTCAGGCTCCATACGGCTGCCGTCGCCGCAGACGAATATTTTTGCACCCGCATCGAGCAGTTCCCAGACCCGTCCCTGTTGCTCTCGCAGGAGATCTTGCACATAGGTCTTCTTTTTTTGCTGACGTGAAAACGCAACATGAAGATCTACCAGGCCTGACTTGGCATATGCATTCAGTTCATCCTGGTAGATGTAATCCTGATCGGGATGTCTGCAGCCAAAGAATAAAAGCGCCGGGCCAATTTCCTTGCCAGCTGCCTTCAGCAGCTCACGCTCCTGCAGAAAACCACGAAATGGAGCAATACCCGTTCCCGGGCCGATCATGATTATGGGTTGCGCGGCGTCGTCGGGCATCCGAAAGGCATCGCTGGATGCACGAATGCTCGCGAAAACCTGCTGATCGACTCCCTGCTCTGCAAGGTAGTTTGAGCATACACCTTTGAACTGGCCGAGGCCGGACATTGCCGGTTCGTCGACCACACCCACCGTTATCGAGCAGCAATTGGCCGCGTGGTTGGGACTCGATGATATGGAGTAGTAGCGGGGCACCAGAGAGGGCGCCATCTCCAGAAAACTTCCCAGAGGCAACTCACATGCTTGATACTGCTCCAGAAGGCTGAGTACAGAACACCGTTTCGCAAACACATCTTCACGATAGCGATCACCCGCCAGCTCATCCAGTTCGGGGCGCGATTTCGGGCATTCCGTATGCTTTGCAAGCGTTTCCACGTCGCGGCGTGTTGCAACAGACTGCAGTTCGACGTAGTTGCCGAGTAGATCCTGCACAGAAACCGGTGTGTCAACGGGCAATTGACTGTGCTCGATCGAGGACGCGGACAACCGGATCAGCGTGTCGGATTTGACCCCAAACCGCTCTGCTACCCGTTGCACAAGTTCCGGAGCATTTTGCGGGATCACGCTCAAATGATCACCTGGCAGGTAGGAAGTGCCGTCTGGCAACTTTATTTCAATATGCCTGGTCGAGCGTTCTGAAGCGTTTTTGCCTTTGGTTTGCTGGAGCTCCCCGTTACTCAGGATCGTCACCAAATGCGAACCATTCTGCTCGGCAACGGGATTTGCTGCCCCTTTGTCCAGAATTTCGACTTCGTAAAGCGCCGTTTCCATTGAGGTTTCGGACAGGTCGATGTTGAGATCCAACTCTTTGACCACCGCCGGCCAAAGACCAGCAGTCCATTTTTGAAACTGATCGTCAATGTCCTCGCGTGCATCGCCTTCGCCGCGTTTTGAAATGCGGGTCGCGCCAATTTTTTCAAGTTCTTCGTCAATGATCCGTGGTGTTGCCTGGAATGTCGCTGCCCAATCGCTGTGCCCGCACCCAAAGACTGCGTATTTCACGCCGTTGGCAGAGGCATCGCTGGTGCCCAGCCATTCGACAAACTCCGCAGCGTTGTCGGGCGGAGTTCCATTGTAGGAAGCACATGCAATGAGAACCACTCCCGAAGTCGGCAGTTTACCGCAATAGCCGTCCAGAGCAGCAAGCGTGGTGTCGAATCCGTTAGCCTCTGCAGAACGGGCGATATCGCGCGCAAAGTCTTCAGTTGTTCCAAGATTGGAACCAAACAACACGAGCGCAGGCGTCCCATGGCTTGGTCTCATTGCAGCTGCGGCAAGCGTCTCGCTTTTGTTGTCATCGGTTGCCAGACCACCCGGTACCAACTTGCTTCTGACAATTTCGGGTCGTGGTTTAACCTTGATGTGGAAACCGTCAGGCTTGATCGACAAGGACTCTTTGATTTTCAGGTTATATTTCTGATGGTCAAAAATTTGGAACCTCTGCAATATCATGCCGATGACAAGGGTTGCCTCTTGCATGGCAAACTGCCGTCCTATGCAGGCGCGCTGACCATTGCCGAAGGGCTTGTAGGCATTGATCGGTCGACCAACCATGGCGTCTTTTGAAAAGTGATCCGGATTGAATGCATCGGGATCATCTCCCCAGACTGACTTATCGCGATGTAACATCAGGGCAAGAACAGTAACGAAGGTGCCCTTTTTCAATTTGTATTTTCCGCCGATGATTTCATCTTCATAGGGGGAGAGCCCGAACGCCGGCGCTGTCGGCCACAGACGCAAGGCCTCGAAAAGAATCTGCTGGATGTAGGTGAGCTGGTTGACCTGCTTAATGGTCGGTTCGACGGAGACATCGCGACCCAATACCCGGTCGACTTCTTCATAGGCCTTTTCCAGAACATCGGGGTGGTTCAGCAGGAAATACAGTGTGAAAGACATCAGGCCCGATGTCGTTTCGTGTCCTGCAATCAGGAATGTGTTGATCTGATAGCGTATATTTTCGTCGGAGAGACTGTCTCCCGTTACTTTGTCGACCCCTGAAAGCATGTAGTTCAAAAGGTCGTTTTGGTCGGCGTCGCCCCCTTTGCGTCTTTCACGGATAATGTCATCGACGAGTTTGTTCATGAAGCCGACATCGCTTTCGAGCTGGCTTAAGCGGCCCCGCAGAATCTGGGACTCGAATGGCAGGCCGCGTTGCATCATGCAGGTTTCAAGCGAGCGTGTCAGGGCGTCAATGAACGGATGATAGTCACGCCGATAGAACGAATTGAATCGGTAGTTGAAGCCACAAATGCCGATTGTATCCAGAGCCACAGCTGTCATGTCATGCACAACATCGATGTCATCATCGGCGTTAAGGCGTTCCCATTTGGAAACCAGTTGCCCGGCAACGTCCAGCATCATCGGCATGTAGTTGTTCATCGCCTGCCGGCTGAACGTGGGCAACAGAATATTGTGTGCCTTTGACCAGTTTGGCTCCGCAGTATCGCCGGTGAACAACCCGTCTCCACCAATTGCGCGAACGCGGCGAAGGGAACCACGCACTGCCTTGTCGAACCGTTTCTCGTCACACAATTCGTGGACCAGGTCGGCGCCGGATGCGATGATCAATGGTTTGCCCATCATATCGAGCTTGAAGATAGGGCCGTGCTCCCGCGACAATGCCATAAGACTTTGGAGGGGTTGGTCCTTGTCTACGGTCAGCATGTTGCCAATCACGGCTGTTTTTGGTGGCGTAGGAATGGGTTCCGTTTTTTGGCTATCGTGCATCAAGTTCCTCCCTGGGCCGCATGATGCGTTCCCGTATGGCGATTTCAGTCTCGCCATTGCCGAATGAATGTCAAACATTTGGCTGTTCAGCCGTCAAAGCAAGCTCCACCAGCGACAGTACGCCGCAGTACAGCGACTTCCCGATAAGGCTTGCCACCCGGGAAGCGCAGTTCCCGGATTTGACTGCAGGCGCGTCCCGGTTCGGTTCGCAGGATTGCCGGCAAGTGGTGTCTCTGAGATGGCGCTACACAGGCCTGAACCTCAAGTGCAGGGTCCGATTGAGCAGGTCGTCGGGGGCATTCGTGCCGGATTGATCAAATGCCCAGCGGTGCGCTGCAGCCTTCGTCGAGCTCTTTGGTGACATCAAAATTCTGGTCGCCAGCTGTGTTAGAGCGAGGCAACGCTATGCATCACTGTGCCCGATCGAGATGTAAGACGCTGTTCGGATTAAGGGAGCTGTGGCAATTCAGTAGTCGCTGTAACTCTTCTCTTCCACAATGTCGGAGCCGAGCACGGTGTTGATCTCTTTTTTCAGCGCCGCACGTTTGTCATTGGTGGCGTAGATCTTTCGAGCCGTTTCCAGAAACAGTTCGGAAAAATCCTTGTTGCGCTCACAGTCGCGAATTGTGTCTTCCAGGTCCCAGATCTCTTCGTTTACAACCTTTAGATCGGCTGACAGGTTTTCGATCTTCGTATCGACGGCGACGTCCTTTCGAAGGACGTCTTCAAGCATTCCCAACTCTATGGCGATGTTGCGAAGCTTGGCGTCATCGCCAATGCGTTCTTTTTTGATCTGCAAGATTGTTATCTTGTCGATCAGTTCTCCAGGAGCAACTGGAATCAATATATTAATTTTGTTCGACACAGTTTCGCATTCCCTGAAACACAGATTTGCAACCTGCCTTATCGGGCAAGTGTGCCGCCGGTCAACACCTGCGTCGGCAACCCTGCCTGGTTGATCTGGATTGCTCATCGAGACCCGCAAACGCCGGGCGTTTGTTCTGCATATTTTCGCCCAGAATTGCGAATAGCTGCATTTCAAATTTGAAAGCCGGGCCGATGCAGCCAACGCGTCAGACCGCAACAACTCAATTGATCCTGCACAGTGCAGCTGTTAGAGCACGCTATCGGACTGCCGATGCAAAATAGCCGCTGCTTATCGTGACATTTTACAAAGCCGAGAATACCCGAACATGTCTGGATTGACTCACCTGGAAAGCCTTGAAGCTGAGGCCATACACATCATGCGTGAGACGGTGGCTCAGACAGAGCGACCGGTCTTGCTCTATTCGGGCGGTAAGGACTCGGCCGTCATGTTGCATGTGGCGATGAAGGCGTTTGCACCAGCTATGCTCCCCTTTCCGCTGTTACACGTGGATACAACCTGGAAATTTAAGGAGATGATCGACTTTCGTGACCGGGTGGTCGCTGAAAACGACCTCGATCTGATCGCATACACCAATCCTGATGGTGTCAAAAAGGACATCAATCCATTTGATCACGGTGCCTCATTATTCACGCAAATCATGAAGACGGCTGCGCTCAGGCAGGCTTTGGACATTCATCAATTCGATGCTGCTTTGACAGGCGCGCGTCGTGACGAGGAGAAATCGCGGGCAAAGGAGCGTGTTTTTTCGTTTCGATCCGCAACCCATGGCTGGGATCCCCAGAACCAACGACCCGAGCCATGGAATCTCTACAATGCTCACAAGAAAAAGCATCAGTCCGTTCGTGTGTTTCCGCTGTCAAACTGGACGGAACTCGATGTCTGGCAGTACATCTATTTGGAAG
>CALIOE010000167.1 GCA_938044775.1 uncultured Rhizobiaceae group bacterium
TAACCGGCACCCGGGCCTTTCGGTTGCTGCACTGCTGGACATATTGCGGATCACCAAACAGAGTCTGGGCCCGGTTCTCAAGCAATTGGTTGAGGGCGGATATCTGGTTCAGAGGACTGGCGATCAGGACCGCCGTCAGCGGCTTCTGTATCCGACTGAAAATGGCCGCAATCTGTCGATTGACTTGACCAAGATGCAGTCCCGCCGCATTCGCTCAGCGCTGCAAGGCATCAGCGATGACGACAGGGATCACATCGAAGCTTTCCTGTTTGGCATGATCGAGCCCGACGAACGCCAACTGGTGGAAAGCCTGATGGTCAAAAAGACCCCCAAAGGGGGCTAGCCCGTTGCAGGGTGACAGGGAGGAAAGTCCGATGCAGACTGGTGCAATGGAACAGTTACACAGCGAAAACCCCATGCTTCCGGTTGCGCTGGGAGACGACGCCCCGCACATTCTGGTGATCGATGACGACAGCAGAATAAGGGATTTGCTTTCGCGCTACCTGGCGGATCAGGGATTCCGCATATCGACGGCCAGTGATGCAGCCGAGGCGAGAGCCAAGATGAAGGGTTTGGCATTCGATCTTCTGATCGTTGATGTTATGATGCCCGGAGAAAACGGCACGGAGTTCACCGAATCGATACGCAAGGAAATCGAGGTTCCGGTATTGATGCTCACCGCTCTCGGGGAGACGGAAGCCCGTATCAGGGGATTTGAGTCCGGGGCGGATGACTACCTGCCAAAGCCATTTGATCCGCGTGAGCTCGTGCTGCGACTGAACAGCATTCTGCGGCGGGTCAAAGTGGAAGAAACGCCGCTGGTGGAACAGGTTCTTTTCGGACCCTACACGTTCACATTGGCGCCGCGTGAGCTCAAGAAAGAGGGAAAAATCGTCAAACTTACCGATCGTGAGCGTGAAATTATGGTCATGTTTGCCGAGAATGCCGGTGAAGTGGTGCCGAGACTTGACCTTGTGGGCAATGACGCAACCGCCAATGAGCGCACCGTGGATGTTCAGATCAACCGCCTGCGCCGAAAGATCGAACAGGATCCTGCGTCCCCCACATGGCTACAAACCGTCCGCGGCATAGGCTACAAGCTGCACATCGAATAACCCCTCCATGGGTGGGCTGTGGCACAAATATCGATGGTCAACTTTCGCTTGATCCGCCGGACATGGCGGGATTTGTCGCGCATGTTTGCTGCGGCCATGCCAACCGGCCTGTTTGGCCGATCGTTGATTATCATCGTCGCGCCGATGATTTTGCTGCAAACCGTGGTGGCTTTCGTCTTCATGGAACGTCACTGGCAGTCGGTTACCGACCGTCTTTCGGCGGCTGTGGTGCGTGACATTGCAGGCCTGGTCGATGTGATCGAAACTTACCCGCAGGACACCGACTTCGACACGATCAAGCGCATCGCCCGTGAGCGCTTCGAACTGCAAATGTCGATTAGCCCGCTGGAAGACCTGCCGGCGCCTCGCTCCAAACCGTTTTTTTCGATCCTGGATACGGCGCTCAGCGAACAGATTACACGCCAGATCGGTAAGCCGTTCTGGATTGACACGGTAGGAAACTCAGATCTGCTTCAGATTCGCATCAAGCTGGAAAACCAGGTGTTGAAACTGTTCGTGCGCCGCAATCAGGCGTATGCGTCGAATACACATATCTTTCTGCTTTGGATGGTTGGTGCATCCATTGTTTTGCTGGCCATCGCGATCATATTTTTGCGGAATCAAATCAGACCGATACAGCGGCTTGCTGAAGCCGCAGAGCGGTTCGGTAAGGGGCAGCCAGTGCCGGAGGATTTTCGGCCAAGGGGTGCCCAGGAGGTCAAGCGCGCGACAATTTCGTTTCTGGAAATGCGGGACCGCATTGAGCGGGCACTTGAACAACGCACCGCCATGCTTGCCGGAGTCAGCCATGATCTGCGCACCGTTCTGACAAGGTTTCGTCTGCAACTTGCCCTGGTGCCACACAACAACGAGGTGGAGGCGCTGACCAATGACGTCGAGGATATGCAGGGCATGTTGCAGGGCTACCTTGATTTCGCTCAGGGCGATACCGGAGAAGAAGCGAAGGATGTGAATGTGCAGGATCTGCTGAGTCGCTTCCAAACGGAGGCGGAAACGCTCGGCAAAGAATTTACGGTCAAATGGACCGGTAGTTCCGACGCCCATGTCCGACCATCTGCAGTCTTCCGTTTGCTGTCTAACCTTGTTTCAAATGGCTTTCGCCATGCCGACAAAATTGAAATTCGTGGCAGGGGGCAGGGCAAGTGGTTGCAGTTGGAAGTCCATGACAATGGTCCTGGTATTCCATGGGAAAAGCATGATGAAGTGTTCAAACCCTTTGTGCGGCTCGATGAAGCGCGCAACCAGGATGAAAGCGGAACCGGGCTCGGTCTGGCGATCACCCAGGATATTGTGCACAGCCACGGCGGAGAAATTTCGCTGGATGACAGCGATCTGGGCGGACTGTGCGTGACGGTCCGGCTTCCGGCCTGATGACCACGAGAGGTCCTGTTCTAGTCGGCTATTGTTCGAATTGCTTCAGTGCCGATGCGATCTTGCGGATGCGGGCCAGGTTGACGCCGAAATCACTTTCGCCGACCTGGCTGCGGCTGTAGATGGCGAGATGTGAGCTACCCGACGTTGCGGGAACGCCGAGGACGTCGACGGTATCGGGAAACCGCAGATACTTCGAGCGAAAGACATAGCGCCGGTAGTCTGCCCTGGAACCGTCGTCCACCCTTTCGAAATCCCCCATGGACTTCAGTGCCTTCTCCATTTCCGTGAGAATCGCGGGGGGCTCAAGACCGTAGACGGGAGAGACCACGTCGATCTGCGTCCGCTCGACGAGATTCGCCGGGGCCATGATCGCCTGGTTGGGTTTGGGGTTTTTCTTCAGACCGGCGAAACTTATTGCGCCCTGATCTGCAGGGCCGGCTGTTCTGACCCAGATATTGTCCCAGCCCCATAGTGTGCCAAGCAAAAAGACGAGGATCAGGATTCCGGCAAGTGCACCGACAATGTAGAGGAAAACTGAGATTAATTTCATGAGGGACAGCTAGAAAGCCGCTGAGTTGCCGTCAAGCCGGAAGATCAGACAATAAGGCTTGCGCTTGCCATTCCCACAGTAAACGTTGCGCTCAATACGATGGCGACGATAAAGCCGGTCTGACGAATGGCATAGAGGCGTCTTTTAAGGACAGTTTCCTTGCCACTGACCAGTGTATTTGTCGATGTCACCATAACTTCAGCCCTGACGGTTCCTGTTGCCCGGTGTTCTTATGACCCGAAATATTGTTTGGCTCGCGCCGAAAGTATGGCGGTTGCGTGATTTATCGTTAACAAAGGGTTAACAAAAACGACACCCGATGTTGTCGGATTGGGGATATCAGCCAGGCAGCCAGTCCAGGCTTACGTGGCCAGGTTGTTGTTTGACACGGTTCAGCCAGGCGGAAATGCCGGAGCGGCCGGCAATGTCAAACCCACCCTTTTCTTCAGCCGAATGGGTGTAGGCGTACAGCGCTATGTCGGCCACAGTGTAGTGATCGCCGACCAGATAGGGAGATTGCAGCAATTGTGTCTCCATCACATCAAGGGCCCGATTGCCGCTCTGCAGCAAAGGATCAAGGATTTCCGGAGTTCTAAGGTGAGCGCGGTCGGGGTAAGTCAGGTTAGCAGCACGGGTCGCGACCGAGCCTTCGTGGAAGTTCTGTTCGAAAAACATCCATTGATAAACTTTTGCGCGGGCATAATTGTCCGTTGGGACAAAGGCGCTTGCTTCTGCAAAGTAGAGCAGGATGGCGTTCGACTCTGACAAAAATCGCCCGTCTTCGAACTCAACCAATGGGACTTTGCCGGTTGGGTTCTTTTTCTGGAAGGCATCCGTTTTGGTCAGTTCGCGTCCACCGGCATATTCCGTGGCAATGTGCTCGAATGGAATGTCCAGTTGCGCCAGCAGCAGGCGCACTTTGTAAGAGTTCCCCGACGAGGGCATGGAATAAAGTGTGATCATGGTGCTTCTTTCTCGGCCTTCCAAGCTTGCGCTTGCAGCCGCTTGGTCCTAGTTTCGCCGCGCTCGACGGTCCATGCAAGCGGTCCGTATTTTCACAAACAGGAGACTGATCCCATGGCATTTCTTGCCGACATTCTTTCGCGCGTAAAACCATCTGCCACAATCGCCGTGAGCCAGAAGGCCCGTGAATTGAAGGCAAAAGGCATGGATGTCATCAGCCTTGGAGCAGGAGAGCCTGATTTCGACACGCCCGACAACATCAAGCAGGCAGCCAAGGATGCGATTGACCGGGGCGAAACCAAATACACCGCCGTTGCCGGCATTATCGAGTTGCGCGAGGCGATCTGTGCCAAGTTCAAGCGTGAGAATGGTCTCGACTATGAGCCGAATCAGGTGATCGTTGGCACGGGTGGAAAGCAGATTCTATTCAATGCCTTCATGGCGACCCTGAATCCAGGAGATGAGGTGGTCATTCCCAAGCCCTACTGGGTGAGCTATCCGGAAATGGTTTCAATATGTGGTGGCACGCCCGTTTTCGTCGAGGCAACGATCGACACGGAGTTTAAGCTTACTCCAAAGGCGCTTGAGGCGGCCATTACGCCCAAGACCAAGTGGTTTATGTTCAATTCGCCCTCGAATCCATCTGGAGCGGCCTATTCGAAGGCCGAATTGAAAGCCCTCACAGATGTCCTTCTGCGCTATCCCGATGTCTGGATACTGACCGACGATATGTATGAACACCTCGTCTATGGTGAGTTTGAGTTCTACACACCCGCTCAGGTGGAGCCGAAGCTCTATGACCGCACGCTCACTATGAATGGTGTTTCAAAGGCCTACGCGATGACCGGCTGGCGCATTGGCTACGCGGCCGGACCGATTGAATTGATCAAGGCCATGGACATGATTCAGGGCCAGCAGACTTCTGGAGCGTCGTCTATTGCCCAGTGGGCAGCTGTTGAAGCCCTGAACGGCACCCAGCACTTTATCGAGGAGCGAAAGAAGGCCTTTGAAGAGCGACGCGATCTTGTCGTCTCCATGCTCAATCAGGCAAATGGCATCAATTGCCCTAAGCCAGATGGCGCGTTTTACGTGTTTCCTTCGTGCGAGGGGCTTATGGGGAAGAAAACTGAGGCGGGAAAGGTTATCGAGACCGATGAGGACTTTGTAACCGCCTTGCTGGAGCAGGAAGGAGTGGCCGTGGTTCACGGATCTGCGTTCGGTTTGGGGCCGAACTTCCGGATTTCCTATGCCGCGTCGGTTGAAAACCTGACGACAAGCTGCGAACGGATCCAGAAATTCTGCGCCAGTCTGAGATAATCGACCAGAAAGACTGAAAGCTGCCCCGCAACAAACGCGGGGCAGAAAATGTTCCCGCCACCCGGTGCGAGACAAAACGTTCAAATGCGCGCAGTCTCTGTTGATGCCAAAGATGTTTTTCAGGGCTGACTGGACCCCTGTCGGCCTTATCGCCCGTTTCCTTTTCAGGCCTCGCGTGCGGTTTCTTCAGTCGGTGTCCGCCTTGACCGTCCCGCACTCGCGCCGATGTCTGGCTCTCTCTCTTTTTCGGCTCAGATAGGCCAGCGCTTTAGCACTCTTCGTGAGGCGAACAGCCTGGTCATAGGCCGCCTCGGCGTTCTGGCCGGCCATTTCCAGGAGATGCGCCCTGGCGGCCCAGAGAGGCTGGTAATTCTTGCCAGAGTTTTTTTCTACCTTTTCGAGCACATCCAGTCCGGCCTGTGGTCCGTAGGCCTCCCCGATCGCCGCCGCCTGAGCAACGGCAGCTCCCATTGTTGGCGTCAGGCGCAGCAGGCCCTCGTAGAGCTGTACGATTGATATCCAGTCGGTCTTGCCGCTCTTGCGGCGATCGCAATGCACAGCCTGGATGGCGGCTTCCAGCTGAAAGCGCCCGATATCACCCGCGTTTTTTGCCCGCCTTAACAGAGTCTCTGCCCGTACCAACCGTCGCCGGTTCCACAGTTCGGCGTCCTGATCGCGCAGTGGTATCAGTGTGCCGGCGTCATCCTGTTGCGCCTCACGCCGCGCAATGATGAAGTTAAGGAGCGCCGCGAGGCCCAGTGCTTCTGCCTCTTGCGGGCCGAGATCGACCAGCAGATCTGACAGGAATGTCGCTTCCCGGTCTAAGTCGTGCTCCGGGTCGTCGCTTTCGGCTCCTCTGGTCCAGGAAGCTGCAACAGCGCCATAGATGGCTTCAAGCACTGATTCCAGACGGGGGCCCATGTCATCGCGATCCGGCAGGACGAAGGAAATTCGGGCATCACGTATCTTCCTTTTGGCGCGTACCAGCCGCTGAGCCATGGTCGTGCCCGGCAGCAGGAAGGCCTGGCCGATATCAGTAGCATCAAGCCCCAGAACAGTTTGTAGCATCAGCGGCGCGCGAACAGCTTCATCGATGGCCGGGTGGGCACAGACAAACATCAGCTTCAACCGTTCGTCAGGAATGGCGTTTGGGTCTATGTTCTCCATTGTGAACCCCTCCGTATTCTCGCTTTCGAGTGAGGTTGTTGTTCTGAAGGTTGCGCTCTTGAAGTGGTCTTTGAGATGGTTTCGAGCTGTGGTCAGCAGCCACGCTTCCGGGCTGTTCGGAACGCCGGTCGTTGTCCAGGACTGTGCTGCACGCACGAAGGCTTCGGCCAAAGCGTCCTCGCAGGCGGTGATGTCGCCGGATCGGGTCGCCAGGACTGCCAGCAGTTTTGCGCGGGAGGCGCGCGCCGCTTCATCGAGTGCTGCGCGCGCCGGATCCCGAGCTATCATTTTTGTCCTTCGGGCATGGCCGAAGGACGCACCTCTATCTGCCCGCTGTGAACCGATGGGCACTTTTCGGCCCATTCGAGTGCGGTGTCGAGGTCGGGAACATCGATGACGAAATAACCGCCCAATTGTTCCTTTGTATCGGCATAGGGGCCGTCTTGCACCCGCTTTCCGCCGTCTTTCAAGGTGATGGTGGTAGCGGTCTGGCTGGGCTGGAGCCAGTCCGTATCGACAAAAACACCGGCTTCTTTCAAGGCACCGATATAGGCACCATAAACGGCCAGTTGTTCCTGCATTTCTTCCGGTGAAGGCTCGGTGAACGCTGATTCATCATTGTATAGAAACATTGTGTAGCGCATGGGAATTCCCTCCAGATGCGGTTTATTAAGTGGATGGAGTCACGGCTTTCGCCATGTTCACAAGACCCTGTTCGTAGGTTTTGCCAACCATGCCATCCATGAAGAGCCCAAAAACCCGGCCGATAGGGTTCATACCAAACGACATGTCCATACTCCAGGTTACTTTTGTTCCCTCATTTGTGGGTTCCAGCTCAAATTGTTGGACAGGCTGACCCATGGAACCCAAGTCGATTTGCATCGTCACCGAGCGGTTTTCTGTAAGCGCAGTGACTACCTGGGTTCCCTTTCCATCCTTGCCGTCAAAGGCAAATCCGGAGCCGATGCCGTTTTCAACGTCGTTGAGTTCGATGCGCAGATCTGGGTCGGCCGTTTTATAGGGATTGAAGCGCTGGTATTCCCGCCCGCTGGCCAGCATGGGGAATATGTCGTGTGGTTGTGCGTTTATGATTGCAGAACGTTCGACATGAACCTGGCCGGGCAGGGTGAACGGAATGAAGCTGATGCCGACAAGCACTGTAGCACCCACGATCAGGACTGTTTTGAGTTCCATTGTTGTCTCCTTGGTTGTTCAAGAGCAGAAGCGCTCTCGTAACCAAGACGATCACACAGCGTCTCAATCGACACAGATGGCACTTTTTTTGGGGGGATAGGTAGGCAGCCGGACCTGAGGGTGGTCCGGCTGCCGGGATGGCTGCCTGCGACGGCGCGCACCCCTGCCGGAAAAAACACACGCCCCTGTGCTTTCCGGCAATGCAATTTTTTCGTTGAAGCCCCAGGGCAGGGTGCTTCCTTTTTCCGTGTCCTCGTGAAGTCTCATCCGAGCCGCGGTATCCCTCTCCGCTGGCGACAGCCCGTTGCTGTCTGGCACGTTGCCTCTCAATGCAATTTGAGAAGCGGCAATTCGACTTCAAACACGTTGACGTAAGCGTCAATAACGGCGGAACGTATAGTCGGTTTGACGAAAATTAAAACCCATTCTTGCGAAATATAATGTCGCAGAGCCAACATCGTTGGAAAAAAATTCTGTCAGGCCAATATTTCTCTTTGGCGCAGGCAAATGACGGACAGATTTCGTATTTTTTCTACATAGCGCGAAACTCTGTCAAAATCGTGCCGCAAACAAAAAAGCCGGATCCTCTCGGACCCGGCAGAATTGTTGGCAAAGAATCTGGGAGGGAGATGCTTTGCCTTGGATAGATGGTCAACTGGGAGGAGGATAGCTGATCCATCTGTCCCGCTAGATATGGGACTCGATAGTGCAATGCACAACGGGTATCTGTGCAATGTAGGTATGCGTCTTATGCATAGCTCAGCCAGAATTCAGCCAGACCGGACAATCACGCGAAGAACGATCGCCTGAACTCATGGGGCGAAGGACCCCGGAGCTAAAACCGCCAGCTCTTCGCCTCACTCAACAAAAATTCTCTGAATGCATTGAGTCTTGCTGAGTTCCTCAATTCGGATGAATAGGCGAAATAGGTATCAAAGCTTGGAAGTTCTGTATCCAATCCGATTTGGACCAGTCCGGAATTTTCGGTGATCGAGTAATCGGGCAGCAGGGCCACACCTGTACCTTGCTGAACAGCGCGTTTGATCGCCAGAATTGAGTTGATCTTGAGGACCGGCAACCGGCTTTTCCCGGGCGGCATTCCAATATTCAGCAACCAGTTAACGTCAGAAAGATAGGAGGGCGCTTCTCCTCCCCAAACAATTATGCGGTGATTTGCCAGATCCTTCGGACTCTTTGGCTTTCCGAACCGGTCGACATAGGACTGCGACGCGTAGACGTGGAAATGCACAGTGAACAACCGGCGCTGGATGATGTCGGGCTGCTGTGGTTGCTGCAGACGAATGGCACAATCGGCTTCGCGCATACCCAGGTCCAGCTCGATATTGTTGAGTTTGAGCTCGACTTGAATATCGGGAAACTGATCAATGAATTTGTGCATTCTGATAGCCAGCCACGCCGATCCCAGCCCAACAGTCGTCGTGACCTTGAGCGCGCCCTTGGGCGCGCCGCGAAAATCCGACAGCTTACTGGAGACGCTCTCCAGTTTGTCTGTAACTTCTTCCGCCGCGTTGAAGAGGATTTCGCCCTGCTCAGTGAGAATCAATCCCCGGGCATGGCGGTGAAAAAGTGGCGCCCCGATTTCACTCTCGAGTGTGCTGATCTGGCGGCTGATCGCCGATTGTGAAAGGTTCAGCGTTTCTGAAGCGTGTGTAAAGCTGCCTGCGTTAGCGACCTTGTAGAAGATCCGCAGTTTATCCCAGTCCATAGGCATGTTGTGCCTTTCCCGGCTTTAGATGAAGTATCATGGTGCCAGGTTTCAGCATCAGCCACTCCCTGACGCCAAGCCCGTCATGGTTGCAGCTATTCTGCAGCGTCTAGAAGTGATTCCTGTTCGGCGACAAACTTTTCTGCCTCAAGAGCGGCCATGCATCCCATGCCGGCCGCGGTGACTGCCTGGCGGTAGATGTCGTCAGTCACATCGCCGGCTGCATAAACGCCAGGTACTTCGGTGGCTGTTGAGTCGGGGGCGGTCCACAAATAGCCGGATTCTTTCAGCTTCAGCTGTTGACTGAACAGTTCCACGGCCGGTGCATGGCCAATGGCGATGAATATGCCGTCGACATCCATTTGATTGGTTTGGCCGGTATTGCGGTTCTTGATAACCGCACCGTTGGCAGAAGGCATAAGGCCATCCTTGCCGGTGATCTCAACGAGCTCGCTGTCCCACAGAATCTCAACATTCTCCTTCTTGAACAGACGCTCTTGCAGAATGCGCTCGGCCCGGAACTCGTCGCGACGGTGAATGACCGTGACCTTGGAGGCCAGACCGGAGAGATAGAGTGCTTCCTCAACTGCTGTATTGCCGCCGCCCACAACGATGACGTGTTTATCCCGGTAGAAAAACCCGTCGCAAGTCGCGCAGGCCGATACACCGAAGCCCTGGAACTTCTTCTCGGATTCAAGGCCGAGCCATTTCGCCTGTGCGCCGGTGCAGATGATGACGGTATCGGAGGTGTAAACGTCCCCTGAATCTGTGTCGAAACGGAAAGGTCGAACACTCAAATCGGCTCTGGTTACCGTGTCGGCGACGATTTGAGTACCAACGTTCTTCGCCTGTTCCAGCATTTGCTCCATCATCCATGGGCCCTGAACCGGGTCGGCATAGCCAGGATAGTTTTCCACATCGGTGGTGATCGTCAGTTGTCCACCCTGTTGCATCCCGGCAATGAGCACTGGCTCCATCAGAGCGCGAGCGCCATAGATTGCTGCGGTGTAGCCTGCTGGGCCAGAGCCGATGATAAGCATTTTTGTGTGATGGGTTGCCATTCCGGCTGCCTCGAATTGTTGTCTGAAAAGTGGAATATCTGCCTTGTGGAAGCCTAATTTAGGGCGCACCACCCCTGTGTTTCAAGCGCCAGTATGCCTCATCCCCATCTCCATTCGGCCCTGAAGACACACTTTATTGTGCGCTGTTGCGCGATGGACTAAAGGCTTGGCAACGGTCTGAGTACGGAAAACGAATCATGACGACTACCGAAGACGTAAAACGGTCTATTCTTGCCAGCTTTGCCGCAGCGCAACGCAACGATAGTCCGTATCCGCATTTTATAGTCAACAATGTGGTGCCCGATGAAATGGTAGCGCCCCTGCGCGAACTGCCCTTTCCGGCGCCGGACCTTGGTGGGGTTTCCGGCACCCGCGAAGTGCACAACAAGTCGCGCAATTATTTTGATGCCGGTAACCGGACTGACCATGAAGTATGTGATCTTCTGGCTCAGGCCCTACAGGATCCTGAGGTTGTATCGGCTGTTGAAAACACGTTCGGAACAGAGCTCGAAGGCACCTTCCTGCGCATCGAATATGGCCAGGATACCGACGGATTCTGGCTCGAACCACACACCGATATTGGTGTGAAGGCGTTTACAATGCTGCTCTATCTCTCAGACGAAGAGGGGCATGAAAAGCTTGGAACATCAATTTACTCCGATGCCGAAACCCATGTCGGGGAAACTCCCTTCGCACCTAATCTGGCGATGATCTTCATTCCCTCCAATGACACCTGGCATGGATTTGAGACGCGACCGATCAAGGGAATCCGCAAGTCGATCATCATAAATTATGTGACCCAGGACTGGCGCGCCCGCGAACAGTTGGCATTTCCGGAGACGACCGTCACCCCTGCCGTCTAACTGACGGAGTGTTTGTCAGCTGCCGAGACCGATCTTTTTAAGAACACTCGACACTTTGTGGCGCCGTTGCTCGTGGGCGACAACTTTGTCGCTGGTAACCCAATTGAGCTGGATTGCGCGCCGCTTTCCTTCAAATGGTTCATGACCGTGCCATGAGTTGTCCGACCGCTTGAACATCAAAAGCGTACCGCCGTGTGGCGGTACTTCAGCCACTTTGTCGTTGAGATCGGTTTCGCTCCGCAAAATGCGCAAGCGCCCGCCATCGGTGTCCCACTCCTCGTTCATGTAGAGCAGAACGGTGATGATCTTGGTTTCACTGTCGCGGTGGATCGAGCCGTCCTTGGCCCGGCAAAATCCGCGTACAGTGTACATGGTCGGCTTGTCTGAGAGATCGACGTCGAACTTCTTCTCAACCAGCTTGCGAAAACGCGGCTGGTCCATCTCCGCCATCAGTTCTTTGAACTTCCCCTCAATCTTGAGAATGCTGGGGGGGTGTGAGCCGGGACCGGGAACGTCGGGATAGTCTTCCAGAATGGCCGGAAGTTCCTGCTGGTTGACGAAGTTCTCACAAATCAACCACTTGTAGGGATCTGTTTCCGTCGGTGTGTTTTCGAGTTTTTCGTAGTCGAGATAGGCCATTATGGGTCTCTTTCGAGGAATACTTAGCGGATAGGTGTGTTGAACTGCTGCATTTTCAAGTCGTATCGACGCAGGATTTCGGTGACAATGGCCTGACGGCTGTCGATCGGTGTGTAGCTCCAGGGATCATGCTGTTCATCAAGCCACTTTGCGGCGCCCTCTGCCACAAGACGCTTGTGGAACTGGTCAAATTTGCCACCCTTTCCACGGAGTCTGGCCATATGCAGCGGTTTACCAGTGACCGCAACCTCACCCAGCATGTTGACTGAATCGCAGGTGGCAACGATCTCGTCACACAGACCTAGAATGCCGAAATAGGGGTTTTCTGTGACGCCATCCCAAATCCAGTGCGGCGTTCCTTCGAGGGCGCCGGCGACCGCCTCGATGCGCTCATCGCCGGTGCGACGTGAGGGGGTTACCAGGATCGACGCGCCCCGCGCTGCTGCCAGTGCAGACGTCTTTTTGGCAATCTCGCGGGCTTCTGCCGGCGAGAAGGCATAAACCGAGTTGGGGCCACCGAGAATCAGTCCAACATATGGGGCGGGAAGGGGGGCGATTTCTTGTTCCAGAGCCGCACGGCCCTGATTCAGTTTATGGGGTGTGACCCGATGAGGAGCCGTTAATGTGCGCATGACATTGGCTCCTCGTGTTGCGTCGTGCTCATTGACCCACAAAAAGTCGAACCAGGACGGTGGCGCCTTTGGATCCTGCAACACCGCGCAGAATGTTCGACCATGCGACTTTCTTGAGATGGCTCGCGCGTATGGGGCCGACTGGCGACCGGCCGTTACGATGATGTCAGGCCAGGGTGATGTAACCTGTGGATGTGGACCGGGGCGAACCCAGGGGGCGAGCCATTTGGCAAGGCCCGCAGGCGAAACCTCAATCATCCGTGGCTCGGCAACAAGTTCCTCCAGAACGCCCAGTACCTGTTGCTGGTGGCCCGCAAGGCCGGTGGTTATGCCCCAGCCCGTCCTGGGCCTATGGAGTTCGTGCGGCACGCGTCACGGCATAGGAATTTCGGCGGGTGCGGGAACGGAATTCCCCCGTACAACCGCCGGACGCTGTGCGATCGTCTGATACCAGCGTTTGACGTTCGGAATTCGATCCATATTGATTCCCTGCCATTCCCATCGTGATGCCCAGGTCCAGATTGCCATATCCGCTATGGAGTATTCGGAAGCCACGAAATCGCGGCCCTCAAGCTGCTTGTTGAGCACATTGTAGAGGCGTTTGGCTTCGTCGCCGTAACGTCGCTCCGCATATTCACTCTTTCCGGGATTGAATTTCAGGAAATGATTGGCCTGGCCCAACATGGGTCCGAATCCGCCCATTTGCCAGTTGAGCCACTCAAGGCACTCCCAGTGCTGGTGCGGATCACGGGGAAGAAACTTGCCCGTTTTGGTCGCGAGATAGTACAGAATCGCGCCCGATTCCATGAGGCTCATTCCGGCTTCGTGATCA
>CALIOE010000168.1 GCA_938044775.1 uncultured Rhizobiaceae group bacterium
GGTGTTCAGTCGGGTCACGTCAAAGTCGCTGAGATTGGCGAAGTTCGCGAAGGATTTGCAAAGATTGCCCTTCTGCCCGCCGGCGACCGCGTTGCGGTCTTTCTGCAAGGCGGAAAATTGTCTGCAATCTCAAATGCCTGCGCTCATCAAAACGGACCGCTGGGGGAGGGGCGTGTTGTCGATTGTCTGGTGACATGTCCCTGGCACGGGTTTCAGTACGATGTGACCAATGGACGATCACCAGCTCCATTCACTGAGCTGATTCCCACATACAATCTGGAATTGCGCGGCAACGAAATCTGGGTGGAGGCTCAAGCCAATCCCCCAGGCACCTTTGTAGAACCGGTGCCCGTACCGGGGGCGAAGGAGGCAACGAAATGAGCAATCACAAGGACGAAAGCAAGGAAGATCCGTTTTTTGTCGGCTATCTCAAGGTTCCCGCCGGGCTCGGGCGATTCCTGTTGACGGCCTGTATTGTCTTCGTTGCCGGATTTGCGGGCGCGGGCTTACTGCTTGGAGCAACCCAGGACGACCCGGGCGCTGCGGGATTTCGGTTTGACTACGGTCGGCAAACGGTGACCGGAGTGGTGGAACTGAAGCCGTATCCCTTGCTCAGGGTGCTGCAAGGGTCGGAACAGATCAAAGCCGGGCGCACGATTATGATGACCGGGCAGGGCAAGTCGGGGATAATGGCACGTGCAGGTCAGCTTGACGGAAAGATGGCGACGGCCTCTGGCGTTGTTCTGAAGCGCGGTGACCTCGATATGCTGCAATTGCGGGGAGGAAAAAATGGTTTGTCCGCTGCCGGGGGAACCGCTCCGGCTGTTGCAACCAGGCAGCTGGGCCGCTGGAAAATGGCCGGCGAGATCTGCGATGGAAAGTGTTTGGCTGGAGCTATGAACCCGGGCCGTGGTCTGGCGCACAAGGCGTGCGCGAACCTTTGCCTTCTGGGCGGTATACCACCGGTGTTTGTGTCCAGTCAGAAGGTTGAGGGTTCGGAATTCTTCCTGGTCGCTGATCTGGAAGGTGATGAGATGCCGCAGGAAGCCTATGATCATGTTGGACAATTCATAGAGGTGGAAGGCGACCTCGAGAGCCGTGGAGACATGATGGTCTTCAAAATTGACCCATCAACAATAAGGGTCCTGCCGTGAAACGTTTTTTTGGCCTTTCGCTGGCGGTCTTGATAGGGGCCATCTTGCTATATCTGTCGCGCTTTTGGGTCTTCGACTTGTGGTCACGTCCAGGCCTGTTTGGCTGGAAAGAGTTGAGTCCGAATGGTGGTCTCCTGGGGCGCTGGTTGCGTGGAACGGAACTCGCGCCGTTTGAACTCCTCGTTTGGGCCGTTGGCGTTTTTTTGCTTCTCACCTGGCTACAAAAGGCATGGTCGCGGCTGAACCTGTAAAGGAGATGCAGAAGGTCAACCATGTAAAGAATTCTGACGACTTGAATGCGTTGAGTTTTGACCGTCTCTCGGCTATTGCCGCTGCATGAACACACCATCAAATATCGTCGTCCGTTTCGCGCCGTCGCCCACCGGACGTTTGCACATTGGCAATATCCGCACCGCTCTCTTGAACTGGCTTTTTGCTGCCAAATCGGGAGGACAGTTTGTATTGCGTCTTGACGACACTGACGAGGAACGCTCCACCGAGGAATTCGCCCTCGGCATTGTCGAGGATTTGGCCTGGCTTGGCATGGACCCGCACCGGATCGAAAAACAGTCTTCGCGGGTGGCCATTTACGACAAGACTGCAGATCTGCTGCGGTCCAAGGGATTGTTGTATCCATGTTTTGAAACTCCCGATGAGATCGAACGTCGGCGAAAACGGCTCATGGCGCGGGGTTTGCCGCCCGTTTATGACAGAGCGGCTCTGAAACTGACTGATGCGGAAAAGGCAGAATTCCAGGAGCAGGGCCGGAAACCGCATTGGCGTTTTCTTTTGCCAAACTATGAATCGTCACCCTTTGAAACCAGGCGCACCGAAGTGCACTGGGATGATGTGATGCGCGGCGACCAGACGGTCGATCTGGCGTCCATGTCTGATCCGGTTCTGATCCGCGGTGACGGCAGCTACCTCTACACTTTACCGTCCGTCGTTGATGACGTCGATATGGGCGTTACACACGTTATTCGCGGAGGCGATCATATTACCAATACCGGCGCTCAGATTGCTGTGTTTGAAGCAATTGGCGCTGCTCCCCCGGCATTTGGTCACCACAATCTGCTGATGGATTCATCCGGAGAGGGCTTGTCAAAACGGACGGGTTCTATGTCGATTGCATCCCTGCGCGAAGATGGTTTTGAGCCGATGGCCGTAGCGTCGCTGGCGACGCTGATTGGTACTGGCCAGGCTGTCGAAGCCTGTAGAAACCTTGTCGAGCTTGCGGACACCTTTGATCCGAAAAAAGTTTCAAAATCGAATGCGAAATTCGACAGGGGCGAGTTGGATGGCCTGAACGAAAAACTGCTGCACACTATGTCCTATGGTGAAGCACAGGAGCGGCTGCAGGCCTTGAATAGTGACCTCGGGGACGGATTTTGGACGGCGGTCAGGGCAAATTTGTCGCGTTTCAGCGAGGTGGAACAGTGGAAAGCGGTCGTTGAGGGCGAATTTGAAGCTGCTGAAGTGGCTGATGAGGACGTCGAATTCCTGCGACAGGCTGCAGAAATGCTACCAGACATGCCGTGGAGTACAGATGTGTGGCAGGTTTGGACAGCAGCTCTGAAGGAGAAAACCGGACGCAAAGGACGAGGCCTGTTCATGCCGCTGCGCAAGGCGCTGACCGGGCTGGAGCACGGGCCGGAACTGGCCGCTTTGCTACCGGTTATTGGTTGGGAAAGAACGCGTCGCCGACTACCCTGACGCCGCGGTTTTCAGCCACTTTGCGCTCGGTGTGCAGCTCCACCGCTTCGGCGCGCAGTCTGGCCCGCTCCTGTGCCGCTTTTTTGGCCTGATCAGCCCATCGGTCGCGATAGACCGGAACAGGCGTCCTGCTGAGAGTGATTTCCTTGCTGCCCACCGGCAGGTCTCCATTGGCGTTTTGGCCTGGCTTTTGCTTCGGCGTCAGCAACGCGTAGTTGCAAGAGCACTGTGCATTGAATGAACGCTGAAATGCGAAGGCATTTGGAAGGGCAGTATAGGGAAGGTTGGTTCTCGCTGAGATCAGGTTTTCTTCGGAGTCACCCGCGGTTTTGCGATAGAACAACTCCATGTCTGTGCCGGGGCACAGGTTGCTGCAGGCCTGTGAGTCGCTTTCAAACGAGCGGCGTTTGGTCGAGAAGCTGACGGGAAATTTGTAGCCGTCACAAGTGCGCACACACATTGTGCTGTAGGTGTTGAAGTTTCGCAAAAGTTGCTCGGTCGTCCGTTGCTTACGGCCCGAAATTGAAGGGCGCAGGCGGGTAATGCCGAGAACCTGGCTTTCGATGGAGCGGTTGTCGACCTTCGCAGTTCGCCGATCTGAAAGAGCGCAGCCTTGCCGCCTCATTTTGCGACGTAGGGCACGCCGGTCCCGACTGGTGCTCCGGTTGCTGCCACGCATCAGGCGTCGTTCCTGCTTCTCGAGCGATGCCAGATTGCGTTGCATGCTACGAAGCGACTTGCGAAGATTGGGACAAGATGGATGCGCAGAGCGCTTGAAGAATGACTTTCTGGCGCGACATCCGTAAGACGACATGGTGCGCTGAACTTTCGACATTTGTGCACGCTGACCGCGGATCGCCTTGGTATATCGCCTGGCGGCAGCCGGACTGGCGCCGCGTGATCGCTTGGAGTTGAGCGAGATCAGCTGGCTTTGCAGCCGCTGGCATGTGGCAGACTGAGCATGTGAGGTGGCCAATACAGACGCGTCAACGACCAAAACCGAACTGACAATCCCAGCCACAGCCACAGCGCGGGACCCGAGCAAAACTCGGCCAAAAATACCATGAAGAAGCCTACGCAAAACAATTGTCCCTCAACAACCCGACCGCAGCAGCAAGATGCAGTGGTCAACCCGTCAATGGCAATAGCGCTTGATGCTTTGCATTTGAGTAAAAGCCAACATGCTTAATGTCTGCGTTTTGTTCGCATGGTTTAAAAAGAATGATCGAACAATCCTCCATCCATGAGGATGTTCTGTCCAGTTATGTAGCCTGCATGGACCGAGCACAGGAAAGCACAGGTCTGACCGAATTCTTCGGCCGTGCCGAAGCGTTGAGCCGGTATCTCCGCTTTTTGCGCCTCAGCGACGACGTTGTAGTCGACGCCTTTTGCCTTCGCTGCGGCCGCGAGACCGCCCTGGAGCCTCTTGGTGTCCATTTTGCCCGGCAGCAGATTGTTTATTGTGACGTTGCTGGCGGCAAACTGTCCGCGGACGCCGGCCAGGAAAGCAGTCAGACCTGCGCGGGCAGCCGAAGACAGGTCCAGTCCCTCGATCGGCATGAGAACGGAGAGCGAGGTGATGTTGACGATACGGCCAAATCCACGTTCGGCCATTCCGTCTGCAACAGCCTGAATCATTTCGATCGGCGTGACCAAATTTTGAGTGACGCCATCCAGCATCGCTTGCCGGTCGAGGTCGCGGAAATCCTTGCGTGGTGGCCCGCCATTATTGTTGATCAGGATGTCCGGAGCGGGGCAAGCGGCGAGCAGGGCCCTTTGGCCTTCGGGCGTTCCAACGTCCGCGGCCACGCCGGTAATTGTGCTGTCGGTCAGAGTCTCAAGCTCGGCGACCGTGGCCTTGACCGTCGCTTCAGTGCGGGCATTGACGATGACAGAACAGCCCGCCCCGGCAAGCGCCATGGCGACGCCTTTTCCAAGCCCTTCGCTTGACGCACAAACAATTGCCTTGCGGCCTGATATTCCTAAATCCATGTTGATGATCCGCTATTTGTTTGCCAGCATCATCGTTAAAGCAGACCCGTCTGCCAAGCCCGGTTGGAAACTAAAATGAAGCTCCCCAATTACCGCGATGTGGTCGATGCGGCGTCCGTGCTGCAGGGACAGGCGGTTCGGACACCGCTTTTGAGTAACGCCCTGCTTGATGAGAAAACGGCAGCGCGGGTCTTCCTCAAGGCTGAATGTCTGCAGCGAACCGGGAGTTTTAAATTTCGGGGCGCTTTCAACGCTATATCGCGTTTACCGGACTCCACGCACCAAACCGGTTTGCTGGCTTGCTCGTCTGGAAACCACGCTCAGGGTGTGGCCGAGGCTGCCCGTCTCAGGGGATTCGCGGCGACGATTGTTATGCCGGCTGATGCTCCAGAATCCAAGAAGGACCGAACTCTGCGGGCGGGCGCCACAATCGTGGAATATGACCGCCGCGAAGAAGACCGGGAGACGGTTGTCGAAGCACTTGCACAACAGCAGGGCGCGCCAATCATTCATCCTTACGAGAATTACTACGTCATTGCCGGGCAGGGAACGGCAGGACTTGAAGCTGCCGAGGATCTTATCGATCTGGGGCTTACAGCTGATCGCGTTCTGGTCTGCGCGGGCGGTGGCGGCTTGCTTGGCGGTACGCTTCTCTCCATGCGTGAGCATTTTCCAGATGTCGCCGTTCATCCGGTTGAGCCGGAGGGCTACGACGACCAGCGACTTTCCCATGAAACGGGCGGACGTCTCGCAATAAACGGAGCGCAGCCCAGCGTCTGCGATGCGGTTCTCACTCCGATGCCGGGCAGACGCCCATTCGCCCTCGCAAAGGGAAAACTCGCTCCAGGGTTGGTGGTTTCTGATGAGGAGGCCTTAATGGCTGTTGCATTTGCCTACAGGGAGTTGAAAGTCGTGGTTGAGCCCGGTGGGGCTGTCGCGCTCGCCGCTCTATTGTCAGGTAAGGTGGACGTTGCAGGCGAGACAGTTGTTGCCACCTTGTCAGGCGGCAATATCGATCCACAGATGATGGCCCGCGCATTAGCATCATAGTTCAGTTATAACAGTGCTGAGAATTGAGTATCGGCCTTTTCGCAGACCGCCAATCAGACCCCAGAAAGCTCCAACGCATGACCGCAAAAGATATTTCACAGGCCACAACCGACAACGACACTCTTGGTGGGCGGCTGGTCCGCGCGCGCGCAGCGACGGGAATGACGACCGGCGAACTTGCCGCCCGGCTCGGCGTTATGCACAAGACTTTGAATTCCTGGGAGACTGATCGTTCTGAACCCCGTTCAAGCAGGCTGAACACACTTGCCGGTGTTCTCAATGTCAGCACCACCTGGTTGCTCTACGGGCGCGGGGCGGCGCCGGTCAGCGAAGTTGCAGAAGGATTGGATGATGTTCGTGCCCAGCTGGCGCAATTGCGCGAACTTCATAAGAAAACCGGTCACGTCATCCGCAGCATCGAGAAACGGCTCGGTTCCGATGGGGCGAACGCCTGATTCTGTAATACCTCTCCACATCTGACATGGTGTGGCGCATGGACGTTGTCAGGTCGCCGTGGCATTGTGTCGACGCCTGCAGCAGACGGACAGTTTTCCGCAGTATGCGGGCCATTGACCAACAGGCAACGGCGCTGGCAGCAATTCATGTCTCAGACCGCTACTCCGGCGACTTTCCAGATTGAGAGAGAGGAATCGCGCTGGATTCTGCGCGGCCAGGGCAACTGGGATCTGACCAGCATCCAGTCGCTTGATGCGGACATTCGGGCGGTCGAATCCGGAGCGTTTCCCGGACTGGTAATCGACACCAGTGCGGTGGACAATTTCGACACTGCCGGTGCCTGGCTTGTTGAGCGGCTTCGTCGGGCATCTCATGCAGCCGGTAAGGCGTTCCAGCACATTGATGACGATGATCGCCGCATCGAACTCGCAAGAGTGGTACAGGTGGACGACGATGGGCTCGCCAGCTCAAATCCCGCGCGAAGCAGCAACCTTATTGCCGACCTGGGTCGTGTCGTCGTGCAGTTTGGCACAGATTTCGTCACCGCCTGCAACTTGATTGGAGCGTCCATTCAGAGTCCGCAAATGAAGGCGGGAAAGAAGGGCGCCTGGCGTTGGAACTCAATACTGACCCATTTTGATCGCATGGGGCTGCGGGCTGTTCCGGTAATATTCGTCATGTCGTTCCTGATTGGCGGCATCATTGCCCAGCAAGGCGCCTTTCAGCTCAAGGCATTTGGCGAAGAACTGCTGACGGTCAACCTCGTTGCCATCCTGCTTCTCCGCGAAATCGGCGTCTTGCTAACAGCGGTCATGGTTGCTGGGCGGTCGGGAAGTGCCATTACAGCAGAACTGGGTACCATGAAGATGCGCGAAGAGATCGACGCCCTTCATGTTATCGGTCTCAACCCTGTGGGGGTGTTGATCTTTCCTCGATTGGTTGCCTTGATCATTGCACTTCCAATCCTGACTCTGATTGCAAACTTTGCTGGTCTGTTTGGCGCGATGGTGGTCAGCTATCTCTACATCGACATTCCCCCGAATCTGTTCTTCAACGCCCTATTGACCGCGATTGATCTCAACACGCTTGCCGTGGGGCTGATCAAGGCGCCGTTCATGGCAATTATCATTGGTCTGGTCGCATCCGTCGAAGGTATGAAAGTGGGCGGTAGCTCGGAATCACTGGGACAGCGGACGACTTCCGCGGTCGTGCGCTCCATCTTCGCGGTAATCCTGGTTGATGGCCTTTTCGCCATTTTCTATGGCGCAATCGGTTATTGAGGTCCGCTTTGGCAATTCCAAAAGACAGCCCTGATGATCACGAGTACATTCTGCGCGCACGTGGGATAGAGGTCTCATTCGGGGCCAATACGATCCTCAAGGGGCTCGATCTGGATGTTCGGGCTGGAGAAATTATTGGATTTGTCGGGGCATCCGGATCTGGAAAATCGGTCTTGATGAGAGCCATTCTCGGACTTACCAAAAAACAGGCCGGCGACATCGAGATTTTTGGTGTCGACTACGACGATGCAGATGACCAGACCCGCCTTTCGGTCGATCGAAAGATGGGTGTTTTGTTCCAGCATGGTGCCCTGTTTTCATCTCTGACGGTGAAGGAGAATATACAGGTTCCAATGCGTGAATACTTTGAGCTGGACCAGCGTCTTATGGATGAGCTGGCGGCTGTAAAAATCGAGCTGGTGGGACTGTCAGCCGATGCCGCTGACAAATATCCGTCAGAGCTTTCCGGTGGCATGATCAAGCGGGCTGCCCTTGCGCGGGCCCTGGCGCTCGATCCTAAGCTGGTATTTCTGGACGAACCAACGTCCGGGCTTGACCCGATTGGAGCGGCGGAGTTTGACGAACTGATTGCCTCACTGCGCGATACGCTTGGGCTCACTGTTTACATGGTGACTCATGATCTCGACAGTTTACACGCAGTGTGTGACCGAATTGCAGTGCTGCGCGACAAAAGGGTTCTGATCACCGGAACTATGGAAGATATGATGGATGTCGATGACCCTTGGGTCATTTCCTACTTCAAGGGCAAGAGGGCCCGTCTTGCCAGTATTGCCAAGAAGGACACACCAGCAAAAAAACGTGGTGCATCAACAAAGCCGGCCGTAGCGGCAAACCTGCGAGAAGCTTAGAGTAGGCTTATGGAAACCCGTGCGAATTATGTGGCCGTCGGCCTGTTCACGCTGGCAGCGCTCGTCGCGGCCTTTGTTGCTGTGTATTACCTCGGTCGGTTTAACGGAGGGGCAGATGCCGTGCCCCTGAAGGTTCGCATCCAGGGGTCGGTCTCCGGACTCGGGCAGGGCAGCAACGTGCTTTTCAACGGCCTGCGTGTCGGGCGCGTGACCGCACTTGAGCTTGCTGCTGACGATCCACGCGTGGTGATTGTCACGACGGAGATCAACTCCAAAACGCCGATCCGATCAGACACCCGGGCCAATATTGGCATACAGGGCATCTCCGGTGGTGCATTCGTTCAGCTTGAGGGCGGCAGCCCGGACGCAAAGGCCTTGCTGGCTGAAACGGGGGACGGCGACGTTGCCGTTATCGAAGGAGATCCCGCGGCTTTGGCGGACCTCTTGCAGAGGGTCAACGGCATTGCCGCCCGGACCGAACGGATCATGGGAACCCTTGAAAACTTCGTGAATCAGAACGAGAAGGCCGCGTCTGCCACATTCACCAACGTGGAGACTTTCTCAAAAGCCCTGGCCCAAAACAGCGAAGGCGTCAGCAAATTCATGGACAGTGCAGGCGATGTTGCGACGTCGCTGGAGAATCTGTCATCGAAGCTTGATGGCACCGTCACCCAGGTTGAACGCATCGTTGGTGCGGTAAGTCCCGACGCGGTGAAGCAGACTGTGGACAATGTTGCTCAGTTTTCGACGTCACTCGTAGAGCAGCGCGAAAAGATCGCCGAGCTGGTTGCCTCGGTCAGCCAGACCGCAGTCGAGTTTGGCGAGTTCTCTGAGAAATTGAACGTCACTCTTGCCAAAGTCGAGGGAATTGTCGACGCAACCGATGCGGGGGAGGTCGCTGAAGTGCTCGCGAGTATTCGCAAATCCACAGCTCGCGCCGAGGAATTGCTGGCCGCGGTCGATACTCAAACCGTACGCAAGACGCTTGATGACGTCTCAGCAACCGCCTCCAGCGCCCGCAGCTTTATGGCAGGGATCGATCAACAGCAGGTGTCCAGGCTGGTTTCCGATCTTGGCGATGCCAGCAAGAGCGTGTCGACATTGTTGGCTGCGATTGACACCGAAAAGGTCAACTCTGCTGTAGACAATATCAGTGGAGCAGCACAGGGCGCACAAAAGGTTGTTTCCGATGTCTCCGAAGTGACTTCGCGATTGGGGAAACGGGGCGATGACGTTGAAAAAATCATCACGGATGCATCTGAACTGACTGCAAGGCTGAATGAGTCAACCAAGCGTGTCGATGCCGTACTCGAGCAGGCCAGCAATTTGCTGGGTTCTGATGAGGCAGATGGTCTGGTAAGCGATGCTCGGGCAACACTGCAGCAGTTTCAGCGCACGGCGCGCAATCTGGATGCGCGCGTAGCCGAGGTGACACGCGGCATTTCCCGATTCACGGACCGCGGGCTCTCCAACACTCAAACGTTGATAAACGACGCCCGGCAGTCGCTCAGCCGGATTGACCGTGTTATCAGAAATCTCGAAGACAACCCTTCTTCATTGATTACGGGTGCCGGAGGTTCACGTGTGCGCGAAAGTTCTTCCGGCAGACCGCGGCGTTGATGATCCAGGGCCATCATGGGGTTGATGTTATGCGGCGGCATTTATCAGGATTGGGGGGCACGGGCAGGCTTGCAGCCGCAATTCTGGCGCTGGGAATTGTGAGTTCGTGTGCGCTGGTCAAGCCGCAATCTTCGCCCCGCGAAACCTACGATCTGTCTGCTCCGCAAACCATATCCGGAGTGCGTGGAGGAACACGTGCCCAAATACTCGTAAAACTGCCAACGTCGCTGAAATCGATCGACAGCGACCGCCTGATCGTAAAACCATCTCCGGCGGTGGTCACTTATCTCGGCGGTGCTCAATGGACGGACAATGTACCCAAACTGGTGCAGGCGAAACTGGTGGAGTCGTTTGAAAACAGCGCTGCAACGGGCGCAACAGCAAAACCAGGCGACGGTCTGGTGATCGATTATCAACTGGTAAGCGATCTGCGCAAGTTTGAGATTTCAACCGACGGACCGGCCGTTGCCCTAATCGAAATGTCCATAAAGCTGTTGGCCGACAAGTCGGGCCTCGTGCGCGAGACCCGCATATTCCGTGCCCGTGCCAACGTTGTTGGAAGCGGGGCGGCGGCTTATGTGGCTGCAATTGATGCGGCGTTTGACGAAATGGCGACAGACATTGTGCAATGGGTCGCTCGCAGGACGTGAACAGCGTTCAGTCTTTAATGCCGCAGTGTTTCCGACGGGCTGCCTTTCAACGGTATTCCTCCCAGGCGAGCCATGTGCCAGGCCAGAACCAGATTGCTCGACAGGACCGGCATAGACAGCTCTGCCTCAATGTCGGCGATTACGTCCATGGTTTTCAGATTGGTGCAAGATAGGAAAACCGCGTCGACATCGCGCGCAGAACCAAGCTCGATTGCAGCATCGCGCACAGATTTCCGATCCATTCGCGCCACCATTTCCTCCCGGGATTCGTTGAACGATCCGAAGACAGGGATTTCTACGCCACTTTCAGCAATGACGCTTCGCAACGTGTCTGAGACACTTTCAATATAGGGTGAGAGAAATGCAATTTGTTGCAGGCCGAGATGACGGCAGGCCGCCAGGAGAGCGCTCACCGGTTCTGTAACTTGAGCAGTTGTGCATCCGCTACGCACCAATTGGTTGATTTGCGGAGCGCCAATCACGGATGTGCCGGATGTGCAACCGTAGCCGACAACGTCAAAGTTCACTGGGCGAGGAAACAGACCAGCTGCGGCCGGGAGCGTGGACTGCATTTGCGCGAGCGTGTCCTGCGTGACTTCCGAACTGCTGGGAACGCGACTTACCAGTAATGACACATCTGACGGGGCGAACATACGTCGAAAATCATCTTCAATTGTCTCGTCGCTTTGCAGGACAATCAGGCCAAGTTGCTTTGCTCCATTGGCATCCGTGTCAGTCGAGTAGCTAAAGTCGCTCATCTCTTAAATCACATCCAGGTTGCGGCTGGCTTTCGGTGACAGATACTCCACGCCACCCAATCTGATTACCACGTTTTCCTCGTGTACCATGATGCGTCCGTCACCAGTTGCCAGACAGGGTTCCAATGTGACAACCATGCCTTCTTCAAGCGGAGTTTGGTCGCCGGCGGTAAACGAGGGCCATTCGGTGAGTTGGCTTCCCAGGCCGTGGCCCAGTCGACTGGCATGGCCACTGCCTTCTGCGCCGCCGAGAATACGGTCCATAGCCCTGTGAACATCTGATGCCGTTGCACCCGGTCTGGCTGCTTCGGCTCCGGCATCTACAGCGTCCATCAGCCTGTTGTGATGTGACTGATCGGCTTGCATCTTCTCTTCGATTGCGAAGTTTCGGTCGTAGTCACAAAAATACCCGTCCCAGACCAGCCCGGTATCGAGCATGAGGATATCGGACCGTTGCAGCGGGGTCGGGCCGGCGGGCGATATCACATCGTGATATCCGCTGTGCCCCGCACCACCGGCCAGATAGGAGACCCAGTCAGCACCGGCCTCCAGGCAAGCCATCTGGAAGCGCCGAAAGACTTCGCTCAGCGGCGTTGCTTCGTGGGCGAAGGTTCCGACTTGTTCAAAGGCCTGAGCGGCAATGCAGCAAGCGTGCCTGATCTTCGCTATCTCCGCCTCAGATTTCACCATGCGGAGCTTCCGGACGATCCCTGAATCGCTGCAAATTCGCGCGGGTGCGATGGATGTTGTCAGCGCTTCAAAATCCTCGAGCGGCATGCGCAGGCTTGATTCGGGGCCCTTTGGTATTCCCACACGACCTGATTGACCTGCGATCTGGCGCAGCGAGTCGCCCAACAGAGCCATGCCTTCTCCCTCATAGTCAGGCGAAACCCAGGTTCGGATGTCGTCAATCCAGGTTTGCTCCATAAGAATCGAGCCGATTGACGGGATAATTGCCACTGGCGCGGTCTCGGCCGGTACAACAACAAACCACGGCCGGGCGGGGCTCTCCCAGAACCGCGTGAGAAAGCCTGTAAAGTATCGAATGTCGGCTTCCGTAGTGAGCAGCAGCGCGTCAAGCCCTGCCTGATGCATCATTTTCTGTGCCCGGGCCACCCGCCCTTTGAACTCCGTGTCGTCGAATCCACGGGGCGGTGGGGCAGGTGTGTTCATCACTCGGCGCATTCTGTGATGAAGGTCAGTACCCGTGCATTCTTATCGAGGCCAAGTGCTCCGCCACCGACATCTTGTGCAACGTGAAGAGCGGCAAGGCCGGCTGCACCAGAGGGTGTTGTTTCCAGCCCCGCTTGTTTCAGCAGTGGCAGGACAGCGTTTACCTGCTGGTCGGAAATCGTCACGAACTGATCGGCATCCCGTGCCAGTCCCTTCAGAGCGATCAGTGACGGCTCCTTGCAGTCGAGCCGCCCCATGGTTGATACCGGACCGGTGCAGATAGTCGGCTTTCCTGCTGTGATGCTGGCCTGCAGCGCCGGCGCGGCGTCGGGTTCCACCACCACTATGCGGGGCGCATCTTTCCAGCGTTCACGTAGCAATGCAGCAACCGCTGCTGCAAATCCACCAACGCCGGCCTGAAGGAAAATGTGACTCGGTGGTTCAACAATTGCATCAACAGTCTCCTCTGCCAGCTGCAGATAGCCTTCCATCAAACGGTGGGGAACGTCGAGATAACCAGGCCAGGAACTGTCCGACAACAGGTGCCATCCGTTTGTCGTTGCTGCATCGAGTGCTGCCGACATGCTTGCTGCATAGTCAGCTCCCTGGCGCACGACGGTGGCGCCCTTAGCCGCAAGCCTCTGGGCAAAAGACTGCGGCACCGTCTCGGCAATATAGACCACGGCCTTAGCCCCGAAAATGGCAGCTCCTGCCGCCACCGACATGCCGTGATTGCCAGCACTGGCGGTGACATAGGTTTCGCCATTCAGGGCACGAGACAGATCATCATCCGCCTTGGCCATCGCATCAACAGCAATGACATAAGCAGCGCCGAGTGCCTTGAAGCTGCCCAGTCCCATGCGTGCACGCTCATCTTTGATGAGGAGTGCGCCAATTCCAAATGCTTCTGCCAGAATGGCGCTCTCCACCAACGGCGAAGTCAAAAAGGCCGGACAGAGCTGCAGCATGTCACCAGGGCCGCGCGCATTGGTACTCGGATACGGCACATCCTGTAAAACACCGCCGATGCCGGTTCCACGGTAGGGGTTGTCGACGATATGAATTTTGGCACCCGCATTGCTGTTGTTGTGTTCAATTGTGGATGGCCCATTTGGAAGCAGGAATCAATCGTCACAACGGGCCCGGCACCTCTGCGCTTGCATTCAAGAGCTGAATGGGCTGTTTGGGCAAAAAGTGCATCCATCCAAAGGCGAGTTGCAATCCAAAAGCGGACCATCCAGGCATGAACAATCCCGAGCAGGCTCAATTTCTGGAGGATTGCCGCGCAGCGCTCGCTTCAGGTTCATTCAAACGGGCCGTCTTCAGTTCGCGCGGCAAGGGGGACAACAAGTTTAAGGCGAAGTTTGAACTTGTTGTCGGCGGCAGGCGGCAATTTGTGTGCTACAGCGACAACCGAACTTCGAAGGAAGAAACATCTGAGCTCGACACGGAAGCTCTGTATCTCAAGATGGCCGGTCCGGAGATTTCTCCATTTCGTGCCGCAACACTCTGCACTGAGGAATACGACCTGCACTATTCGGAGAACCGCAAGCAGGAGCCACGGCTCTACAAATCCAGGGCCAGCATGAAGGGTCAGGTAAAGACCCACAACAAGCCCAAAAACTACGTGCTGCGTGAAGACCGACCTTATCTTAGGGGGCTCGGCGTGACCAACGACGCCGGCAAAGTGAACAAAAAACACTATGGCAAGTTCAGGCAGATCGCCAATTTTGTCGAAATCATTGACCGCGATATGCGTGACTTTGTGGATTCCGCGGAGTCGCCGGTTACACTTCTCGATCTTGGTTGCGGCAAAGGTTATCTGACCTTCGCGGCTTACGACTATTTGAGGTCACGCGCCGGGCAGGAACCGCAGGCTCTCGGCATCGACCTGAAGGCCAATGTGATCGATCTCTGTAACGAAATTTCGCAAAGTCTGGGTTTCGACGGCTTGCAGTTCAAGAACGCCCGCATTCATAAGGATGGCTCAGGTGATCTGGATGTCTTGATTGCCCTTCATGCCTGCGACACGGCGACCGACGATGCGCTAGCGCTGGGCCTGCGCTCCAATATGAAATATTTCTTCTGCGCGCCATGCTGCCAGGCCGAAATCGCTGCTCAAATGGGTGAGGCCCGCAATGGGTTCGATCTGATAAATGCTTTTCCGCTGATGCGGCGACGGCAGGCTGATATCGTCACGGATGTCTGCCGTGCATTGTTGCTGACCGCGCTTGGCTACGAAGTGAAGTTCCTCGAATTCACCGCTCTTGAGCACACGTCCAAGAATGTCATGCTGGCGGGCAAAGTGAGTGCATCTGTCGATCGGCGTCAGGCCTGGACAGATTACCTTACGCTGAAGCGGCAATACGGATTCAAACGACACTCATTGGAGGAAAATGTGCGGGATTTACTCCCGCAAGACTGACAAGTGTTCACGTAGCTCCGGATCTGAGTGTCGTGCGTCGTCGCCAAGGCCATGAACAGGCATGCCGCCTCAATCCGCCGAAGCAGAAGTCGCCTTCGTGTCCTTCCGCATCTTTTTGAACATCGGTATCAGGACGGGGACGAAGAGACATGCAGCAGCTATCAGGAGGATGGCCAGCGTCAACGGTCGGTTCCACAGGAATGACCATGAATCGTTGTTGATCAGAAGCGCGCGGCGCAGGTTTTCCTCCATCATGCCACCCAGAATAAACCCGAGGATCATGGGTGCCATTGGGAATGACAGAAGCCGCAGGATCGTTGCAGCCAGCCCAAACAAGACCATCAACTGAATGTCGAATGTGTTGAATGAAACAAAGTAGACGCCGATCAACGAGAAAAACAGGATCAGCGGCAGCAGGAAGCGGGCCGGGATGGCCAGAACCCGTGCGATGTAAGGGATCAGCGGCAGGTTCAGGACCAGCAGAATGATGTTGCCCAGCCACATTGAGATAATCACAGACCAGAACACGTCGGGCTGGTCGATATAGAGGCGCGGTCCCGGTTGGATGCCGTATCCGATCAAAGCGCCCAGCATGATCGCTGTTGTTCCCGACCCTGGAATGCCCAGCGTCAGCAGCGGCACGAAAGAACCGGTAGCGGCGGCGTTGTTGGCGGTTTCCGGGGCGGAAAGCCCGCGCACCGATCCTTTGCCGAAAAGTTTTCCCTTTTCGGGGCCGGCAATGCGCTGCTCTGTGCCATAGGCAAGAAAACTGGCGATTGTCGCACCGGCACCAGGAAGCACGCCGATCAGAAACCCAAGCACGGAAGAACGACCGATGACCGGCACCATCTCCTTCACTTCTTCCTTTGTGACCGCCATAGAGCCCAGCTGCGACGCCGCACGACGCTCTTCGTCGCGCTTGCCTTCGTCGACCTTTTTGATGATGGCCATTAAGGCTTCTGAGAGGGCAAAAGTCGCCATGACCAGCAACAGGAACGAGATACCGTCTACCAGGTCGAGCATCCCCAGTGTGAAGCGCGGAACGCCGACCGTCTGGTCGGTTCCCACGGTTGAGAGCATCAGGCCAACCACTGTCATCAACAGTGCTTTCAGCACTTCGCCCTTGCCGGCAAAAGCAGCAACCGCAGACAGACCCAGTACCATTAAGGCGAAATAGTCGGTCGATTGAAACGATAGTGACACTGAAGCGAGGTACGGGGCGGAAACCAGCAGAAGCAGGGCCGCAATCACGCCACCAGAAAAGGATGAGTAGGCTGCAATCGCGAGGGCCTTGCCGGCCTTTCCGGATTTTGCCATCGGGTAGCCGTCAAAAGAGGTGGCAACGGTCGACGCCACCCCTGGGGCGTTGATCAGAATGGACGAAGTTGAGCCTCCAAAAATGGCTCCGTAATAGACCGCCGCCATGAGAATGATACCGGCCGAAGGCTCCAGACTTGCGGCGATGGGAATCATCAGCGCAATCGCCGACATGGGACCCAGACCGGGCAGCATGCCGATGAAGGTGCCGACCAGGCAGCCCATGATCACGAAAGCGATGTTCTGGAGTGTAAAGGCGGTAGCAAGCCCAATGAGAATTCCGTCCAGCATGGTCTCAACTCCTCAGGAACGAGGGCAGGGGATCAATAAAGACACTGAGCCCGTAGTTCATCAGCGCCCAGAAGGCCACAACCAAAGGCACGGCAACCAGCAATAAGCGGGCAATGTTGCGTTCGCCCAACATGGCGAAACCGACCATCAGGAACAGGGACGTGGAGAGCAAAAAACCTGCCGGGCGCACGGCCAGACCATAGGCCGACATCAAAACCAGAAATGACAGACCCAATGGCCAGTTCAGCTCGCGCCATTTGACGCCTTCTCCCGTGCCGGGGAAGACGATGACCAGCAGCGAAAGGCCGACACCAAGTACCGCAAGGACCTCGGGAACCGTGCGAGCATGAAACGCTGAGTTGAGCTGGAAGGGCAGCAGTTTGATGTTCTGGCTCTGCCAGGCATAGATCAGGCAGAACAGCAAAATCAGAATGCCGCCTATGCGGTCTTTAGACAGGCTCATTTTTCTTTCCCAAGTGATGTCCGGCCGGCAAGCAGCGGCGCCGTCAGAGCAGAAGACAAAAACGCCGGGCTAGAAGCACTAACCCGGCATCTTCAAAATCGTAATGCGATGGCGATCTTAAGCCTAGAGGAATCCAAGCTCTTTCATGAGGCCGCCAATTTGCTCTTCTTGTTTCTCAAGAAAACTTGTGAAGTCTGCATCAGCATTGAATATATCGACCCAGCCGTT